>CAYPNO010000193.1:0-4887 GCA_964411865.1 uncultured Desulfuromonas sp. | reverse complement strand
CAAACCAGACAAGTTAGGAGAATATATATGCTCACTACCAGTGGCTCACTCTCCCAGATATCCCTGCAGGAAATCCTGCGCCAATGCAAATTACAACAGTGCACTGGCACCCTGAGCGTTTTCCGCGCGGGGATGGAAAAAAAGATGTATTTTGACGCCGGTACGCTTGTATATATTGCGTCAAACAAGAGCGGTGAGCGCCTGGCGGAGTTCTTGATTAGCAGAGGTGAACTCACCACCTCCGAGGCGAAAGCCCTACTGCAGGATAGCCAACGTCACGCTGTCGGGTTTACTACCAGTCTGCTGGAGAAAAACATTTTTGACCAACCACATCTAGCCATGGTGATGTCACAGTTAGCCCTTACGACTGTGGCTGACATCACTTCTTGGACAAGCGGAACTTTTGAATTTAGCGCCGGACTGCCTGACGAGGTAGCGGATGGCCCAGTAACAATCCTTGATGAAGATATTATTGCCGCGGTATTGCAGGCTGGGAGGGAAAACAGCTCTGGCGATGAACAGATTCTACGCATGGTGGCGCAAAAAATTGCTACAGCCTCTTTTCACATGCCCTTGCTTACCCAACTCATAACAAAACTGGAAAAACTATGGGATAACGCACAAAGTAAGGAAATTCTCCAAATAGCATACACGGACCAAGTGCTTACGGCTTACGTGCTGCGCGTCATCAATGCCGGGACACGTTCAATGGAGCATCAATCTTTATCTTTAAGCGCGGCTGAGCGTCTTTATTCCCCGGAGCATATCTGCGGGATTATTCGCGCAAAAGCCGTCACGGCACAACGGGCGCATCAACCTGAGGTGATCGCTCAGGTGCAGCAACATGCTTTAAACTGTGCATTGCTGGCGGAACAGATTGCCGCACAGCTTGGTGCAGATTCCCAACTGGCTTACACGTGTGCGCTGCTGCACAACATCGGCAAAGCGGCCCTAATCCAACTATTTGCGGATGCAAAAGTACAAGATCACGATGTAGACGCACAGGTAGAGAAAATACACCAGAACACCGGAGCGCTGCTGGCGCGGCGCTGGAACCTTCCGAGCGCGATATATACTGCAATCCGCTTCTACAAAAACCCTGCGGCGGCAGAGGAGAATGGGCTATATGCACAGATTGTATATCTGAGCCATAACGTCACGCTGAACCCGGATTGGATGGAATGCTGCAGGGAGCAATGCCCCGATATCAATTTCGAGCTGCTGCATAGCGATGCCATTGCCGCCAACCTTGCCCTGTCGATCAAATAGTCGCTAGGTATTCAATAGCTAAACTAGCGCAAGGAGTTCCTGCCCAAGCACCTGGCGCTGCCAATGACGCATCCCTCTAACGGTACTAAGATCGGCATCAGCTTGCGGCACCTGGTGCGCAATCTGGTTGAGAATATTGTTGTTTATTAAAATACCGGGGTCAAGCTCGAGCTCCTTGGCTTTACCGCTGCGCCACTGCTTGAGCTTTTTAAAACGCTCTTCGGCTTCTGGGTCAACTTCACGGCGCTGACGCTGCGGGGCCACAGGCAATTCCTCCTGCGGACACATCATGGCTGCCGCTACACTTTCTAGGATGGCAGGGGCGAAACGCTGACGCAGTTTGGCCGGAACAACATCGACCTTATTGAGCTCGTCTTCTGTTTGTGGCATGGCGGCGGCGAGCGCCAGCAGTGCATGGTTGGGGAGAATCTTGTACACTGGGTAATCACGTTTACACGCCTGAACATCTCGCCAGCGCAGGAGCTGTTCCAGGGTTTCGAGTTGACGCGGTTGCAACACCGCCGCACCCTTGACCTGCAGGCAGGCTGGCCCCGTTGGGGGGGAGAAACGCACCTGCTCGAGCTGGCGGAATTCTTCTTCGGCCCACCACAGGCGGTCTTTGTCCTGGAGTTGCTGGTGCAGGATATCCATCAATTCTTTAAGGTGGCGCGTATCTTCGGCGGCGTAGTGAAGCATGGCGACGGAAAGCGGACGTGCGGACCAGTCGGCGCGCTGATATTTTTTGTCCAGTTCGAGGCCGAAATACTTGTGCAGGATATCTCCCAGCCCCACCTTGGGCTCTCCCAGAAGCTGCGCCGCCGTCATGGTGTCAAACAGGCCATTAATCTGAATATTGAAATCGCGCGCGAGGCAGCGAATATCGTAATCGGCGGCGTGAAAAATCTTGCAGATGTGCGGATCGGCCAGCGGGCCCTTCAACACATTGATGTCAGCACCTGCAAGGGGATCAACCAGAGCGGTTTCTTCCCCCCAGCTAAACTGGAGCAGGCATACCTTTTCTTGATAGGAGTGCATGGAGTCGCCTTCGAGGTCGACGGCTATGATCTTATGCTGACTGAGGGCATGGCCAAGATCGGCCACTGCAGGGGTAGTGGTTAAAAGAGGTGCTTGAGACATGGTGTTGAAACTTTCTGCCCAGATAAAGTGTTTGCTTTCTTGAATTTATTTATTTTAGCCCCAGAACCTTGAGCACCGCCGTCATCTGCTCGGGGGTGCCGATGGAGATACGCACTCCATGGCGCAGGTTGGGCGCACTGAAATAGCGCACCAGAATTTTGTGCTGTTTCAGCAGGGAATAAATCTGTTCGCCATCGCCATCCGGCGCAGCGGCGAATACGAAGTTGGCCTGTGAGGGGATCACATGGTAGCCGCCACGCTCCAGCGCGGCACTGAAAGCGGTGCGGGTGGCGCAGATCAGCTCGGTGTGCTGTCGCAACCATGCTTGGTCCTGCAGGGCAGCTTCTGCGGCTAACAGGGCGAGACGGTCGAGGTGGTAATGATCGCGTATTTTATCCAGCGCGGCTATCACCTGCGGATGCGCTACCGCCAGCCCCAGACGCATTCCGGCGAGGGCATAGCTTTTGGAGAAGGTGCGGGTAACCACCAGGTTGGGATATTCGCGCACCATGTCCATGGCGTTGGTGGCGGCAAAATCGGCGTAGGCTTCGTCCACCACCAGCATCCCGCTGCAGCGCGTGGCCAAATCGGCAATGGTGGAGCGGCTGAAAGAAAACCCCAGGGGTGCGTTAGGACTGGTGAGAAAAAAGATTTTGCCGCTGTAATTATCCGGAAAATCGGCCAAATTGTGGTTGGCATCCAGACCAAAAGAGCGCGGGGTCGCCCCTTGAATCTCCACCAAGGTGGAATAGTAGGTGTATGAAGGCTCGACAAAAGCCACTTCATCGCCGGGGTCGGCAAAGGCGCGAATCAGGTTGTTGAGCAGTTCATCGGAACCATTGGCCATGATCACCCATTCAGGCGGATAGCCATAGAGTTCGGCGGCAAGGGCGCGCGCACGTACGCTGCCGGCATCGGGGTAGAAGCGCAGATTGGCCCCCGCGTGCTCCAGTTCAGCGCTTATCGCCCTGGCCACCTGCGGCGAGGGTGGGTATGGGTTTTCGTTGGTATTGAGCTTGATCCATTCATGCGCGTTAGGGGGTTGCATTCCCGGGACATATCCAGCCATAGCGGCGATATTGGAGCGCAACGGTAATTTGGGTTCAGACATCAAGTGTGTTCCTTTTGTGCTTCTTTGTAGGTATGAAGTCGTAAGGTCAGCGGTAGAAATTATAGCGTGCTGGTAAATGGTGCAATCCATCCGCTTGGTTTAAGGTCAGAATCTAAGGCAAGATTGTGGGTAAAGTCAAAGTTTAAGTAAAACCTTCACCTCTGGAGGTTTACACCGTAGGGGCAATTCATGAATTGCCCCTACATTTTTCGCCAAACCACTCGCGTCATCCTCGCACCTTCCTCCACTTCGCTTCAGTAACGCTCCAACATCTGGTATACTGTAGTGCTCAACCGATAAAATTCTCAAACGCGCTAATTGAGTTTGTAATGGAGCAATATTTACTATGCCAACGTGCTGGATCATCGCAGGACCAAATGGTGCAGGCAAAACTACTTTCGCTATGGAGTACTTGCCAAAAGTGGAATGCACCTACTTCATAAATGCGGACCTAATCGCCGCAGGACTTTCTCCTTTTGCACCAAATCGGGAACTTCTTTCCGCTAGCCGGATATTTCTCAAAGAAATTGAGGGGCGCATCACAAAACGTCAGGACTTCGCCTTTGAGACAACCCTTGCTGGTCGCAGTTATTTGCGCCTAATCGACAAGTTAAAAAATTCAGGTTGGGCTGTGGAACTTATTTATCTGGCTTTGCCCAGTGTCGAAATGTCAAAACTGCGAGTTGCAGAAAGAGTCGGGCACGGAGGCCACAATATTCCCACCCATGACATTGAAAGGCGCTTCCCGCGCAGCCTGTCAAACCTACTAAATGAATTCAGCCACAGAGTAGATCGCTGCCTGTGCTTTATGAATGACGGAGAAGCACCAATACTGGTTTTTGAACAAAAGGGCACAACTCGTGATATACTTAATCGCGGTAACTATCAACTCTTGCTAGAGGCGACTACATGAACGACTACTTGACAGAATCATTTAGAAAATCTCCATCCAAAGAAAGTCAGATCATTTTGGAGTCGCTGCAAAAAGCTGTGTCTGATGCACTGGATAAAAAACGCCGCTTAGGGCAATACGCAGTGATATGGAAAAATGGTGCCCCTTTCATGACCAACGAAGAAGGCCACAACTCTACAAATCAGCAGTAATCGCAAGAGCGCGGCATGCCGTGCCCCTACCCGGCCAACTTTCATTCACCTGCACACTTCCGCATATCGCCCTTAAAAACGCTCACAATGAGCGCATTGCGCCCGCCCCCCTCTGCTACAAGGGGCGATTCACGAATCGCCCGTGTCCGCGCATCCACACATAGGCAGGGCAATTCATGAATTGCCCCTACATTTTTCGCCAAACAATTCCCGTCATCCTCGCACCTTCCTCCACTTCGCTTCAGTAACGCTCCAACACCTGGTAT
>CAYPNO010000192.1:0-4896 GCA_964411865.1 uncultured Desulfuromonas sp. | reverse complement strand
CATCGGAGAAGGTCTCTTCGTTCACCTCTACCTGTACTTCCAGCGTATCCAGCGTTCCTTCACGATCAACGATAAGCTGATAGTGGGGTTCAACTCCATCTATGGAAAACAGCACACTTTCGATCTGGGACGGAAATACATTTACCCCGCGAATGATGAGCATATCGTCGGAACGGCCACTCATCCGTTCTAAACGTCGATGGGTGCGCCCGCAGATGCAGGGTTCCGCGATGATGCGGGTGATGTCACGGGTGCGATACCGAATGAGAGGTATCCCCTCTTTGGTGATGGTGGTGATGACCAACTCGCCCCTGTCGCCGTCTGGGAGTACTTCGCCACTTTCCGGGTCGATAATCTCGGGGATGAAGTGATCTTCCCAGATATGCAGGCCGTGCTGAGCTTCGATACATTCGATGGCGACGCCGGGGCCCATGATCTCAGAGAGGCCGTAGATATCGATAGCCTTTATCCCCAGATTGCGTTCGATCTCGGTGCGAATCTCCTCGCTCCAGGGTTCGGCACCTAAAATGCCGATGCGCAGTTTAAGGTTGCTCCGTTCTATGCCGCTCTCTTGCAGGGCTTCGGCCAGATACAGACTGTATGACGGGGTGCAGGTGATCACCGAGGAGCCAAAATCCTGCATAATCATCATCTGTTTTTGGGTATTCCCTCCGGACATGGGGATAACCGAAGCGCCGAGACGCTCGGCGCCGTAATGGGCACCTAATCCGCCGGTAAACAGGCCATAGCCATAGGCGTTGTGGATCACATCGCCTCTGGTGGCGCCGGCGGCAACAAAGGAGCGCGCCATCAACTCGGCCCAGTTGTCGATATCGCGCTTGGTGTAACCCACCACCGTCGGCTTCCCGGTGGTGCCGGATGAAGCGTGAATACGCACAATCTGATCCAGCGGTACCGCAAAAAGCCCGTAGGGATAGTTGTCGCGCATATCCTGTTTCAGGGTAAAGGGGAGCCGGCGCAGATCATCGAGGGTGCGCACCATCCCCGGGGTAATCCCCGCGTTGGCGAAGTGGTGCTTATAAAAAGGTACCGTCGCACACACCCGCGCCAGGGTTTGCTGCAGGCGTTTTAGCTGCAGAGCCTCGATAGCTTCACGCGGCAGGGTTTCAAATTCGTCATTCCAGAGCATACGCAATCACCTATTTATTTTGCCAGACCGGTGGCAGAGTTAGCCCGACCGAGTTCAAACGCCTTGAGATTCTGCTCCAGGGTTTTTTGTGGCACCATTTTGCGCAGCGCTTCGGTCCATAGCTGCATATCTACCTGCAGCATATTGGATAACGCTCCAAGGAGTACCGTATTAATCGTGCGCGCATCGCCAGCTTGGAGTGCCAGTTCGAGGCCATCCACAATCACGCTCTTATCTACCTGGCGCGCGATGTGCCCCTCCAGGTCTTGCGGGTAGTTTTGCTGCCCGATGGCGACCGACGGCGGCATCAGCTTTAGGCGATTGACAATTACGCTGCCGTGCTCGGCCAACAGTGGCAGATAACGGTAGGTTTCCAGGAGTTCAAACCCGAACAGGATATCCGCTTCTCCCTCAGGAATAATCGGCGAATAAACCTTTTTACCAAAACGCACATGCGATACCACACTGCCGCCACGCTGGGACATGCCGTGGATTTCATTCTTTTTTACGTCGTAGCCGGCCAGCATCATCACTTCAGAGAGAACTTCACTGGCTAGAAGAATCCCCTGCCCGCCTACCCCAGCCAGGAGTATGTTGGTTACTGTATCAGCCATTGGATTTTCCTCCCTTGTCAGCCTTATCAGCCGTAGAGCTGAACGCATCAAATTTGCACAGTTGATCGCAGATGCCACAGCCGACACACAGCAACTCGTTTACGTACGCCACATTTTGCTCGGCTTGCCATTCTATGGCCGGGCAACCGATACGCAGGCAGGCTTTACACCCGGTGCATTTATCTGCGTCGATAGTCAGCGCCGGTTTGCGCTGTCCCATATCGCGCTTGATCAGCACACAGGGTCCACGGGTAATCACCACCGAGGGCGCTTCGCGCTCCATCTCTTCCTTAATGACGTTTTGGGTCAGTTCCATATCCCAAGGATCGACGACACGCACATGTTTAACCCCAACACTGCGGCACAGCTGCTCAAGGTCTACCACTTGGCTGGATGCGCCCGTGAGGGTAAACCCGGAGGCTGGATTCTCCTGTCTACCGGTCATGGCGGTGATGCGGTTATCCAGGATGATGAGGGTAGCGGTGGAGTTGTTGTACACCATATCCATAAGGCCGTTGATGCCGCTATGCAGGAAGGTGGAATCTCCAATAACCCCGACAACCTTTTGCCTCTCCTCTTTGCTGAGCACCTTGTTCAGACCGGTGGCATTGCCAACACTGGCCCCCATGCACACACAGGTATCCATGGCAGATAGTGGAGGCATAAAACCAAGGGTGTAACAGCCGATATCCCCTGCAACAAACGCCTTCAGGCGATTCAGGGCGTAGAACACCCCACGGTGCGGGCAGCCTGGGCACATGTTTGGCGGCCGTGGCGGGAGCTCAATTTCGGGGGTGAAATGTACCGGGATGTCTATATCCAGCAGGTCTCGATTTATTCGTCCGGGGGTGAGCTCGCCACACAGCGACAGGCGTTGTTTGCCAATCACCTCAATCCCCATTGCCTGCACCTGCTCTTCAATAAAGGGCTCGAGCTCTTCAATGACATACAAGGTTTCATATTTGGCTGCAAAATCGCGGATGAGCTGCTTGGGCAATGGATACACCAGCCCGAGTTTCAAGACGGAAGCATCCGGCAGCACCTCGCGCGTATACTGGTACGAAATTCCGGCGGTGATCACCCCAACCTTGGCACTGCGTTCTTCCACCCGATTAAATGGCTGGGTACAGGCCCACGTGGCTAAGGCTTCAAGCTGCTCTTCCACTATACAATGACGCTTAAGTGCATTACCGGGGAGCATCACAAATTTAGGCGGATTTTTCTCCAGTTTCGGTTCTGGTAGTCCGGTCAGTGGTTCACCCGGGGTGACAATCGATTTGGAGTGGGAGATACGCGTGGTGGTGCGCAGAAACACCGGGGTGTCGAACTGCTCACTCACAGAAAAGCCCAGGCGGGTAAAATCAAGGGCTTCCTGGCTGTCGGCTGGCTCAAACATGGGGACTTTGGCGGCTCGGGCGTAGTGACGGCTGTCCTGCTCGTTCTGGGATGAATGCAGCTCCGGGTCATCGGCAACAGCCAGCACCAGCCCACCATTAACCCCAGTGTAAGACAGGGTGAACAAGGGGTCAGCGGCGACGTTTACTCCGACGTGCTTCATGGCCACCAGGCTACGGGCACCGCCGAAGCATGCGCCGATCCCCACCTCAAGGGCCACTTTTTCATTGGGAGCCCAAGACGAATTTATGGAGGGGTAACTGGTGGTATTTTCCAGAATTTCCGTGCTCGGGGTGCCGGGGTAAGCCACAGCTACTCTGACTCCAGCCTCGTACGCGCCGCGCGCGATGGCTTCATTACCGGATAAGATTTCACGCTTCATGGACAATATGTATCCTCTCAGATTTCCAGGTTGTGGTGCTGGTTAAATATGGAGTACATGTGCATGCTGGCGCTGGTGTGCAGGTGTCTATGCGCGCACAGCAGTGGCCAAAATCAATGTCTGATTAGTTACTTAGTCACAGCACCCTGACCAAATTCGCAACTATAGTTTATGGGCAGCTTTGTTGTCAATTCCAACTACAATCTTTACAGTCATTTGTGATGGGCACGCTGGTTTTTGCCCATCTTACGACTTCATCTACCGTAGGCTGGGCAAAGGAGTGAAACGACGTGCTCATCAACAGATATTCTGTTGAGGCGCGCGTGGGTTCCAAACTGATGCAGATTGTAGTATAAGGGGCGTTTTGTGTAGAATATTTCGTATCATATATTGTCAGAGTAAATACATAAGAGTTCTCACCTAAAGTAATGCTGTGATTAAAAACTGTGATTATAAATACAAGAATGTGGAATCCGATGAAATCAACCTCTTCAATAGCCATTGTCGGTATAGGCGGTATTTTCCCGCAAGCACAGAATCCAGAAGCTCTGTGGAATATCGTAAATTCTGGAATCAACACGGCAGCCGAGCCTCCGCTCGGGCGTTGGGCTCTGCCATTGGAGCAGGCGTACGCACCGCAAAAAGGGTTGGCCGACCATGTCTATTCGCGACGCGCCTGTTTTGTAGAGCAAAGTAGCGTCCATCTCGATTACGCGCGCCTGCATATTGACCCTGAACTGGTGCAGCAGCTTGACCCCGTGTTCCAACTCTTGCTGCATGCAGGCACTCAAGCCTTTTTTGATCTCGCCTCCCTCCCCGACTCGCGGGAGCGCATCGGAGTGATCGCGGGCAATCTGGCTTTACCCACACAGGCCACTGCGCGGTTGGCGCAGGATTATCTTGGGCGTACCTTAAGTGAACAGATCTGTGGGTGCGAGGTTACACCCAGCGCTACTAACGCGCTCAATCGGTTTATGACCGGGCTGCCCGCGGCGGTACTGGCGCAAGCGCTGGGGCTTGGAGGCACCTGCTTTACCCTGGATGCCGCCTGCGCCTCATCCTTGTATGCGCTGAAACTTGCAGTGGAAGAGCTGCGCAGCGGACGGGCGGATATGATGCTCGCCGGTGGCGTGGCGCGCCCAGATTCTCTCTACACCCAGATGGGTTTTTCGCAGCTGCGTGCCCTCTCCCCCACTGGCACCTGTTCTCCGTTTGACCAGAATGGTGACGGCCTCGTGGTTGGTGAAGGCTCCGGCATGGTGGTGCTCAAACGCACTGCTGACGCGCTCCGCGACGCGGATCACATCTACGCCACCATTGAAGGGATCGGGATTTCCAACGACATCGGCGGCAGC
>CAYPNO010000191.1:0-4924 GCA_964411865.1 uncultured Desulfuromonas sp. | reverse complement strand
TTTGGCTAAAAATCAAATGTTGTATGAATTATATAAAGAAGGGAAAATTACTAATGCTGGAGTTATTCTTTTTGGGAAAAAACCTCAGAATTTTTTTAGAAATGCTAAACTGAGATGTGCTATTTTTGGATCTGAAGATACAACCATTAGTATAGATATGCAAGAGTTTGAAGGAAATTTATTTTATTTAATTGAGCAGGCAGAAAAATATTTCTTTAAGAATATTCATATTGGAATGAAGTTGGAGGGATTGAAGAGAATTGATATTCCGGAGATTGAATATTGTAATACATGTTACCTTAATATCGCACGACAGTTTGCTTTCGGAGAAGATGGAATGCCTCTGCCTGAAGCTGAAAAAGACAATCTCGGACGCTGGTCTTTGATTGAAACGGTTCAGGGCGGCTATAATTTTTCAGCACAGCAGTTTTATCTGCCGGAAAACATGAATATAATTGCGGAAGTCGGGGATCAGAACATGATCGCTGTAACCACCAGATCACTTGATGCAACAGCGGAACACGAGCTCCGGTTTAACACAAGTGCAAGTGGAGCTGACTGGAACAAGATTGGGGTAATCAGTAATTGGGACAGCAGCATCCAAAGTGTTAAATCTGCAACTGAAAGAGACGGTGTTCTGTATTTTATCGGTCTTTCAGATAATGTACTGAAACTTATAAAAGTTATTCCGCCGGATTTTGTCTTCATGATCTCTAATGTTTGCGACACTCCTTATCCTGTTTATACCATTCAGGAATTTGATATTCCTGAACTTGTTGAAGATAATGTCGAGAAAATCAAAATGATGGAAGTTGCGGGTTCCATTTATTTGATCGGCACTTCCCGTGCCAATGAAGCTGTAAAAACATACAAAATCACCGAAAATAATACTCTGACTGAAATCGAAGGATTGAATCCTCCTTCAAGAAATATACTTAATACGGGAAAAGCCGGGAAGTATATTTTCCTCACAGGCGGAGAAGGTTATCTCTCTGAAAGTATGACCGATATATGGCGTTTTGACACCGAAAGTGAGGAGTGGACACAAGTTCCTTTCTCTCTTGTCGGAGATTTCAGGAAAGCTATTACTCAGTTGATAGATGGAAAACTTGTTATTGCAAATCCAATTATAGACGGCAATGTAACACACCCTGCTTTCACGATCAACAACCCTGAAGCTGTGAATGTATCTGAAATAATAATCAGTTATATTGATATTCCGGTCACTGAAGTAGAATATATCGAAGCTGACACCTACTGCCTCAACGAAACAGACAACATAGTAAAAGGCGGACTTGAAATGTCCGGTGAATGTATGCCCTTCACGCATCCGTGGTACAGATCATTTGCAACCGGTTCAACGATCTACAGCGTTGCAGGAAAAGGTGACCGGCTCTATGTGGGAACGAATAATTCAATAAAGGTTTATGACATTTCTGATCCGAACGCCCTTGTCCTTAAATCAACATTCTCGACAGGCGGCAGAATAGTCTATGACCTTGAAGTGGTTGATGACGATATAATGTATGCCGCAACAAGCGGAGGTATTTACAAACTTGATACAGCAAACCCTGATACACTTACTTCATTATTTTTCTTTGCCACAAGCTATAACTACCAGTACAGAATACAGCTTTACAATGACAAGCTCTATGTCGGCGATGATAACGGAATAAACATCCGGGACAAGGAAACATTTACCCGTCTTGCTTATGTCAATATTGATTCAGTGCTTGATTTTGCCATAGCGAACGGGGAAATAGCGCTTTACAGATCATCGTTCTGGAGTGCGGGACTCCATATCAGGGATGTTGATACACTTAATCTTAAAGCTTATGAATATGCGGAATGTTACACTGGCGAACTTACCACAGATCACGGTGGCTTTTATCTCTCCTGTGACGGATATGAATACCGTTTTGAAGGAAGACCCGACACATACTTTAACTATTATCCTCTTGACGGTGACATGAGAGAAATGCAGGAAAACCATGTTTATAACGGCTGGACATACATCCCTGACGGAAGTAATGTACAACTCTCCACACTCAATGATGTTCCAAGCTATTGCGGAAATGGTGTTGTTGAACCCGGAGAACTCTGTGACGGAAATTCAGTTGCATGCACGACGATAAGTTCATCTTATGTAAGCGGCACAGCATATTGTAATTCCACCTGTAACGGTTATAATGAAAGCAACTGTTCAACGGATGGGTGGTAAACATGCGTAATGTGCTAATTATATTGATTCTAATGGCACTTTCGGCTTGCAACTCAGATAAGCCGAAAACTGATGCTGACATTAATGATAAAGATTCAGGGATCACAGATGTTGACACCCCAGTTCCTGATCCCGATACTGTTGAAATTGATACTGAACAGCCGGACATTGATGCTGACATAGATGCTAACACAGATGCTGACACAGCTGTTCCATGTCTTGATCTCAGGTATAACGAAAACACAATCAAGACAAACTTTCCGTTCAAAGATAAGGACGGAAAGCCGACATTCTGCCGTCCCGGATGTGACACCCCAACAGAAACAGATCCTCAGTGTGTTAGAAACATCTGGGAATGGGACAACTGGGAAGAATATCAGGTTTACCTTGAGGCGGAAAAGAATAATCCTGGGCAATATCTGGAAAGAGAATGTTATCCATGGCCGTGTAAACTGCCTGATATGGATACAAGCATAGAAACCGGACTGAAAACAGTTTGTGACAGAAACATTACAGTTGGTGGATTTAGTGCTGATTCGGGAGATGTCTGGACACATGGGATGAGTGATGGGGTTTTTGGAGCAGGTTTATATCATTCAGGGAGAGTTGTGGAGTATGACCCTGAAAAAGATGATTACATGGCTTTAGGTCAGAAAAAAGCACCGCTATTTTTTAATAAAGGAAGATATGTGGTTTCTGTTTTTGATTCATACCCTAAAGATAACCCTGAGTTTAAATCCTATGTTGTTTCCATATCTAAGAAAGATAATAAATATTACTACGAATTTATTTATGACAATGAGAAGCACAATGCCTATTTTTCAAGACCTCCTTTTGTTGGAAAGGATTGGGCTCTGATTCAGGTGTGCGAAGGGCCTAACGGCTCATGTGATATAAAATATGCAAAAGCGGACAACTGGGAATGGCACAGTCTGAATATAGGTAAAGTTCAGGAAGGAAACATAGTTGATGACCGGCTATCATTTATAATCAATGATGGAGTCAATGACAGACAGGTGTTTTATTGTGACATGAGTAAATATCCAAAAAGTTATAATGACTGCACAAGAGTAACCAGAAAACTTGATGAAGGAGGATATGAACTTGGTCACAGCCCGAGAATAGATGAAGATGATAAAACAAGGCTGATTTATTATCTACACAGTGCACCCCTTAATCTGGTGGAAGTCAAATTTCCGGAAGGAAAAGAACCTGAATACAGAGAAATAAAAGTCAATCACCGTTTTCAGACAGAAAAAGTTAAAGGAAACTTGCTGATGCACACCTCATATAGTGAGGAATTTAATGGTTTTATGAGCTGCTGGTACCGCTTTGATAAAAACAAATCATACTGCCCCGTCACTCATGACTGGATGCTTCAGGATATGGCTTATGCAACATTCACTGAAAAATGGCAGATATATAAAGGTTCAGTTTCATTTACCTTGCGTGACTGGGAATGCTACTGCAAAGAAGAAGGTGTCTGCCCGTTTGAGGAATAAAACTCTTTCATCCTGAATTGCCCTTTTTTGCCCATTCCCCGAAAAACGTCGTTTCAGCTTTTTAGAACGGTTTTTCCCCACCACAACACAATATCTATTGTGTTGTCTTAAATCCCCAACATCTTAAAAACATTGATCTTCCAAAAAAGAAAAATTGACTTATTCAACATAATGAAGTGCTTTGCTGTATTAAAAACAACTCTTTTTTCCCTTCGCTCATCACCAATTCCCCTCCCCAAAAGATTAATCTCTAATTATTATTTCTTGTAATAACACCTAAATTATAATATAACCGCCCGAAACCCGTTTTTTCAACTTTTTGCGGATTACAAAATGAAACAATTCAGAAAAATTGCGGCTTTTTTGATGGTTTTTGTGATGTTGAATTTTTCCCTTCACGCTTCAATTTTCGGGGAGGAGAACGCCACCTTAACCGCAATTCTCACTGAAGAAGTGATTCAGGTGTTTTATCTGGCTGAAACCATTACACAACTTAAGGCAATTCTTGATGCCGGGAACCAGACAATTGATCTTGCAAGAGAGAGTTACCGCCAGTTTCAGAAAATAAAGAATTATACATGGCAGGATCTTCTTTCCGATGCAAAGGCGGGATTTTGTAAAGGACTCGACAGCACAACAGATACTAACTGTTCAGACTGGGAGTCAAGTCTTAATGAAATGAAGGATAATTACGATATGATCAAAGGCGGAGAAGGTCAGCAGTGGGTAGGATACCGCTCTCAGTGGAATGATGAAACCCGTTCATTTTTAAAGCAGATGTATCACGGATCTGCAAAGGCCTATGTTTATCCGAAGATTGCCCCCAATGTGTCAAAATTCTACGGATGGGACAAACACGAGAACGATGCTGAATATGTGATAAATCAGGCCCTTCTTAAATCAGGGCTTTACAAATCAGTTATAGAGACACAAAAGGAAGGATATGTGGTACAGAGTGCGATAGGGGACTTTATGCGTGAAGCCGAGGAATCTAAAAACCTTGTTGCACAGGGACAGGCGACACAGATGATGCAGGATCAGCAGAGAAACAAAGTTCTTGTTGAACAGAACAACCGTGACAAGGCGAGGTATATTCACGAGGAAAACACTAAAACTCAGATAAGACAGGAAAGAAAGGTTTTTAGATTACTCGGCTCGCAGAATAAATCTGCTTTTCTTACCGGTCTTGTTTCAACCGCAG
>CAYPNO010000190.1:0-4957 GCA_964411865.1 uncultured Desulfuromonas sp. | reverse complement strand
CCCTTAGGTGACATCTGGATCCACTCCAGCTCGCGCTGTAAGGTACGTTGGCGCGCGGATTCAGTCTTTTCTTCCTGCTGCAAACGTTTATTCTTCTGCTCCAGCCAGGATGAATAATTGCCCTTCCACGGAATCCCCTCGCCGCGATCCAACTCGAGAATCCACCCGGCTACATTATCCAGAAAATAGCGATCATGGGTTACGGCAATAACCGTTCCCTGATAGCGCTGCAGATGCTGTTCCAGCCATCCCACCGTTTCAGCGTCGAGGTGGTTGGTGGGCTCATCCAGCAGGAGGATATCCGGTTTCTGCAACAGCAGACGGCACAAGGCCACGCGTCGTTTTTCTCCCCCGGAGAGTACCTCGACTTGCATATCTGAAGGGGGACAGCGCAGCGCATCCATGGCTAGTTCCAGACGTGAATCCAGATCCCACGCATCTAAATCATCTAGACGCCCTTGTACGACAGCCTGACGCTCACACAGCGCCGTCATGGCATCATCATCCATGGGTTCTGCAAACTTCATGTTGATATCTTCAAACTCTTTAAGCAGGTCTACTGTTTCCTGCACCGCCTCTTCTACACACTCACGCACGGTTTTATTCACGTCTAGTTGTGGTTCCTGCTCAAGATAACCTACGCTGTACCCTGGAGATAAAACTGCTTCGCCGTTAAATTCCTTATCCACTCCGGCCATAATGCGCAGCAAGGTACTCTTACCGGAGCCATTGAGACCCAGCACCCCAATTTTGGCGCCATAAAAATACGACAGGGAGATATCCTTGATGACAGGCTGTTTATTATAGAACTTACTCACCCTCATCATGGAGTAGATTATTTTTTTACTGTCTTCACTCATGTGCTATTCTCCTAGAATAATCGAAGCCATACGTTGACTCGTAGCCAACTAACCTATCAACTAACAACATCAGCCAATTCAGCGCAACCAATACAGTGTCCGGACACCAATTCCGCACAGCATGAAATTGGGTAAAGCAAGCACCATAGAGATCAGGGGAGCATATGTCCACATCCTTCTGGGTAGGTATAATCATCATTGGCGCTGCAGGTCTTTTGGTCCTCGGCGTTTCTTACAAGAATTCCCGCCAACTGCTGTTCAACCCGACAGAGGTGCGTCAAGCGCGTTATCAGGCTGAACCGGAAAAACATCCTCAGCAGCGCTTTAACCAGCATGGAGTTACCGCGCGTCAGGTTAGCCTTCAAACGGACGACAGCGTAAACCTCAAGGCATGGTATGTTCCGTCTTCTACAGGTGCCACAGTAATTCTGCTGCATGGCTACAAGATGGACAGTGGAGAGATGGCTCCCATTGCAGCGATGCTGGTACGTCATGGTTTTGGCATCATTGCACCCGACCTACGCGCTCACGGTGACAGCGAAGGGGAGTTGATCACCTTTGGGCAACATGAGTTGCTGGACGTAAAGGCTGTGGCAGATTATATTGCTACCTGCGAACCGGACAACATCTTGGGTATTCTAGGCAACTCCATGGGCGGAGCCCTGTCTCTGTGTTACGCCGCCCAGGATGAGCGTATCAAGGCAGTTGTCGCACAGTCACCGTATGCGAGCGTACGCCACAGTCTCAAGCAGGGGATTAAACACTTCACTGGCTTGCCTCCCTTCCCGTTTGTCCCTTTAATTCGCATGTTCAGCCTTCCGTATGTAGACTTGGACAACCCTCACATATCACCGTTAGCCATGATGCCTGCGCTTAAGGGAACACCAGTGCTTATTCTGATGGGGGGAGCGGATATGGTGGTTGAGCCACAAGGAGCGGAACAATTGTTTCAGGCCGGAGGCGAAATGACCAGACTTTGGTATGAGCCTGAGTTGGGGCACGTGGCTTTCCATACCGATATACCCGAACCGTTCGAGCGCAACATATTGGATCTCTTCTCCGCCAGTCTGCTACACAGACAAAACTAACCTACATCGGCAAGTTCTAGTTTTTCCCCCCAGCGGCGTTCCATGGTTTCCAGCATGGGGGCCAATTCAGCCCGCTGTAATGCATCTGCAGCTATGCATTCAAATGCATCGGCGCGCGCGTATTCGAGGATTTCTCGGTCAGCAAGCAGGTCTGCCACCTTGAATTCGGGTAACCCTGATTGCTGGGTGCCAAGGAACTCACCCGGACCACGCAACTGCAAGTCAGCTTCGGCTATATTAAAGCCATCGCGGTACCGCTCCATAATATGCAGGCGTTCCCTCCCCTGTGCGGAACAATTGTGGGAATGGAACAAAAAACAGTAACTTTTCTGCGTCCCGCGCCCTACCCGACCACGTAATTGATGCAATTGCGCCAAGCCAAAACGTTCCGCATGTTCAATAACCATAACGCTTGCATTTGGTACGTCGATACCAACCTCAATAACCGTCGTAGCCACCAGCACATCTATTCCACCCTGTTTAAAATCGGTCATCACTGCATCTTTATCCGCGCTGCGCATACGCCCGTGCAGGAGTCCTACGCGGCATACATCACCGAGTTCTTCCTTCAGCTGAGTGAACGCATCTTGGGCTGCTTTAAGCTCCAAGGTTTCAGATTCTTCTACCAGCGGATAAATGAAATAGCTCTGGAACCCGGCTTGCTTCTGCTCTTTGATAAAATTATACAGTCCGGCGCGCTTGGCCTCAGACAGTACCCGCGTCACGACGGGGATACGCCCTTGAGGTAGTTGATCTATAACTGAAATCTGCAATTCGCCGTACAGAGTCATCGACAGGGTTCGCGGGATGGGGGTGGCGGTCATAACCAGAATATCGGGGTTACTCCCTTTTTTACGCAAAGAATTACGCTGCTTAACTCCGAAACGGTGTTGTTCATCAATAATCCCCAAGCCAAGGTCGTTAAACTGTACATCATCCTGAAGCAGGGCATGGGTTCCCACTATGATGTGCAGCTCGCCCGTAGCCAGTTGATGTAGAATCTCTTTGCGCTTCTTCCCTGGCGTAGAACCGGTTAAAAGTGCGGTGTTCAACTGCAGTCGTGGCAACCAGGTTGCAAAAAAGCGGTAGTGTTGTTCCGCCAGAATTTCCGTAGGGGCGATCACCCCAACCTGCGCCCCGTTCTCTACGGCGATCAGAGCACTGAGAAGCGCAACGATAGTTTTACCGCTGCCGACATCCCCCTGTAGCAGTCGGTGCATAGGGGCACCGGCCATCATATCGAATTTGATCTCACCTAACACACGTTTTTGTGCTGGGGTTAGTTTAAATGGAAGCTGTTCTAGAAGCGGACGGGTGTAGCGGTGGGAGACCGTAAATGCGCGCCCAATCTGTTTGTTTAGCCGATCATGCCGTAAAGCCAAGCCCAGCTGTAAATAAAAAAAATCGGCGTAGATCAGGCTCCGATGCGCCATCGAAGTACGCTCCTGGAACTTCTCTATAGTAACGTTGTTATCTGGATTGTGGACCTGACAAATCGCTTCATTCAGGTCCAGCAGAGAATGTTTGGTACGTAGGTATTCAGGTATTTCAGATTGCAAAAAACCAGCATATGTTGCCACCGCTGCATGAACTAGAGCGCGCATCCGTTGTTGACTGATCCCTTCCGTCAGTGGGTAGATGGGCAGGATGCGCGCATCAAGTTGCGCATCCGGATCAAATTCTACTTCAGGATGGAGGATTTCGCGCTTTGAACCGAAGGTACGCACCTCGCCAAAGCCAAGAATCTCGCGCCCGGAGCGAAAGGAGCGTTCCATCCAGTTGCGTCGATAGTGAAACCACTTCAGCACGATCTGACCAGTAGCATCCCCTACCAGAGCTTCAAATATAGCTTTGGAACCCCTCCCCCCGCGCTTAACTTCAGCGGCACTAATTACCCGCGCACGAAACGGGGCACTCTGTCCAGCACCGAGACTGCTTACGCTAGTTAAGTGACGTCGATCTTCATAGCGAGTGGGGAGATGATAGAGCAGATCTTCAATGGTGTATAAGTTAAGACGTGCCAGTTTTTCACGCAGACGTTCACCGACCCCTTTAAGATGCACGAGAGAGGATAAAAGCTTAACTTCTGCTTGATTGGAACGCGCCATAACTTTTAAATCAACCTGCACCAGGATTAGTCTGAACCGGAAAGGATCCGAGATGTAAGAACCCTATAATGCCACACAGATGTTACTTGAGTGCCATCCGATATCTAGCTGTTCAATTCAAGGTGATTCTGTCGTCAGAGCTCTCAGGCGGGCAAGCAGCTCTTCTGGATCCAACCCGTGGTTTATGGCTCCTTGGCGCAGGGTTTCATGTTTGGCTCCGGAGCAGCCCCAACAATGCAGACCATACTCAGCCAGTACCGCCTGAGACTCAGGGTAGAGACGCAGTATCTCCATCATTTTCGTGTTTAAATCTATGGATGACATGGCAGTTATATGTACTTTATATCTGTTACTTCATACACTTTAGTGCCAGACGGAACCTTAATCCGGACTTCATCATCTACAACATGGCCGATAAGAGCCCTACCGACGGGTGAAGTAACAGAAATCTTTGCCTCTTTGATCTCAGCCTCATCCTCTCCAACTATTTGATAGATCACCTCGACATCGTTATCCACGTCATACAAGGTTACAGTGGCGCCAAAAACGATTTTATCTGATTCAATTTTTTTAGGGTCAATCACTTCCGCACGTGCAATTCTATCGTTGAGCTCCTTTATACGTGCTTCTATATGTCCCTGACGATCCTTGGCCGCATCGTATTCGGCATTTTCTGACAGATCTCCATGTGATCTGGCCTCTGCAATATCCTCAACTACCTTGGGGCGATCAATGCGCAGACGCTGCTTCAGCTCTTGGCGGAGTTTATCGTATGAATCCGGGGTCATGGGAATTGAATCTGACATGGCAAGTTCCTTTATTTTTTTATTTTAAGTATTAAGGCAATAAAGTTACGGGCAGGCTCGCGGCCCACCCGTAACTTTAACTCTTCTGTTTAATT
>CAYPNO010000189.1:0-4970 GCA_964411865.1 uncultured Desulfuromonas sp. | reverse complement strand
TGCTCAAACATGGAGGCAAAATCTTCATCTTCATTCAGTTCCTGTGTGTCGTTCATCTCTTCATTCATACTTGTTATCCTTACGTTCCGGATTGGTGGTTAGAGGTTTTATTCTATACGCATCGGCTTCAAATGCTGTGTTTGTAGCATAATCTGCAGATCAATGCTGAAATTTCTGGGGACGCTAAACCGAGCCAAAGTGAAGGACCCAGGATTTTAATACAGCATCCTTATCAGTTTTGTTGCACTGGCTAACTTTCGAAACATGCCCTCTGTACTGATCCTTGCACTAGCGTGGGAATGCCCCATTATTGATGTCGATACAGATCCCGTTGATATACGCCGGGGACGTTGTACCGAGCCAACCAATAGCTTCGGCTACTTCGGCAGCGGTGGCAAAGCGCTTATTTATCACCGACGCCCTGAACGTTTCTCGCCGGTGGAGGGGAATCACCGCAAGCATATCGGTTTCCACTGGGCTGGGGGCTACAGCATTGACCAAAACTCCATCGGGACCGAGGATACGCGCAAAGCTCTTGGTAGCGTTGATAAGCCCAGCCTTGGAGATGCCGTACCAGATATCCGGATGCCCGACCTGCCCCGCTACCGAAGCATTGTTGACAATGCGCCCGCCGCCCCTGGCCACCATCTGCTTCCCAACTTCGCGCATCAAAGCCACAGGAGATTCGATGTTTAAGCGCATCAGGGTTTCCATATTTCCCTGCGGATAAGAATCGTAGGGTAGTGAATTCATCATCCCAGCATTGTTGATCAACACATCAATATGGCCCATATCCGCAATCAGCTGCGGGATTTGCTCAATACAGGTAAGATCAAAAACGCATTCGGTTATGTTCTGCTGCGCTCTCAGTTCAAATCCGCTGAAATCGCGCCCCAATACCACAACGTGGTAATTGCGCTCTAGAAAATATCGACTAGTCTCGAGCCCGATGCCTCTATTGCCTCCGGTTATCAATACGATTTTCTGCATGGGTGCTATCTCCATTATATTCAGGAGTTCTGCTCAGTCGTAGCGCTAAATGTGCGGTGCGCAAGACTGGGTGGAACTTCCTTCCAGACAAATATTCTGTTCAGGCTGCGGCTCAACATTCAAGGTCGAAAAGGTTGTTATGGTAACCATCCCCGGGCGCCCTCCCTTTATTTGCTTTACATGCTTACCCTTTGTCCACATCACTTCCGCGCTGTGTTCCTGCTTTTGGGAAGAGTAATATGCTGCTATAGCAGCTGCGCTGTTAATATCCTCGGTACTGGGCTCCCGTCCGCTAGTCTTAAGCACCAGATGACAACCGGGGGTATTGTGGACATGAAACCATAGATCTTCCTGCTTGAGTAAATGTCGCGAGATATAGGCATTGGTCTTGCTGTTGCGCCCCCACATGAGCTGAAAGCCTCCTGGAGAGATAGCTGTCCGTACCAGATCCGCTGGATTTATTCTACGTTGCTGTGCGCGCACCTTGCCCTTCGAACGCAGGTAACCATGTTCCTGTAGTTCTGCGCGTAAAAGGTCTTCATCCCCAGCGCTCTCGACACTGATCAGTTGCTGGCGTAGCTCTTCAAGCCAATTAAGTTCACGCTTTGTCTCCTGCATGCGCCGGTGGCAATGCTCAACCCCGCTGCGTGCTTTACGCGCACGATTGTAGGCAGCGTCAATGTTTTCCTGCACTGTTTTGCCAGAATCGAGGGTTATCTTAATACTCTTCGGCGGTTCACAGTAGTAATCCTGCACCTCAACTTCCTCCATGCCCCGCTGCAGCAGATAACGGTGGGCATCAAGCAACTCGGCGCGATGACTGTACTCTTCATGCTTATCACAAGCCGCTAGTTCTTTTTCAATATTGGAGCTACGCTTACGTATTTTTTTAAGAGCTTTATCCATAACAGATAATAATTCTGGATTGCAGGCAAAATCCTGCACTTCACCACTCGGTTCCTGCAGGTGCATATTTAAAAACCCATTGATATCTTCTGTATTCAGGCTTGAATTCACATCTTCACTTACGTCGGTGGATGATGCAGCGCCAAGGCTGGATTCTGCCGGTTTTCCTGGCCACATGCTGAACACCTTGCCTTGTTTTTCGGGCACCAGCTTTCCATCCTTCCACGCCGCAATAAAACCATGCAGAGGTTCTAACGAGTACCGCCGCTGGATTTCAGCACCGATGCGGCGCGCAACGCTTCTACTCATGGGGGTGAGGTGTTGTTGCAGCCAAGTAGCGGGACAATCCCCCATTTCATCTACTGCCTGAATGGCGGTAGCGCCAAGATAGATAAAACCTGGAGGTACCTCTGTGGCGTTCTTCAAATTGAAAAGATCTTCGGGTAGCGTTGAAGAGCCTGCACTGGACGATATTGTACCCGGCACTCGACGCATACGGTCCAACAATCCGTTATCCTCAGCGTAGAGTGACATGTTAGTATTGCGCCCGAACATATCGAACACCAAGCAAAGCTTGCGTTCATTTCTGGAGGTAAAAAACAATCCCACCCGACGATCATTACCCAAGACCCGCAACCCTGCGAGACGGTATAAATGGGCACGCAATAATTGGCAAAAACGTGGTGGTTGCATGGGATTGCGGAACTTGAACGAACATACCCCCAAAAACACCCGACCTGCCTCAGCGCTCAAGTGCAGACGCTGCTCCTGCCGCCCATCCCAGAGGACAACAACAATTAATTCTGGGCGGGGCTGGTGAATCTTCTTTACCAATGTGCCTTTAAGCCCAGTATTAAGTTGCGCGACAAGCGCTTCGATGAAAAAATAATCTAGATTCATGGTATATTCACACAGCACATATTACAGGTTGCACATAATAAAAATCGGCGTAGAATTCCGACGCTTAAACTCACAAAGTACTCCTGCCATGGACACAAGGCTTGCTGCAATAAGGATATGCAATTTTGAACGACAGAAAACAGAGAAAACTCCGAAAACGCCAGGTATTCAATGTTATTGAGGCTATACCTTTTCTGTTCGTGGCAAGCATAGCACGAATCCTGCCACGGACAACAGCACTACGCCTTGGGGGGGTGCTGGGGCGCATGAGTCGTTTTGTGCAGCCAAAGCGCAGCAAGATTGCGTATGAGAACCTTAGAAATGCCTACCCAGAACAAACTGAGGCGATGGTAAAGCAGCAAGCGGTGCGCGTATTCGAACATCTTGGAATTAGCGGCATGGAGATGCTGCGTCTGGATAAATTCAACTCTCAGCAAGATCTAGACACCTATTTTACCTTTGAAGGGCTTGAACACTTAGAAGATATCCAGCGCCAGGGAAAGGGGGCGTTCATCCTCTCGGGACACATCGGTTTCTGGGAAGTAGGTACGTTCTTTATGCCCATGCTTGGTTTTCCAGTAGACTTTGTTGCCAAAAAAATTCGCAACCCTGTGGTCGATCGATTTTTTGAGCGTCAGCGCGAAGCTTCAGGAGGACGCTGCATCGAAAGCAAGCGCGGTGCTCGGAAGATTTTGCGCTCTTTGGCACAAAAGAGGATGGTATGTCTACTACTTGACCAACATCTTGCGAAAGACCAAACCATTCTGGCTGATTTTTTTGGTCGGCCAGCCTACACGACCCCGATAATTGCCCAAATAGCACTAAAAACAGGCGTTCCTGTAATATCAGTGTTTGTCTACAGAAAACCTGACTTTACCTACCGCGTAGAGATAGGCGCTCCACTATACTTCGAGGGCACTGCCACTGCAGAAAATATTCAGAAATATACCCAACTGATGACCAGTATAACTGAAGAGGCGATCCGAAAAGAACCACAGCAGTGGTTCTGGGTTCATCACCGCTGGCGCCGCGTGCGTAAAGAACATACCAATGCCCAGCAGTGATATTACCTTGCATATTGTCCTGATTGAACCAGAGATTCCCCCCAATACCGGCAATATCGGACGGCTGTGCGCTGCCACCGGCGCCCACCTGCATCTTGTCGGTAAACTGGGATTCTCCTTGGATGACAAACATCTGAAACGCGCTGGATTAGATTACTGGTCGCATGTAAAACTGCACCACTGGGATAGTTTCACCCAATTACAGCAGGAATACCCGGGTGCGATCTGGTGGATGGCAAGTAAAAAAGCGCAGGGCACGTATACCCGCGCAACATTTAGCCGTGGTGACTTTATCGTATTCGGCAAGGAATCTACTGGTTTACCGGAAGAACTCCTTGCCTCCAATCCAGCACAGCATTGTCTCCGAATCCCAATCCATAATCCAGTCGTGCGCAGTCTAAACATCGCTAACTCCGTGGGAATTATCCTCTACGAGGCTCTGCGACAATTCAATGAAGAGGGCAGCAACAGCTAAAATTCTAAGGGCTAGCGCCAGCCAGCGGAATAAGGACAAACTCTTTAAGGCCTGATGCAGTAAAAAGATGTCCGAGTAAATGCAAATAACAATAGTGGTTATTTCGGCTAAATAGCGTCGCATTAGTGCTGCTGAAAATAGGGGGCAGCGTTGAAGCTGAAACTACGGAGAATAGAAGCGCATTCGATGGAGACTCCACCTTTTCAGCGCGTTGAAATAATAATATATCTTGTAAGGGAATTCGCCCGTGTTCACCAACATACTCTAGCGGTTTGACCAGCAAACACATTTCCCGCACTCCTGAATCTTTTGCATTCCACATAAACAAACTATCAGGTTTAAAAGGGTCATTACCATATTGAAGATACGCATCATACACTTTTAACCCCTGACATTCAGTGCTGACATCTCTAGCGGTGAATGTGTCAAAATCTACTTTAATTACCTGGTTGTCTGGTCCAATTTTTTGGAAAAACACAGCGTCAAAAAAAAGAAATTCAACTCCTATTGAAAGCAGCAGATACATCGCTATCAGAACAATTGCCGCACAAACAAAACGTCTTTTATGTGACATGGATAATAAAAACAGAAGAAGAAACGAGAAGCACAAAAAAAGAAAAGGGGCTAGAGCAGAT
>CAYPNO010000188.1:0-4993 GCA_964411865.1 uncultured Desulfuromonas sp. | reverse complement strand
TTTCAAATTGTACAATGATTATTACGGCCATCAACAAGGGGATATGTGTCTACAGCTGGTGGCTGGATGTTTGGAACAAAATCTGAGCAGAAACGTTGACTGGATCGCACGCTATGGGGGGGAAGAGTTTGTTGTCGTTCTGCCGGACACCGACCGTGATGGAGCTATTCATGTCGCTAAACGTTTACTTCGAGCTGTAACAGAGCTTAGTATTAAGCATGAAAGCTCAGAGACAAGCGACGTGGTTACCATGAGCATTGGTATTGCCTCAAGTGCTAATCTATGCGACGCCCGAAAACTGTTTGAACGTGCGGATCAGAACCTGTATCGTGCCAAAAAAAATGGCAGGAACAGAATCGAAGCATAGCCTCAAACATAGCCAAGAGGGCTTAGGGAAAGGTCTATAATTTATGCTACGCATGGCGATCAGAACCATTAGTATGCTGCTTCTTGGCATCTGCCTCACGAGTGTGAGCCCCTCCCTGGCGCAAACTGCGGCTGATGCTGAAACCAAAACGGATAACTTCTCGAGTTGGGTGCAGACACTACGCCATGAGGCGTTGAGCCAAGGGATAACCAAGCATACCCTGGACGCAGCGTTCAAAAAGGTTAGTGCTCCGCTTCCACGGGTAATAAGCTTGGATCGCAACCAACCCGAACTAAAACTCTCTCTCACAGAATACCTCGACCAGCGCCTGACTCCACAGCGTATCGAAAGCGGCAAAACCATGCTGCGTCAGCATGCAGAACTGCTCGAACGCCTCGAACGCAAATATGGGGTGCCACCCCGTTTTATTGTCGCCCTATGGGGCATTGAGACTAACTATGGTTCCTACACTGGCGGGTTTTCCGTCATTCAAGCCCTGGCCACCCTAGCATACGATGGACGCCGCAGCGCCTATTTTCGTACCGAATTGCTGCAAGCACTGCACATCATCGAAGCTGGGCACATCAGCGCTGCAGCGATGCAAGGTTCATGGGCCGGAGCCATGGGGCAGTGCCAGTTCATGCCCTCATCCTTCCGCAACTATGCCGTGGATGGAGACGGTGATGGAGTGATTGACATCTGGAATTCAATCCCAGACGTACTAGCCTCTGCGGCAAACTATCTGCACCAGGTCGGGTGGCAATATGGGTACACCTGGGGGCGTCAGGTTCAGCTATCAGACCAGATAACTTCCGACCAACTAGGGCTGGATAAGCGCCTGCCCCTGCAACGGTGGAATCAACTCGGGGTAAGCACGAAATGCGGTGGTGCCCTGCCCGCCGTCGACATACAGGCGTCACTCCTCCAGCCCGACGGCCCAGGAAGCAACGCCTGGTTGGTGTACCCCAACTTCAGGACTATCATGAAGTGGAACCGCTCCGTTCTGTTTGGCATCTGCATTGGAACCTTGGCGGATAGGATTCAGGAAAGAGTGCGCCACAATCACCTTGACATCGCTATATAGCGATGCTATTGTTCAAAATTCCTTGGTGCCCATCGGTCGGCACCTTATGTGTTTTTGGTAGATTTCTGCAAGATATCCCCCCTGACACCAATCTATGGGATTCCCAACCTGACAGACCGTTGCGGTGCTATATGCACTGGATGGGTGGAATCCAATCTGGAGTTATAAGTTACATGTCGTTTGACACCCTCGGTCTTAAGGCCGAACTTATGCGTGCTGTCGCCGAAATGGGCTACAGTAAACCCACCCCTATTCAACTTAAAGCTATCCCCGCAGTGCTCGAAGGTGGAGACATCCTCGCCGCAGC
Source organism: uncultured Desulfuromonas sp. (assembly GCA_964411865.1). Classification (GTDB taxonomy): domain Bacteria; phylum Desulfobacterota; class Desulfuromonadia; order Desulfuromonadales; family Desulfuromonadaceae; genus JAIVHC01. Next base: position 3,235 of record CAYPNO010000188.1, on the reverse strand, counting down.
CCAGACTGGAACCGGTAAAACAGCCGGGTTCACCCTGCCCCTCCTGCAACGCCTGCTCACCGACACAAAACCAGCAGGGAAACCCGCAGTGCGCGGCCTTATCTTAACCCCGACACGCGAGCTTGCGGCTCAAGTTGGTGAAAGTGTTACCAATTACGGGCGCTACGTACCGCTGAGTTCCACCATTATCTTCGGCGGGGTCAACATTCGTCCTCAGATCAACGCGCTGCGCAAGGGCGTCGATATTGTAGTAGCGACACCGGGACGCCTGCTCGACCATGTGCGCCAAAAAAACTTGGATCTTTCACAGGTTGAAGTTCTGATACTGGACGAAGCAGACCGGATGTTGGATATGGGTTTTATCCACGATATCCGTAAAATACTGGCAATGTTGCCGCAAAAACGTCAGAATCTATTGTTTTCCGCCACGTTCTCAAATGAAATCCAGAAGCTGGCTGACAAACTACTGCATAAGCCCACGATGATAGAAGTTGCCCAGCGCAACACCGCTGCCACCCAGGTAAGCCAAACGGTCTACCCCATAGACAAGAGCAGAAAACGCGAATTGCTCTCCTACTTGATCGGATCACAAAACTGGCAGCAGGTTCTGGTCTTTGCACGCACCAAGCACGGCTCTAATCGTCTGGCACAACAACTGGAAAAAGATGGGATCCGCTCCACTGCCATCCACGGCAATAAAAGCCAGGGCGCACGCACCAAAGCGCTGGCCGACTTCAAGGCAGGCAGAGCGCGGGTACTGGTAGCAACCGACATCGCGGCACGCGGGCTCGACATTGAACAACTGCCGTTTGTTGTAAACTACGATCTGCCCAACGTGCCGGAGGACTATGTGCATCGAATCGGGCGCACCGGACGTGCCGGGCATACAGGACAAGCGATCTCACTAGTAGCTGGTGATGAAAACAGACAGCTTCAGGCCATTGAAAAACTACTGCAGAAAAAAATAACCAAAGAACATATCAAGGGTTATGAATGCAGAGGGGGCGATACCGAAAGGGTCAAACCCGCAGGTTCACAACCCAGTCGAAATAGCAATAATGGGCGCAATGCAAGTGAGCGCAACGCGAACGGACGTAACTCGTTCCAAAGCAAACAACACCCTGCCCGTAGTCAAAGTCGTTACGCCAACGCATAAGACTGGCCTAGCGCTGTTTTAAGGCTCATGAAATACTCTAAAGCGGCGCCTGCTTCGACGGGCGCCACTTTTATTATCTAAAGTAAATATCCCAATACGCACAAAAGGCTGCTAACGGTTGAACCCGTTGCAGCCTTTTTCTATGCATAATGGACTAAACTCGACAACGGTTTAGTTAAGATTATCTTCAATCCGAATCAGCAGACACTTATCTTTCACACATGGAAGGATTTCTATCCTCTCGAGCGCCTGAAGCACACTCTCTTCTCTGGCATTATGCGTCATCATGACGATGGGGAGTGTACCCTCAATGCTACTTTCTGGCATCTCGTCAGATTGAATCATGGAACCGATGCTGATACCGTAGTCGCCTAAAATTGTGGATATTTTCGCCAACACGCCAGGGGCATCTTCAACAATAAAACGCAGATAGTAGCGTCCTATCAGATCGCCCATTGCTTTAACCGGCAGTCTCTCCAGCGCTGCAGGGGCATATCCCAACGCGGGAGTGAAGGTTGTGGCTTTGTTGTCAATGGCACGAGCGATACTCATGACATCCCCCATAACCGCACTCGCCGTTGCTTCCATCCCAGCGCCGCTGCCATGCAGCATCACCGAACCGACAAAATCTCCGTTGAGGCGAACGGCATTGAATACGCCACGGACATCCGCCATGGGGTAGCCATCGGGCACCATAGTTGGGTGTACCCGTGCCTCTATGGATCCATTATCAAGTTTGCCAATAGCAAGCAGCTTTATCTGATACCCGAGCTCCTGCGCAAATTCGATATCGAGGGCTGAAATGCGCGTAATTCCTTCGGTATAAATCTGCCCGAAGTCAACCCAAGTACCAAAGCACATGGAAATTAAAATAGAGAGCTTATGTGCTGTGTCGATTCCTTCAATATCAAACGTCGGATCGGACTCGGCGTAACCAAGCTTTTGCGCGTCAGCGAGAACAGCAGAAAAATCTTCTTGGTTTTCTGTCATGCGGGTGAGGATGTAATTACAGGTTCCGTTTAGAATCCCATAGACACCGCTGAACTGGTTAGCACACAGATTCTCTCGTATCGAAGAGAGGATTGGAATCCCTCCCGCCACTGCTGCCTCTAACAGAAGTGTTACCCCATTTTCATCTGCGGTACGCAGCAACTCTTCTCCATGCAGCGCCAGCAGTGCTTTGTTAGCTGTGACTACGTGCTTACCATTTTTAAGCGCCTGTAGCACAAAGGTGCGCGCGGGCTCGTAGCCACCTATCAACTCGATAACTACATCAATATCCGGATCATTAAGTAGTATCTGGGCATCATCGCATAGAACTCCCGGTGCGAGACCAACACCGCGGGCTGTGGTTATATCTCGATCTACAACTCGGGCAAGTTCCAACGGGCGCCCTAGGCGTTGCTCAATCACTGCGGCATTATTCTGGAGAACCTTGATTACCCCAGTGCCAATGGTGCCGAAGCCGAGTAGTCCTAACTTTATTGGTTTCATTGTCTTCCTCTCGAATTTATTCTTACGTATTACCCTTGATATAGAAGGCGGTCAGCATAAAGTTGTCCAGGGCTCACCCTTAAACCTCTGCCTGCGGGTTCTCCTTTACCTGGTGCGCAACTTTGTCTAGCACACCGTTGAGAAATGCGGAGGTGTCTTTGGTACCATACCGCTTTGCAATCTCAACGGCTTCGTTGATAACTACACGATCTGGGGTTGAGGGCATAAGCATGAGTTCGTAACAGGCCAAGCGCATGAGGGAGAGATCAAGGCGTGCCATGCGGTCGAGGCTCCAGTTTTTTGAAATCTTGCGCAGCACAGCATCAATCTCTTCCAAGTGCTCATATACACCTAGAACTATTTGCTCGGCAAATTCCTTCACTTCGGGCAACACCAAGCTGTCTTGCATATCCTCTGGTTCCCCCAGGATATCATCACTAAAACGGAAGTTACGCCAGAAATTTGCCAAAACTTCCTGAATCGGGCAATCCTGATCATAGAGGCTGTAGAGTATCTTAAGAGCGTATTCACGCCCATTTCTGCGGTTACCAAGTGACATGGTTAAATATTTCTGAAGAGGATTAC
>CAYPNO010000187.1:0-4996 GCA_964411865.1 uncultured Desulfuromonas sp. | reverse complement strand
GCCACAGCAGGAAATGATAGCGCCACCAGCACCAATACACTCAGGCAAAGGGTACGAAAGCCCAATTCTCCCCCCTGAAATAGAGCGCAACAACGGTAAGGATGACGATAATCACAAACACTAATAGCGTCAGCACATTGATCCATCTTTGCTCTGGAGCAAACCAGCGTGCCCGCTCTGCCGGTTGAGTATGTGGCAACCATGGTAAATACGCAAACACGGCCCCAATGAAAATTATCGGGTAGATGGCATATTTGGAGTAACTCACCACCTCCTGAGTCCAGATCAAAAACCACGCAGCCCGTGAAGGATTTGGCACATCGGCTAAGTCAGCCGGTTCCAACAAGGGGGCAGGGAATAGCGCAGCCAGCACCAGTACAACCAGAATAGCGCCTGCCATAGCGTTGCGGATCAGGGTGAAAAACACCGGAGAGCTTTTGACATATTCTTTCATAGGTAAGGGAGCACTCCTTTCTGGCGTCTGATTTTATAAAAGTGGATTGCACACAGAATCAGGGTCAGCAAGGGCAGAAATACAATATGCAGAACGTAGAAGCGTAACAGCGACAGGGGCGCGCCAACTTCATCCGGAACCATGAAGGAGTAGAACACCTTACCTAAGGGAACAACCTGCACCAGCTCCATTCCGGTTTGGGTCGCCCATAGCGCCAGCTGATCCATAGGCAGCAAGTAGCCGGTATAGCCGGAAAAAAGACCCAGGCATAACAGCAAAAACCCAACAACCCAGTTCCATTGGCGCGGGGGGCGATACGCTCCAGTAAGAATTACGCGCAAGGTGTGCAAAAACAACAGCGCTAGGTAAATATTGGCACTGATACGGTGCAGACTGTGAAGGAAATATCCGCCAAACACCTCTTCCTCAATAAACAAGATCGAATGGTATGCCTGCGCCGAATGGGGAATGTAGTAAAAAGCCAGTAACGCCCCACTGACAAGCAGGACTAAAAACATAGTAAAAGCAAGACCGCCCAGACAAAACGTATACCTTATCTGCAGATTGTCTTTGAGCACCACCCGGGGGAACAAATGGCGAATAAAATCACGCATGAAGCTCTCTCCGTAAATAAAACAGCATAAACGTCCTGCTCTGCAAGTTTATCAAACCGTTTCTCCACTGCCTGCTGTAACTCCACTTTCATACACACGCAGTAATGAACCGTGCCGCTCTAAACGTAAATGCTCTAACGGATCGGTAGCAGGGCCTTTAACCACGACCCCAGTGCTGGTGAATTCACTGCCGTGACACGGACAGCTCATCCCCTGAGGAGACACATTAACCGTACACCCAAGGTGGGTGCATACCAAACGGATAGCGTGAATCTGTCCCTGTTCTCGCACCAGTGCCAAACGTTGCTCGCGAAAAACCAGGGCGCCTCGCTCCGGCATTTGCTCAATCGGTACTTCAAGGAGCATCCGCGCCTGATGGGGCGGCAGGGCAAAAAAACGCTGCAAAAACCAACCTCCGGCTATTGCGCCGATAAGGGTTGTGATAAAGCGGCGTCTCGAGGTAGAAACTGTTGCCATTTTTGTATATATCTCCGCGTGTAATCCGGTCCTTTATGCTGCAACTGCTCAAACTCTGTAGGAGAATAAAATCTGCCATTGCGTACCGTCTGCCCCGCTTGATTCCAAAATCCGCGCAACTGCAACCCATCGAGGTCGGGTCGATAGATGCGGCGTTCATCATCTTGCAGCACAAAACGCCGTGCATCTGCATGACAGGCGTCACACATGGGGCCACCGCGCTGAATGGTGTGGGGCGTATATGCCTTCCACTCTGCGGCCAAGAGTCGATTCTCTTCCCCTACCGGCTTGTTGTCCTGCATGGCCGAATAGTACGAGATAAACTGCGGCCGGAGCGGACTCACTTTTCCAGCGTCATTCACCCCCAGAATGGGGCTGTCGTGGCGTTTTAAATACGCACTCTTGCGGTAATTCTCACTCGGTTGGCGTACCGTAAAGATCTCTGCATTTGAGCTGTTTTCGGTGTAGATATAAAAGGTACCATACTCCTGCGCTGACCATCCAGCATGACATGCAGCGCAGGTCATGCGTTCCAGATGTGCGCTGACACTGTGCTCGATCACCTCTGGATCTGGGGTATGGCAATCTGTGCAGGTCTTAGATGCCATTTCTCCACGACTTAAGCTCTGCATATCATGGCAGGCCCCACATCTCATTCCAGCTTCGGCATGCACATCTGGGCGCATTTTGAGATAGTACTCACCATTTGCCTGCGGACCGCGCTGATAACGCGCGTGGTCGTCGCGCGGAGCACGCCCCATATAATCCCAACCGACAAAGTAACCGTTATGGCACTGCAGGCAATCCTCCGTGTCTGGGCGCTTGATGGCGTGTCCATCTTCTCCATGACAGTTGAGGCAATTATCTACATGACATCCCATACAGTTGGTAGAGAAAAATTCCGGATCTGCCTGCGCATAGCTGCGCTCACAGAACTCCTTTTCTGCCCCCCTTTGCGCCATGCTGTGGGTAAAAATCTGCTCCATCCCAGGGTGGCATTTGCTACATCCGGGAGCACCACCTGCTGCCGCGCTCAATGCTCCATATATCTCCCCTGGAACATGGCAATCCGCACATGCCAGTGCGGCATGTGCTCCGCTGACTTCAATTTCAGCGTGGCTCAACAGGGGGATACAGCACGTGCCCAGCAGCATCAAGACGCAGACACTCTTCAAGACGTCCATAGTCTAATTTTTCTCCATATATCGGATCGCGCGGGTTACTGTGGCACACCAAACACAGGTTCACCGCAAATACCCGTCTAATTTCAGCGTCATTCAAAGGACGACTGTGTTCGCGAACTATACCGGCAAAAGAATCTATCCCACCAGCACGCATCTGCATGAAGCCATCCAGAGGTTTATCGTCCGCCTTTTCGCACAAAAACATGGCGCGAATATCCCCTGCAGAGATGCTATGTTGCCCGAACCCCATAAATTGTGGATTGGCATGACATTCACTGCAGCCAACCGCTTTTTGAGCCGTGTTATGCGAATAAAATGGCGCAAACCGTAACTGGTTTTTACCCTTAAATTTGGTGACATATTCGTCTTTAGTGGTCTGCCCCTTTCTATCCTTCAAGGTTAGAAAGGTCTGACAACCCGGCGTCACCGGCGAGATCTCTCCGCGCTGATCCAACGCTAGAGCGAATGGATACAGATCGCGATAATCCTCTTTTTCACTGAACTTACCCCGCGTGTAACGTTGCTTGATAAAATCCTGAGAAGGTTCCTGCGCGTCATATTCGGTATGACATCCGAAACACTGGGGTACCGCATAGGAATGACACGCGTAGCAATTCAGACGCTCGTGCCCGACAATACCGTGCTCAGGGGTCGCGGTAATAATCTTACTGATATGGCGTTTGCCATCCCGTTTGCCCAGTACCACAATCTCGGCGTCCTCTTTAAACACATTGGAGTATGCGCGCCCCTTGGACGTAAGCACGCGTTCTGTGTGTACCGGCGGTTCAGCCTTGTAGTTGCGCGCTTCGCGCGCGGCAGTGGTATTCTCTCGCTCAAGGGCGACAACCTGCGGAACCTGCGTAGCAGAGCCATGGCAGTCGGTACAGCGCACCTCCACCTGCGTGTACATACTTTCATACGCATAGCCATCTCCCATAACATCATGGGAGGTGTGGCAGTCGATACACTCCATCCCCTTCTGGTGATGGATATCTGCATGGATGCTGGTAATATTGCGCGGCCCCCCCATCAACTCCGGGCCGGGGATGGCATCATGCGTCGGAACCAAGGAGTTGTTGCCGTCATTCATCCCCTGATAACTTAAGGCAATGCGCCCGCTGCGATTATGACAGCGCAGGCACACATCATTGTCTGGCAGTGGTTCAAGTCTGTGGGTCTTTGAATGGGGCCATTTACCCTTCATGCTCAAATCGTCCCCCTCATAGGTACCGTTTTCATTGAAGGGAAAATGGCATGCAGCGCACCCAGAGGCGTGCGAACTACGCCATACCTGATGATTTTCCACCCCAATATGACACAAGGCGCAATACTTGCGATACAACTCCCCTGCAAGATTATTCAGTTCCGCCACCCCAGGACGCTTGATAGGATTTCCTTCGGCATCAAACAACTTCTCCTGCGCCGTGGCATACAACTGACCGTCGTCCCCTTCCCAGGTAAGTTGTATGTTTTTGATAAAACCGGTGTTGGTGTACATGATATTGGAACGTACTCGTTCCAGTTGATAGGGATGGCATTTACCGCAGGTTTTTTCCCACACCTGTGGTGCTGAAGGATTTCGCGGCCCGTGCATGCCGGCGTGCGCCTTCTTCATATCGGTTTCGGTAACATCCCCGCCATGGCAATCGACACAGTGTTGATGCGATTCCGACGCCAGCTCCAGACCAACATGGCAGCGTTCGCACTGGTTCTCGTTCTCAGCGAAGAAACACCCACTAAGAACCATTACCACACCCAGAGCCAACACAACACTGCCGTAGACAGAGCCAAGGAACCTCAACATAAGATTTATCAAGAAAAAAGAAAAAAGCATATACGCGCTTCCGCTATTTGCAGTTACTTATACCTCAACAATAAACAGCAATTTAATCGTACAAATTCTAGCATGAAGAGAGGGGATATGCCTAATGCGTTGTGGTAAAGAGGGATTAGTATGTTCTTCTTGGTTTACAAGGGGCGATTCACGAATCGCCCATGTTCGCGCATCCACACGTAGGCAGGGCAATTCATGAATTGCCCCTACATTTTCCCGCCAAACATCTCGCGTCATTCCCGCACAGGCGGGTATCCGGATGCTTTAAGGTGGTAATCACCTTTACACTTAACCTAAAACTACAAAGGCACCTGCGCTCACGCAGGTGCCTTTGTAGTTATGTTACTTTACATATGCTAGCAGTAGGTTAGAAAATCACCTGTAGCTGAGCAGTCAAAGTTTTGAAGTCTTCAGTTACTGCGGTCTTTTTATC
>CAYPNO010000186.1:0-4997 GCA_964411865.1 uncultured Desulfuromonas sp. | reverse complement strand
CTAAACAATCCTGGGTTTATGCACTTATGACTTGAATTAAGCCACATTACTTTTTCATACTGTCTTCGATTTTTTCTTTAGCCAGCTGCGCATCTTTCTTAACTTCTTCAACCGTGTTATCGATTTTCTCTCCGACTTTCTCAGCGGGTCCTCTTGGGTCGATTTTCTCTTTTGTTTTTTCGATCGCTTGGTCAATTTTTTCGCCCGTTTGTTCCATTGGACCTTCCTTTTCACATGCAGCCAGAACCGTTGCAAGTGCCAAAATTAGGCATAAAATGCAAATTTTTCTCATGATATACTCCTTTGGTTGTTTTGCTGGATTGTTGTAAACTGCCGCGCCTGAAATGCGGAGTACGTCGCACTATGCTTATTTAAACCTCGACCATGCGGAAGCCACGGCTTTGTCCAGCGCCTTCCATGAGTTTTCCAGCCCGTCCTTTATATCGTCCCAAGCGCTCCCGCTGGCTTTCTGTAAAGCTGCCAACCGTTTGGTGGCCTCTTCGCGCTGTTGCTTCAAGTGCTTCACTTCCTCCCTTAATTTCAGGCGCATCTCGGCGTTAGCGCCCTCGGCCTTGGCTTGTAGTTTATCGATATCCGCATTCCACTCATCAAACTTTGCCTTTATCTTCTGGATATAAAGCTCTCTATCAGTCATTTTTACTCCTTTCTCTGGCACAGACTGTGCCGTGTCACTATCGTTGAACTACTCAGATTAAGGATGGTTTTCAAGAAACTGTAACAGCTGAAAAGTAAAATTCAAGGATATAAGATAAAAATTGGTTGCTTAAATCTTCATCCCTCTTTATATTGATACTCGTTTTCAATATCGTCTATGCGGTCAGGCTGCAACCTGTAGATTCTTGCATCATTTTCTGATTAGTAAGCGTTTGAGAACAGATGGCAACGGCAACGTATATCCATAAGATGAAAACTATAGTCAAAATCATAAAAGCGGGAGTGGAATATGAGTAGCGCAGGTGGTTGTATGCTGGAAGAGGAGTGCAAACGCAGACAAGCAGGGATTCAGGCTTTGGAGCAGCATAAGATCAAAAACAGCAGAATCCCGTGGATGAGTATCGCGGCCGATTATCCAGATCCACGCGAATGCCTGGCTGCGTTTCTTGTGTTTGGCAGCGCAGAGGTGTTAGCCGGAGTTAAGCCTGCAAATCTGGTGCGTATTTCCAATCGTACCTTTGCCTGCGGGCGTAATATGTATGAGTTGTGGCACGAATACGGTGCCGAGCTCATGGCGCAGTCTGAGCTTAAAGCGGTCGCGCTGCACCGCAGTTCCAACTCTACTTTGCTGTTATTGTTTGATCCAGCCCTCCTCGAACGCCGCCTGAACAGTCGCAGCGCGGTGACCTTTCTTAATGCACTGGGATATTCGCAAGATCGAAATTTTGGCACCGTGTTGGATCAACTGGAGACACGCTTTGAAGGGGGAGAGCTGCCGCACGAAATAGGGGTGTTTCTGGGCTACCCGCTGAAGGATGTGGCTGCGTTTATGGGGCGTAAAAAGTTGCCGGTTTCATCCCAGCGGTTGTGGAAGATATATGGACGTGGACGCCGCAGTGAAGCGCTGGCGGATCTGTATCAGCGCCACCATACCCGTGTGGCCGCCCAATTACGCCAGCGCGGCGGGGTATCGTTCAATCTTTGGCGTGGCGAGGGCCTTTGTGCGTAACCACGACTTAGAGCTAAGAGTGTTGCCGCTGTTTGCCAACTTGCAGCCAACTACGCTGCAGGAAATTTTGCGCGCGCGTCGCGTGCATAGCGCAGTTCGCAACGACATCATCAGTATTGATGCTTTGTCGCAGCGCCTCTTTATCTTGTTGGACGGACGCATGAAGATGGTACGCCCTAACGCCGCCGGAGAGGAGGCGTTGCAGCAATGTATGGGTAAGGGGGATATCTTTTGTCCCGTTGCCATGCTTGCCACGCGCCCCTGCTGTAGCTATGCACAGTGTCTTGGGGCTTGCCAGTATGCGAGCTGGTCGCAGCGCTTATTTCGTCGTTTGCTGGCTCAGGATGGGCAACTGCAGGCAAACCTGCTGAGTTATTTGGCTACTCAGGTAGATGAAGAACGCACCAAACGCTGTCTGACCCAGTGTGTAAATGTACACGCCAGAATTGCCACCTACCTGTTGTCTAGATGTAGCAAGATTGGCACGACTGGCTCTAAGACACAAAACATTCAGGTAGATTTACGTCCGCTGGTTCTGACCGCGCAAGAGCTTGGGATTGCGCGCGAAACCCTCTCGCGAAGTTTGGCGCTCTTTGAGCGCGAGCAGATATTGCGTTCTAGACGTGGTGTTGTGGAATTATATACCCCCGAGGTGCTGCGCGCAGTTGCCGACGGAGAGCGTGTTTGTTTCGCTGCAGCGTGCGCGACCTTGAAGCGTGGTGTGTGAATGGACAGGCAGGAGCTAAACAGCTCGATATGTGATATATGTCACAAATAAATATTGGATGAACGTATACACTTCCACAGCAGTGAGCTGGTAAGCGCTTTAGGTAGGATTGCAAGCTGCCAACAGCACCGGAAGCTGGAGCATTTCGATTAAGGGGTAGAGATGGATATGAATACAGTTGCACAAAAAACTTTGCTGAGCGAACTAAGTGAGAATCAACGTGCTGTGATTAAGAAATGCTGTGCGGTCGGGGCGTTAAAGCAAAAACTTCTGGATATGGGTTTTATCCCCGGTGCTGAAGTTTTGATGGTGCGCAACGCCCCTTTACGCGATCCAGTTGAAATTGAAATTCAGAACTTTTTTCTATCTGTGCGCCGTTCCGAGGCAGCCTGTATAAAAGTGACCCCGGTATGAGATCCAGTGAAAGCTCCGGCACTATTCACGGCGGTATTCGCAGCATGATTCCCAAGATGATTCACGTCGCTGTTGCTGGTCAGCCCAACTGCGGTAAGTCCACCATCTTCAATATGCTGTGCGGTATGAATCAGCATGTGGCCAACTATCCGGGGGTAACGGTGGATAAGTATTCCACCACGATGCGGCATAAAGGGGTCGAATACACCCTGGTGGATCTGCCCGGTACCTATTCTTTCAGCATGTTTTCCCTTGAAGAGCGGGTGGCTAAGGAATATCTCCTCGATAAAGAGGTGGATGTGATTGTCAACGTGGTAGATGCCTCCAATCTACGCCGCAATCTATATCTCACCTTTCAGCTCCTCGAACTCGGGAAGCCGATGGTTCTGATCCTGAATATGATGGATGTAGCCCAGCGGCGTGATATCGATATTGATGTTGGAGAGCTGGCGCGGGTTCTCAATATCAAGGTAGTGCCGGCAGTTGGGGCACAACAACAGGGCAAAGAGGAGATTCTCGACGCTATCGCTGCGGCGGCCACAGAGCAAATTTCTACCCCGTTTCGGGTCAACTATGCCGAATTTGAGCCCTATATAGAAGAGATCGAGCAGTTAGTCCCGCAACATGAGAGCTCAAGGCGCTGGTTGGCCATCAAAGCTCTTGAGGGCGATGAGCTGGTGTTGCAGCGTACCGGCATCACGCCAGAGAAAATCAGTAGCATCAATGATGAACTCCATGCCCGCTTCGATCTCGATGTGGATCAGAGCTTCGCCAGTATCCGCTACCAGAACGCAGATCTGGCCTTCCATCGCTGCGCCAAACAAACCAAGGCCAAAAGTTCTACCATCACTGACAGCATTGACCGCTGGGTCCTTAACCGCTGGGCCTCCTTTCCGATACTGGCCGGGATTATTTTTCTGGTTTATCAGCTCGCCATTGTGTGGGGCTACAAGATAACCGATTACACCTGGCCGCTGCTGGCGTGGGTGCGGCGCATTATTATGGGCTTCATGCCGGCCGCTAAGTTTATTGACGTGCCGCTGGTGAGCGAATTTGCCCTGTGGATGGTCAATAGCACCATGGCGCTGCTTAACTATCTGCCGATCTTCTTTATTCTATTTTCGTTGGTGGCGATCCTCGAAGATGTGGGTTACATGCCGCGCATGGCGTTTATCCTCGATCGGGTTTTTAAGCGCTTTGGTCTGCACGGCCAATCAACCTTGCCGCTGGTGCTCGGGGGTGCATTCGTGGGCGGATGTGCGGTCCCGGGCGTTATGGCGACCAAGGGAATTGCGGATGAACGTGCGCGCTTGGCCACGATCATGACGGTGCCGTACATGAATTGTTTAGCCAAGGTGCCGTTCTACACTTTGCTGCTAGGGGCGTTTTTTGCCGCAAGTATGTCGGAGATGATGTTTTATATCTCAACGGTGACCCTGTTCATTGCCCTGATAATCGCGCGCCTGCTTACCGCCACTTTTCTAGCCCAACATGAGACTGCCCCGTTCATTATGGAGTTGCCGCCGTACCACTTGCCTACCTTTAAAGGGGTGATGTTGCGCGCACTGCAACGGGTATGGCTGTATGTCAAAAAAGTGGTCACCATTGTCTTAGCGGTGGCGGTGGTGTTGTTTGTGATGCTGCAGTATCCCGGTGTGCCTGAATCAAGCATGCAACAGATACGTGCTGAAGCAGACGCTGCCATGCTGGCCTTTGACGCACAAGCCGCCCGCACCGATCTGCACCACCTGGTGGCTGAACCTACCCAAGTGTATGCCCTGCTGAATCTATACGATACCTATCGCAGTCGGCGCATGCAGGCTCGCAGCGCAGAACAGCTAGAAGCGCTCAACGCCGAATTTCAGGCTCTTAGCCCTGAGTTGTTTATCCTCGTTCAAGGTGACGGCGGTGCTGCCCGCACCATAAACCGTGCACTGCGCAAGCTTGAGCGCAGCGGCAAACAGTTACGCATGCAGATAAAGCAGGAGAAGGTAAGCACTTCATATCTGGGAATGTTCGGGCGTGCGTTAGAGCCGATAACCCAATTCAGCGGCTTCGACTGGCGCGTCAACGTGGCATTTTTGAGTTCGTTTGCTGCGCGCGAAAGCGCTGTCGCTACCTTGGGTTCGATCTACGAACAGGGTAAGACGGATGAACGCGCAGAACAGAGTA
>CAYPNO010000185.1:0-5058 GCA_964411865.1 uncultured Desulfuromonas sp. | reverse complement strand
GAGGTTCATGTGCTTGATTTTGAAGGAAATTTGTATGGTGAAAATATGCGTGTTTATTTTGTTGAGCGCCTCCGGGACGAAAAGAAGTTTTCTGCCACAGCTGAATTGATAAGTGCGATAACTGCTGACATCGTTCGCGCACGTACGCTCCTACATACCTGTAAAATTATAGAGTATCATGAATACCTTGGCGATCATCTTGACGCATAACCAGCATCTGGAAAAGTTGGTGTGCATACCCTTGTTTAGGCGGACAGATTGAGCATAAAAATAAACGGTAAATCGAAGGTCTTTGGTATCCTCGGGTGTCCAGTTTCGCATTCACTTTCACCGCTTATGCACAACGCGGCTTTCGCTGCTATGGAGATTGATGCAGTATATGTCCCTTTTCCCGTGCGGGAGATAAGTCTGCGCCAGGCCGTAGCTGGATTACGCGTGCTGAATATTCAGGGTTTCAATGTGACTGTTCCGCATAAACAGGGGATAATTCCTTGTCTGGATAGTTTAAGTCCAGAAGCACAGATCATTGGAGCGGTTAATACCGTTGCGCGTGATGGTGATAATCTGATCGGATATAACACCGATGCCAGTGGCTTTTTGCGCTCCCTTCAATACGACTTGGGTTTTTCGCCGCGTGGGAGCCGGGTTGTTATGCTTGGTGCTGGTGGTGCTGCGCGTGCGTGCGTGTACGCGCTTTGCAAAGCTGGTACAACAGAGTTGTATATCGCAAATCGCAACCTTGCGCGTGCTGTTGCCTTATGCGATGAATTTAGCTCGCTGAGTACGGGGACAAGGGTGCGTGCCGTCCCGTTAGATAAGCAATGTCTTGCCAAAATCTGCACGGCAGTTGATCTCATTGTAAACACCACTTCTTTGGGGCTGGACTCTAATAATTCAGATATCACTGAAACTTTTGAGCTGTTGCCATGGGAAGATATTAATAGCGAAACATTACTTTACGATGTAGTATACAAACGCGGTTGCACTCTTTTAGTTAAGCGTGCCCGTGCAAAAGGGATGATCGCTCTTGATGGAATTGGGATGCTGATTGCACAGGGTGAAGAGGCGTTTAAAATATGGACGGGGCATGATCCTGGTGACTCGATGCGCCACGCGCTAACAGCGATGTTACATTAAGGTCAATTTGTACGGATTTGTAGATATTTTATAATAAGCTTAGGTATCAAACAAAATAAAGAGCTTTCGCTCTAAGAGCTGTTCCAACTTTTTAACATGGATGTTTTGTATGGCTGGTAACCGTTTGGGCGAACTTCTGGTTCGGAATAAAGTCCTCACCAAAGAGCAAGTAGACAAGGCAATCGCCGAACATAAAGCGCATCGGGAACGCTTAGTAACTTCGCTTTCGCGCCTTAAGCTCATAAGTGAAGAAGACTTAGCCGCCTTTTTAGCGCGCCAATATAGTGCACCCTCAATCAATCTTGAAGAGTTTGAAGTTGATACTGGCGTTACTAAGCTAATATCTGCCGAAGTAGTGCAGAGATACCACTTGATGCCTATCAGCAAAAATGGCTCAACCCTGATCGTCGCCATGAGCGATCCGTCTAATATCTTCGCCATTGACGACATCAAGTTCATGACCGGACACAATGTAGAGGTGGTGGTCGCGACCGACTCTGCGATTAAAAAGGCTATCGATAAATACTACGACCAGTCTGACTCATTAGCCGAAGTCATGAACGGACTCGATGACATAGATCTCGAAGTTGTCGAAGGTGATGAAGAGATTGATGTCAATGCACTCCAGATCGCCACAGAAGAGGCTCCGGTTGTTCGATTAGTCAATCTGATCATGACTGATGCGATAAAAAAAGGGGCCTCTGATATTCATATTGAACCATACGAGAAGGTTTTTCGCGTTCGGTATCGGATTGACGGCGTCCTCTACGAAGTTATGAAACCCCCTATGAAGTTGAAGGCCGCTATTACGTCGCGGTTGAAGATTCTGTCTAATATGGATATTGCCGAGCGCCGCTTACCACAGGACGGGCGGATCAAGATCAAGCTACCCGGTGGCAAAGATATGGACTTCCGTGTGAATTGCTTACCCACTTTGTTTGGTGAAAAAGTGGTGCTGCGTTTGCTGGATAAGTCTAACCTGCAATTAGACATGACTAAACTTGGGTATGAAGAGGATGCGCTGAGATGGTTCAAGGAAGAGATTAAAAAACCGTTTGGGATGGTATTGGTAACTGGCCCGACTGGTAGCGGAAAGACTGTCTCCCTATATTCAGCATTAGCTGAGTTGAACACTACTACTGAAAACATATCCACTGCGGAAGACCCCGTGGAGTTTAACTTTGCTGGAATCAACCAGGTTCAGATGCACGAAGATATCGGGCTTAATTTTGCCAGTGCGCTGCGGGCTTTTCTGCGCCAGGACCCAGATATCATCATGATTGGTGAGATCCGCGATTTTGAGACGGCTGAAATTGGTATCAAGGCGGCGCTTACCGGTCATATGGTTCTGTCTACTCTGCATACCAATGATGCCCCTAGTACCATCAATCGTTTGTTGAATATGGGGATCGAACCGTTCCTGGTCGCTTCAGCGGTTAACTTGGTTACAGCGCAGCGTCTAGGGCGTAGGTTGTGCTCTGAATGCAAGGAGCAGGATGATATCTCTAAGCAGGCCCTCCTTGATGCAGGCGTTGCGCCCGACGAAGTCGATGACTTTGTCTGTTATAAGGGCAAAGGTTGTAGCAACTGTAATGAAAGTGGCTACAAGGGGCGTGTCGGAATCTATCAGGTAATGCCTATGTTTGATGAAATACGCGAAATGGTTCTAGCTGGAGCTAATACTGCCGAGATTAAGCGTGAATCAATGCGTTTAGGAGTTCGTACCATGCGCCAGTCAGCTCTGCTTAAACTCAAAGAGGGGGTAACCTCTTTTTCTGAAGTTCTGCGATGCACTATTTCCGATGATTAGCGCAAATGCGTATTATTCCTTGGGTAATTTATTGAGCGCTCCTGAAATTAAGTATAAATCTAACGCTATAATCTCATCGAGAGGAGCTTAGCCAATGGCTGGTATCCATGATTTTCTTAAGATAATGGTCGAATTAGATGCTTCTGACTTGCACATTACCACGGGGTTGGCACCACAGATACGAATCGATGGTGGGATGCAAGCACTTGATTTCCCAAGGCTTATGCCCAATGACACCAAGCAGCTATGCTATAGTATTCTTACCGATTCACAAAAACGGGTTCTGGAAGAGGAAAATGAGATAGATCTCTCCTTTGGAGTCAAGGGGCTAGCGCGTTTTCGTGGTAATATTTTTGTACAGCGCGGTGCAATTGCAGGGGCGTTCCGACGCATTCCATACGAGTTTTTATCATTTTCGCAGTTGGGTTTACCTCCAATTGTTGCGGAGATATGCAAGCGACCACGCGGCCTTATTCTTGTCACTGGTCCAACTGGGAGCGGAAAAAGTACAACCCTCGCCTCCATGATTGATTCCATCAACGAAGAGCGACACGAACATATAATCACCATCGAAGACCCTATTGAATATATTCACCCGCACAAAAATTGCGTCGTGAATCAGCGTGAAGTAGGCAGTGACACCCATTCATTTAAAAAAGCGCTAAAGTCCATTCTGCGCCAGGATCCCGATGTTGTGCTTTTGGGCGAGTTGCGGGATTTAGAGACTATCGAGGCAGCGCTTACCATCGCAGAGACTGGACACCTCTGTTTTGCTACCTTGCACACAAATGGTTGTGTGCAGACCATCAACCGAATTGTGGACGTATTTCCCACTAACCAGCAGACACAGGTGCGTACCCAGTTATCCTTTGTTTTGGAAGGGGTAATGTCTCAGACTCTTATCCCCAAGGCATCGGGCACAGGCAGGGTTCTGGCTCTAGAGGTTATGATCCCAAATGTTGCGATCCGCTCTTTGATTCGCGATGATAAAATTCATCAGCTTTACTCGCAAATGCAGATGGGGCAAGAAAAATATGGAATGCAGACTATGAACCAGTCGCTATTTAGTCTGTATCATAAAAAGCTAATAACTTACGATGCAGCGATGTTTCGTTCGCCAGAACAAGGGGAGCTCAAGCAGATGATTGCCAACCCCAGTTCTGCTTTAAAGCAGACCCCCAGTGGTGCTAGGTGATGAGTTAACTTTACGAAAAATCTGCAGTTTTTTGAAATGAGGTAGTGATATGGCTAAGTTTACTTGGGAAGGTACAAGCCGAGATGGGAAAAAACACAAAGGCGATATGGAGGCTCCTAATCAAGCAGTCGTTCAGGCTCAATTACGCCGCCAGGGAATTGTAACAGACAAAATTAAAGAACGTGGTAAGGGACTTGATATTGAAATAAAGATACCAGGTTTTGCTCCCAAAGTTACAACCAAGGATCTGGTGGTATTTACTCGCCAGTTTGCGACTATGATTGATGCTGGCCTCCCTTTAGTTCAGTGTCTCGATATCTTGTCTTCTCAGCAGGAAAACAAAACTTTTAAGTTGATTCTACTGGAAATAAAAAATGACGTAGAGTCCGGTTCCACCTTCGCAGACGCACTGAAGAAACACCCGCGCGCATTTGACGCTTTATTTGTCAATCTAGTCGCTGCGGGAGAGATTGGTGGCATACTGGATACCATTCTCAACCGTCTAGCAGCATATATTGAAAAATCTATGAAGCTCAAGAAACAAGTTAAAAGTGCCATGACATACCCTACAACTATTATATCCATTGCCGTTGTTGTAATTGGCGTCATCCTTGTTTTTGTTATCCCAGCGTTCGAAAAAATGTTTGCTGACTTTGGTGGTGCTTTGCCTGCTCCTACCCAAATAGTTATCAATATTAGTAATTTTATTCAGGACTACATCCTGTTTATCATTGGTGGAACCTTTCTGTCTGTGTTTTTGGTTAAAAAAATTTATGCCACAGAAAAGGGGAGGGCTAAGATTGATAATTGGTCGCTCAGTGTTCCTGTTTTTGGTATACTAATCCGTAAGGTTGCGGTTGCAAAATTTACCCGTACCTTGGGCACCATGATTTCCAGTGGTGTGCCTATCCTCGAT
>CAYPNO010000184.1:0-5067 GCA_964411865.1 uncultured Desulfuromonas sp. | reverse complement strand
GACTCACTCCCACAACCAACCAAAATTTTCTCCACATATCCTGACTCCTTGAGGTAAATAGGACGCTACCGCGTCGGTCATTGACGCCATAAAATAACCTTAAAATATCCTTTCCTGCGCGTCAATAAACTGCTGAAACCACAAACCAAAAAAGGCGACCGTCGGGTCGCCTTTTTTGTCTAAACTGCTATCTTTTCACTCTCTTCTACCCCAAGGTAGGCACCACCTGAGCAATCTTACTCAGGATACCACTCTGCTGCTTGAGGCTTGCATCCCTGGCGGCTTCGAGCGCCAGCGTAAGTTCACTTATATCTTCATCTGTTTCAAGCTCCAAGGCGTGATAGAAGATTCCGGCGCTTCTGGCTTTGCGCAAAAAAGTGACGGAGTCGGTGTCTGCGAGCAGGATGATCTTAACTCTTTTATTTACCTGCTTGAATAAGCTGATCAGCTCTAGCGTGTCGCTGCCGTCGAATTCATCCCCTAAGATCATCACTGGAATTTTGTGCTCGCGAAGGGCGTGGACAGCTTGGGTGACATCGGTAGTGATGTCGCTGTTACACCCTGCAGAATTAACAATGCGCTGCAGGGTGGCGCTATCGGTGCGATTGTGAGCGATGATGGTGGTTACCATGGCGGTTCCTCCTGTTTTCCTGCAGCATCAAAAGGCTAATTTTTGGTGCTAACTGTTGCGTGCTTGGTCTCTTTGGCGCTGCTGGTGCTCTTTACCACCCCGAGGATAACCAACAGGGCAGGCAGAAGCTGAGCCACAACAATCAAGGCACAGAAGCCGAGGAATGTCCACACCAGGATGCCGCTGTGGTCGGCGCGGCCGGCAGTGCTGGCCGCAAAGCTGGTACCGGTTAAAAGAAGCAGGGTAGCAATGGTTGCGCTTATCTGTTTAAACATGGCTTATATCCTTTATTTTGCTTATGCGTTGATGTTTATTTATTCTTGAAGTCGGCTCGGAGCCATTTATTGCAGCTCCGAGCCATGTGTTATTAAATTTTCAGGCTTTGTCGGTTGCTTCGTCCTTGCTGCCTGCAACTCCCTTTACGATGCCAAGCATCATCAGGGTTGCAGGTACCAGCTGCGCTACTACGATCAGGGCGCAGAAACCGAGGAAGGCCCAGACTAAGATGCCGCTGTGGTCAGCGCGCCCGGCACTTGATGCCATGGCAGGGACAGCGGCGCTGAAGGTGATGAAGGTGGCCATTACGATTTTAGTGAGTGTTTTCATGATGATTCTCCTTGTTGATAAGATTGGTTTTTTATTTAATGCAGTTAGCTGAGTATGTTTGCTTGATTTTAGTGCTCAGATGCTTCCTTGCCACCTTTGAGCCCTTTGCCAATCCCGAAGAGAAGCAGTAGTGCGGGTACGAGCTGGCTGGTTACTATCAGGCCGCAGAGTCCTAAGAAAGCCCAGGTCAGGATGCCGGAATTAGTTGCCTGGGTAGTTGCGGCGTATACTGGGGAAGCGGCGAGGATCGCTGCGCTAATGGTGATGATAGTTTTTTTCATGATCTCCTCCTTTTTTATGTTGCTGCCCTTAAGTGCGGGCGTTCTGTGTTTTTGTGTTTCATTGTCTTCTTGCCTTTCTGATATTGCTACTTACGTGCCAAGTTGGCTAAATGAAAAGGTTATTTATGTCAATACTTCTCTAACATGCTGATATCACTAGTGACAAACTCCATAAATTTATTTTTTATACCCATTTAAGTTTAAATTAAAGATCCACTCCACAGGGTAAAACTGCGCTTCATGTATATTTATACTATACACTTAAAAGGGATTCGGCAGCGGAAAAGAGATAGCGTCCACACTATAAAGCATTGATATTACTAGAATTTTTCTTTCTTGCGCGGCACGTATACGCAAAATATGCCCCAGATATATTTGCTAGTGGGTGTATATAGAAGATATTTAGTAGGCATAGACTTGGAGATAGTCCTAAATCCGCATCGGGCGTGAGCATCTTTTTTATGCTATTCTCACGCGATTCTACAAATAACATGCCGCAGCGCTTACGTTGCAGCGCCCTTTACCCTTTCTCACCACAGAAAAAAGAAAGAGAGTTGAACATGAGTGATTTGCCAAGTTGTCCCAAGTGTAACGGTGTATACAGCTATCAGGATCGAGAGATGTTTGTATGCCCTGAATGTGGGCACGAATGGAGCGCGACCGAACCTCAAGAGGAAACTGGTGAGCTCACCGTCAGAGACGCCAACGGCAACCTGCTCCAGAATGGTGACAGCATCAGCGTAATCAAGGATCTGAAGATAAAAGGTTCCTCTTCAGTGGTAAAAGTAGGGACAAAAGTAAAAAATATCCGCTTGATTGAGGGAGACCACGACATCGACTGCAAAATCGACGGCATCGGCGCCATGAAACTAAAATCGGAATTTGTCAAGAAGCTGTAGTCACCGAATTCAGCATGCGTCAGGGAAGGGCGCGAAAATGGCGAGAAAATGGCTGATCTGCGCTACGCGGTAGAATTGGTCACGCTCACGCTGGAGCGCAGAAAAAGCCCCCCTACTTCTGCAGATATGCCGTACTGGTCAAATCCACCTCATGCGTCCCCTCTTCCAACTGAAGTTCCGACCTGTGCTCCGGGGTGGAGGCGACAACCCGCCCCCGCCGGATCACATACAGGCGCGGCGGGCGCAGACGCAGTGCATCAATGGTACTGCGTGCCTGCAGCAGAACCATATCGGCATTGCACCCAACCTCCAGGCCGTAGCCCTGCAGCCCCATTACCCTCGCACCTCGGGTGGTAACCATGGCAAAGCTCTCTTCCATCTGCTCCATCGCCGTCATCTGGGTGGCGTGCAGCCCCATGTGAGCCACGTCAAGCATATCGTGCGAGCCGAGGCTGTACCAAGGGTCCATGACGCAATCATGCCCGTAGGCCACATTGATCCCCGCTGCGAGCAGCTCCGGTACCCGCGTCAGCCCGCGCCGCTTCGGATAAGTATCCTGCCGCCCTTGCAAAGTCAGATTGATCAGAGGGTTGGAGATCACGTGCAGCTGAGCCTCGGCCATCAGCGGCAGAAGCTTGGTAACATAGTAGTTATCCATAGAATGCATGGAGGTAAGATGGGAACCGGTTACCCGCCCCTGCAATCCCAGCCGACAGGTTTCCGCCGCCAGGGTTTCCACATGGCGCGACAGAGGATCATCTGATTCGTCGCAATGCATATCCAGCGCCAAACCACGCTGTACCGCTATCTCGCACAGCGCGCGGATACTCGTGGCACCTTCAGCCATGGTGCGCTCGAAGTGGGGAATCCCCCCCACCACATCCACCCCCATATCCAAAGCGCGTTCCAGGCTATCCCGCGCCTCGGGGCTGCGCAGATAGCCGTCCTGAGGGAACGCCACCAGCTGGATATCCAGATACGCCGCCATCCGCCGCCGCACTTCCAGCAACGCCCGCACCGCTTCAAGGCGCGGATCGCACACATCAACGTGGGTGCGAATATGTAACACCCCCTGCGCCAACGCTTGGCGGCACACCACAAGCGCCCGCTCCACCATGGCCTCAAAGGTGAACTGCGGCTTCAGCTCATTCCACAGCGCAATCCCCTCCAGCAGGGTGCCACTGCGGTTCAGGCGCGGCTGACCCAAACTCATGGCGGCATCCATATGGAAGTGCGGGTCGACAAACGGTGGCGAAAGCAAATAGCCGTTCGCATCTATTACCTCTCTCACTTTCCCCGCCGCTTGCTCTATACCCTGCATAACCGTGCGGATGCATCCATCCGTCACACCTACATCCATGCCAGTCCGTCCGTCTGGCAAAGTCGCGTTTTTAATTATAAGATCGTACATAGACCCCCCTTGATAGTTTGCTCCCTAGCCACCTCACACCTCGCAACCGTTATCCCGGACTCCCCCCAACCGTCATCCTGAACTCGATTCAGGATCCCCTCACAAGAGGCTCCGGTGTTCAAAGCCAGATTGCGGGTCGAGCCCGCAATGACGACAACAGCCAACCCCCCTCTATCCCCTCTCAATTTCCCCTATAGAATAGGGGGGGGAAGGGAGCGCAGCGGAAAGGGGGCTGCTCTTTAAGAAACAATCAGAGCTGGCTTTCTCTAATCAGCCCCGGTGCCAGGGAGCGCCAGCAGCGCGAGACCAGCGAGAGCGCCTTCCCTTTCAGCACCACATTGCCCCGCATGCTGGTTGGGGTTTCAACCACCGCGCTCGTGGTAAACTCTATCCGGTAGCGGTTCTGCAACGGGCGTAATGCTGCTTCTCCGTGGCCGATCACGGCTACATCTCCACCGTAGATCGATGCCAACATTGCAGGCTCTAAAACCTCTTGATCGCGGGAATCCAGAAACGTCATGGTGCACGGGACGCGCGCGATATCTCCCCCGTTGGCATAAAACCGCCCCGCAACATTCTCCGGCAGCAACGCCAGGTCAGCTTCGGCAATCGAGGCGCTTATTTTCTCCCCCGGCAGCGAAACCACCTGACACAACATCTGGGCTACCCCGATCCAGCAACCGGGCTGAATCCCGGCGGGAAGCTGTTCCACAAAGCCGGACAGGGTGGCGCGAATCTGCAACTGCTGGCGCTTTTTTTCCAGCCCCTGCGCTTCAACCAGGGCCGCCGTAAGACGCTGCTGGGTTACCGCCGTGGTTTCTATCTTATGCTTAGCTCCCAACTCGCGCTGCAATTGAACCCGCAGCGCCTCGATCTGCATTGTTACCATCTTGCTGCGTACATCCAAGTGCTCTGAAGCGAGGGTAAACAGCAGCTCTCCCTGCTGCACCTCCTGTCCATCCTGCACGTGGATCTGTTCCAGTTGCGCTGGAAAGGGGACAAATACGCGGTGGTGTTCCATCGCTCCCAGCTGTGCAGGGACAACCAGCGTAGATGAAAACGGCACAAACAGCGCGCCGAACAAAGCGACTAACACCAGTAACGTAGTAACCACATGTCCGTTACACCCGATCAACTCCCGCTGTTTCCACCACTGGGTGATCTCAGTCAGCACCGGCTTCGCAATAAAAACATAGATCTCAATCAAAAACAGAATGATCCCCAGACTTTTGAAAAACA
>CAYPNO010000183.1:0-5075 GCA_964411865.1 uncultured Desulfuromonas sp. | reverse complement strand
TTTCCTCGACCATGCGTGCGATATTCAGCCCTTCGACCAGGGGAGGTAGCTCCTTTTTCAGCACTAGGATAAACTGACGCATCAGCCCTTGGTACAGCTCCTCACGTGCATCGCTGGGTAGATATTCCGCCAGGATCCCCAAGGGGCGCTCGTACACCAGGTGGCGCGCTTGACGCTCCATCCACACGCTGCTGGTGCGTGAAAAGGAGGTGGAGCGCAGGTAGGCAAGAATATGCCGACTGACTCCAGCGCCGAGGTGTTGCGCACGTGTGTGGGCAATGTTACCGAGGAAGGGGGCGCTTAGCTCCCCGAGGGTACGCGATCCGTGCTGCCTGAAGGCTGCATCCAGAAGTTCCAGGGCGCGGTTCTGCATTGCTTCCGAAGTAAGAAACGTGTACGCCGCTGCGCTCAGACGCTGCTTGAGGCCGGTTACCTCCGCATAGCTCATCCCCTTGATCCATTCTGCCATTGGACGCTGTAACATCTCTTCGATCCGGGCCTGCACCACCGCCCCTATGCTCTGCTGTGCGGCCTCGGTTTGCAGCCACTCTTCCAAGTTGTCCAGCGCAGTATCGATAAACTCCGGCAGACGCTTGTAGATTATATTTATATCAAACAGCGCTCCCACCAGCGCCGAGAGCCCTTCCACCGAATTGATCAGGGTATCCACGCCGTCTCGTGCCATCTGCTCAAGCTGGGCGCGGTTTGCGCCGCTGCGCATAGCGCGTATCAGCTCAGTGCCTAAGTTTGGAACCTGCGCCTGAATTTTTTCAGTCAGCATTTCTTTGAGCTCTGCAGGAAGCAGATCATCGAGACTTTTATTCTTTGCAAGGAACCGTTCGAGCAAGGTGTCGAACCAGTGTTCCAGCTCGGCTCTGGTTTCGGGTTGTTGTAACCACTGGTGTAAGCTTATGCCGAGATTTTCACGTAGTTGGCGATAGCGCTCCGGTTCAAGAACCTGACGCAATTCACGCCCGAGCAAATGTTCTGCTGCCTGGGCGCTTAGTTTTTCAATGCGCTGCGCGAAAACGACAGAATGCAGCATGGAGCCAATCCTGCTGCCTGCGCTGGTGCTGAGATGACTGAGGATAGAGGCCATACGGCGCTGTAGGCGGCGGGGTACAAGGGTGATGGGCGCTCCCAGGGGGCGCTGCATGAAGGTATCCATCTTCTGCGCCAGTGCCTGGAACACCTGGGTACGGAATTCCGGTTTATCCAGGGTGCGCCCCACATCTGCCGAGGTGAGGAGGTGTTCCCCCACCATCTGTCCCATTTTGCGTGCCAGATCTCCCCGCCGGGATGGAATTATGCCGGGGGTCATTGGGACACGCATCCCCAGTACATGCCAGGGACGCAGGGGGCGAAACAACATGCGGATCGCTATGTAATTGGTAACATAGCCGATCAGGGCCCCTAGCAGGGGTGGCAGCAGAAAGGGGATATATGGTTCTAGCGCAGTGAGCATCGTATGCCTATTTAATCAGGTGTTGGAAGGAGGCGTTTGGGATCAAACTGATTCAGGTGAATGCGTTCCCCGGGCAACACATCTGCTGCATGTCCATCTTTTTCTTCTGCGGGGTTGCCTATCCCTATGATGGCGTGGACCCGCATCTGCGCCGGGATTCCAAGTACTGAACGTACATAGGTCTCTGCATCGGTCTGTTCATTGTGTTGCCGTCCTCTTATTTGAACCCAGCAACTTCCCAGCCTCATGTCGGTGGCACCTATATGCAGCAAGGTCGCTGCTACAGAGCAATCCTCGATCCACACATCGCTGCGTTGCGGGTCGGCGCAGATAACCACGCCAAGGGCGCATTGTTGCAAAAATGCGCACCCGTGGGGCTTGGCTTTGCCTAATGCGTGTAATGTGTCTGTGCCGGTAACAAAAATAAAGTGCCATGGTATCAGCGCGCGCGACGACGGGGAACGCAGGACGATCTCCTGCAGGCTTTCCAGTTGCGCCGAGGTGAGGGGTTCAGGGGTGAATTGGCGAATACTGCGGCGTATGCGCAGAAGTTCTAAGGTCTTAAGCATTATTTTCCTCCCAATGCAGATATGTTTTTAGGGTGTTTAAAGAATGAAGGTTTATGGGTAAACAGAAAAAACCCGCTATAACATATGGATTGTGCATATGCATAGCGGGCTACAGAACATAGATAGTACATTGCAACAGGATTAAATACAAACGCAACCAGATAGTTGACGAGACACTATTAAAGATAGCGGAGGTTGCGTGATTACGCAGGTGCGGAAGGCATGGCGGTCAGAGAAAAGATTAGCGGCAGGGCTGTAATAAACATAAACATCACATAATAATTAACATCAGCCCTGCCGTATCCATTTCATCACATTACAATATATATTTGGTGCCGATTTCCGCATAACAAAGTCCGTCTCAACAGGGGTAACGGACATTACATAGTAGTGGTGCAATAATGAACTCTCCTTAGACTTCAGGAGCAAAAGTTTGTGCGAAAGATGCTTCAGTCGTAACCCATTCAGGGGTTTGACGCAGACATTTCTTCATAGCTTCTGTGATTGGGCCAGATATACCCCAGAGTAACCAGATCCCCAAGCGATCAAGTTTGATCTGGTATTCTCTTTGAATCCCGGAACAGACAACCCCATTGATTTGCTGCTGCGCCAACCAAGTGCATACATCGTCTGTCGGTGGGCAAATTCGCTCCTCTTTGAAGCGGTATGTGCCGGATTCAAAATCTGCATCAAATATACTGAAAGTGTTTGCGCCATCGAAGCGTGGGAAAACCCGGCCATCATAACAGGGGATGGCTATGTGGAGCATTTTTGAGTTCATAGTATGGATATGCGAGATGCACAACCTGTGCCATGAAGAATGTTTGCAGAAAAAGCATTGAAAACAGCATGTTATACAGACTTGATATATATGGACATTATGCATGTTTGTTGCAGGTGCAACACGTAAAAAGGAGGAAGATTGACAGACACCCGTTGAGGTGGAGTTATGTCCTGTTGCATGTGGGTGCAACGTCGTTGCAACATATGCAACGTAGCTTAGCCGAGGTTGTGTTTCTTGAGCCAGCGCCACAGGGTGGTGCGGTCAATTCCCAGGTGTTGGGCGAGCTGGGATTTTTTACCCGCAAAGCGCTGCAGCAGTTGTTTGAGCTCAATTGCGCTGATTCCTGCAACAGTTCCATATGGAGTATTTCTCTCAGGACTTGGGGGCAGGTGTTGCTGGTCGATCTGGCTGCCACGACATAAAATGACGGCACGCTCGACAAGATTTATCAGCTCCCGCACGTTGCCGGTGTACTGATGGGTTAGGAGCAGTTCCAGTGCTTCGGGACTAAAACTGTGGATTCTTTTGCCGTGTTTTTTGCAGAAGCGTTCCAAGCTGATATCTAGTAGCAAGGGGATGTCCTCTTGCCGTTCATTTAAAGGTGGAATCTTCAGGGTGACAATATTCAGGCGGTAAAACAGGTCGCGTCTGAAGCGTTTTTGCTCCACCAGTTCCACCAGATCGTGATGGGTAGCAGTGATAAAACGGACATTGGCTACTTTTGTTTCGTCGCTGCCTAGAGGTTGGTATTCGCGATTTTCCAGCACCCGGAGCAGTTTCACCTGCAGCGATAGCGGCATATCACCGATTTCGTCTAGGAACAAGGTTCCACCTTCGGCGCTAGCCAGACGTCCCAGTCGGTCTGCCGTTGCTCCAGTGTACGCCCCCTTGTGGACTCCAAAGATTTCTGCTTCCAGCAGTTGTTCCGGCAGGGCGCCACAGTTTATCACCACCATTGAAGCATCTTTGCGCGCACTCAGATTGTGCAGGGCGCGGGCAAACAGTTCCTTGCCGGTGCCGCTATCTCCCTGAAGCAGTACCGTTACGTCACTTGCTGCCACGTCCGGCACGATATCAAATAGCTGTTGCATTTTATGATTACGGCTGATCATGTCTTGAAAACTGAATTTATTATGAATTTCTCCATTTAATGCACGCAGTTGAGACAGGTCGCGAAAGGTCTCCACCCCGCCTATAGCTTCCCCTTCGAGGTTTAACAAAACCGCAGCATTTACAGAAATAGGAATCTCGCGATTGTCCTGATCCAGAATGGTTACTTCCCGATTATTGATATTTTTGCCATTGGCGATAGCTTGGCGCAGGGGGCAATTATTGAAACAGGCATTGGTGCGAAAGATTTCGCAACAGGGTTGCCCCAATGCCTCAGCGCGGGTAAAACCGGTGATATTTTCCGCTCCGCTATTGAACAAGGTAATGCACATGTCGTTATCTACCGTAAACACCCCATCTGCAACACTGTCGAGGATGGTTTGCAAATGCTGCAGGTCGGTGCGCATCTCCTGTCTCTCTGGCAGCTGCATTTAGAACTCCCGATTCTTTAATTTTATACGTGATTGTGGTCTGCGCAATTAAACGACGCTGTAAAGAACATGAAAAGAAACATAAAAAAGACCACAGAAACGCGCAAAATTAAAGTATATCGTGTTTGCCTCCCCTTGAGAAAGACCTATTTATCCGCATCAACGGCAAGGTCTGGGTTTGTTTATACTAGGGATGGGGAGAATACCCTTTAATCCCAAGGCCATGTCGCTCCAGTTCCGGCGGCAGTACACGGCAGGTAAATCCCGCTCCTTGACCTGCTTTTTCAAGGTGTAGGCGGCTTTGTGATTAAGATAGTCGGTGCAGAAGATCACTAAGTCGGTTTTTTCCGGAATGCGGTTTTTGCTTGCACGCACATTGCGCGCACTCCAGTGCATGACGGTGTGCGCGCCCATTTCCTTCAAACGTGGTACGAATGCGGCGATACGGTCAGCTCCTACGATTAAAACAGTCATGGTGTTCTCCTTCACTTTTAAGGATGGCGATACTGGTTTTGACTATCGTTATCAATATACCAGCATTGTAGTTCCACAGTTCGTGACCAGAGTCATTTTAACGCAACTAGTTTAACAGGATTTAGGAAAATTCTCTTTCGGGGACCTAGAACAGCATAAGCAACTACAGGAACAGTAGAGGAACAGTAGGGGACGTTCTTGCTTGATTGCTTTTACGGTATAGGCTATGCTCCATGACATGC
>CAYPNO010000182.1:0-5079 GCA_964411865.1 uncultured Desulfuromonas sp. | reverse complement strand
GTGGTGCCGCTGGTGCAGCAGATGAGTCATCTGCCTATTATTGTCGACCCCAGTCATGCTACCGGGCGGCGCGAGCTGGTGCCAATTATGGCGAAAGCAGCGGTGGTGAGCGGGGCGCAGGGGTTGATGGTAGAGGTGCATAATGATCCAGCCAAAGCACTGTGTGATGGGGCTCAGAGCTTAGATGAGGCTGGTTTTGCGAAGTTGATGCTGGAATTGGGGCAGCTTCGTTTCTAAGTGCGGCAAAACAGGAAGAATAGATGACAGAAGTACAAGCGTTGGTTGGTTGCATAAACGGGTTTGTGTGGGGTCCGGTGATGCTCACTTTGCTGGTGGGCACTGGTGTTCTTCTAACCTTGCGTTTGCGAGGTATCCAGCTGTGTCGCCTGCCAATGGGGTTGCACCTAGTTTTCAGCGGGCGCAAAGCCTCTAGGGCAGAGGGCGATATCTCCTCGTTTCAGGCCCTGGCCACCGCTATGGCGGGCACCATTGGAACCGGGAATATTGCCGGCGTGGCCACCGCCTTATATCTGGGGGGCCCGGGAGCGATCTTCTGGATGTGGGGCTGCGCTGTATTCGGCATGGCGACCAAGTATGCCGAGGCAGTGCTCGCGGTCCATTTTCGCCAGCATTTACCCGATGGCACCATGCAGGGCGGGCCGATGCGTTACTTAAGCGAGGGGCTCGGGCTGCCGTGGCTGGGGATGCTGTTTGCTTTGATGGGGAGTATCGCTGCCTTCGGTATCGGCAGTATGGTGCAGTCTAACTCGGTGGCGGTGGCGCTGGAAGCGACCTTTGCCGTACCGCCCGTGTTCAGCGGCGTAGCTTTGGGTTTATTGAGTGCGCTGGTGATCATCGGTGGGATTAGGCGCATCGGGCGGGTAGCCGAGAAACTCGTTCCGTTTATGGCGCTGGTATATGTAGTAGCGGCGTTAGTGGCGTTAGCTATCAACATAGAGGCCGTACCCGCCGCGCTGGGGTTGATTTTTGCTCATGCTTTCACCCCTGCAGCGGGTAGTGGGGGTTTTGCCGGTGCCAGCGTAGCTATGGCCATCCGTTTCGGCGTCGCGCGTGGGGTTTTTTCAAACGAAGCCGGTCTCGGCAGCGCTCCTATCGCCCACGCCGCTGCCCGCACCAGCAGCCCTGTGCGCCAAGGACTCGTAGCCATGACTGGAGTGTTCTTTGATACCATTATTATGTGCAGCCTCACCGCTCTGGTTATCCTCACTTCGGGCGTGTGGGATGGTGGCGAAAGCTCCAGCGCTCTGACCGCACTGGCGTTTGAGACTGCCATCCCCGGTTTTGGTGCGGCATTTGTCTCCGTGGCGCTGGTAATGTTTGCCTACTCCACCATGCTGGGTTGGGCCTACTATGGCGAGCAATGTATTGAATATGTGTTTGGCCTGAAGGCGCGCACCCCGTACCGTTTTCTGTTTTGCTTGGTGATCTCTTGGGGAGCGTTGCAGAAAATCGACTTTGTGTGGGACATCTCCGACACCATGAACGGTGCCATGGCTATCCCCAATCTGATCGGTTTAGTGGGGCTCTCTGGTTTGGTCGTACGCCTGACGCAGCGCCACTTCAAGCAGGGAGAACTCAGACTGTGACCGAGCGGCACAATCCTGAGCAGCAGGTGACGGATCAGGCCCAGCCGCAGCTATGCGCCGAAGTCGCTGTATTTGCGCCGTTGCCACAGCCTTTAAGCTATGTTGTCCCCGCGCAGATGGAGACAAATCTCCATCCCGGGATGCGGGTGCGGGTGCCGTTGGGTAGACGTAGTGCTATTGGGGTTGTGGTCAGACTGCGCCCCTCGGGTGACGAGCAATGGGAACTTAAACCCATCAGCGCGTGCCTGGATGAGGACGTTGCAGCGCTTGATAGTGCTAGCGTTACGTTTCTACAGCGGGTTAGTGCCTATTATGCCTACCCCTTGGGACTGACCATAAAGACGGCTCTGCCGGCGGGTCTGACCCAGCAGAAGGCGCCGGCTGCCATCCAGCAGGTGCACTATAGCTCAACTGGGAAGGAGGCGGTGTTGCGCGGGGCGACGCAGCAGGCGCTGCACGCTTTTATCCTTTCCGGGGGTGAAGTCGCAATGGAGGAGATTCGCGCCAGTTTTCCCAATCCACACGCACCGCTGAAGCGCCTTGAGGAAATAGGTCTCATCACGCGGACTCAAAGTGCCTCCAGCCGCGACCCCTTTGTCGGCCTGGATATCAAGCCCGACACGCCCCCCGTGCTTGCCCCTGAACAGCAGCAAGCAGTTACCGCGATCTACCCTGACACGGAGCAGCCCTCTACGTTTGCCCCTTTTTTGCTCCACGGGGTTACCGGTAGCGGCAAGACTGAGGTGTATCTGCATGCCATCGCGCACGTAGTCCAGGTTCAGCGACAACAAGCACTGGTGTTGGTGCCCGAGATCGCCCTCACTCCGCAACTGGTAAAGCGTTTTCGGGCCCGTTTTGAACACCAAGGGGTGCGCATTGGGATTCTCCATTCCGGTATGAATGTGGCTGAACGCCACGACATCTGGCGCGAGATCAACCATAACCGTATCGAGATTGTGATTGGAGCGCGCTCCGCTGTGTTTGCGCCGCTACAGAATCTCGGCATCGTGGTGGTCGATGAGGAGCATGACGAAAGCTACAAGCAGGGAGAGGGATTGCGCTATAACGCGCGGGACCTGGCCCTGCTGCGGGGACAGATGCTCCAGATTCCGGTGGTACTTGGGAGTGCGACCCCGGCTCTGACCAGTTTCGAACGCTCCCGCGCCGGGCACATGACTCTGCTTAGCCTCACCCATCGTGCCCTGTCACGCCCTATGCCTGCGGTTGAAATTGTAGACCTAAGTGGGATAAGGGAGCCCTGCGTTCTGGGAGAGCAGATGCTTACCGCTTTGCAGCAGACCTTGGAAGCTTCGGAGCAGGCGGTGCTGCTCCTGAACCGGCGAGGATTTTCACCGTATCTTATCTGTCGCGACTGCGGTGCCACGTTTCGCTGCCCCAACTGTGATATCACCCTGACCTGGTATCGCAGTAAGGCTCGGCTAAAATGCAACTACTGCGATTACACTCAAGTCCCAGAAGAGGTCTGTCCTGGATGCGGAGGAGCAACCATCGAACCCCAAGGTGTAGGTACGGAGCAACTGGAACACACCTTGCGCGAATATTTTCCCACTGCGACCATTGCCCGCATGGATCGGGACTCCACCCGCATCAAGGGCTCACAGCAGCGCTTGGTGGATCAGATGGAACGCCGTGAGGTGGATATTCTGGTTGGAACCCAGATGGTTGCCAAAGGGCACGATTTTGCCGCCGTCACTCTAGTGGGGGTGGTGGATGCAGACTCAGCGCTGAATTTTCCTGACTTCAGAGCTGCGGAACGGTGCTTTTCACTTCTAGCCCAAGTTGCAGGACGTGCCGGACGCGGCGCGGTAGCGGGACGGGTGCTGGTGCAGACACGCTCGCCGGATAGCTCCGTGTTGGAATGTGCCCTCAATCACGATTACCATGCCTTTTGTGCGCAGGAATTGCCTATGCGCGAATTGCTCGGCTATCCTCCCTATGGGTATCTGATTAATATGATCTGTTCCGGGTTGAACCGCGTGGAAGTGGAGCAGAGCGCGGAACAGTTGAGCCGGTTGCTCCACACTCACGCGCAGGTCGAAGTTCTGGGGCCAGCACCGTGCCCGCTATTTCGCCTGCGCAACCGCTACCGGGTGCAGATTTTGCTGAAAGCGTCGACCCGGCTGCCTCTGCACCGGGTGCTTGCACGTCTGCCGGAGTTTAAAGCAGCGTTGGCGACCCGGGTTAATCTTATGGTTGATGTTGATCCGCTGGATATGATGTGAAGATGTTGGGATGAACTTGGGTACGAGGTGAATTGAGCATATGCATAAAGTAATAAAATTCAGAAGGGTTGAAGATTCAGGCGGCGTTCTGCCCCTTATTGTTGGGATATTAGTGGCAGCACTGCTGTTGATGCTTGGTGCCTGTGCTCCAGCACCATCCCCTGTGCTACCGCCAGAGCTGCCTCCTCCAGTGCTGGAGGATCTCCCGCCTATGAGTAAAAGTGATTGGGTCCATATCCCCGGCTGGGACACCGATAAGGTTTCTGAAACCATGGAGGCATTTAAGCGCAGTTGCACGGTACTCAAGCGTGAGCCAGGCTGGGCTGAAGTGTGCACACATGCGCTTGAGATTGAGAAGGATGACGCCGCCGTCAGAGCTTTTTTCCAACACAATTTCACCCCATGGTTGCTGCAGAATGCCGATGGCAGCACACAGGGAACTATAACCGGTTACTATGTGCCGGATATTGACGCCAGCCGCGAGCCGGATGCCATATATCGCTATCCCATTCTGCAACGCCCCGCAGATATGCTGGTCATCGATTTGGCCTCTGTATATCCTGAACTTGGCAAATATCGTTTGCGCGGACGGGTGGAAGATGGGCGCGTGGTGCCATACTGGGATCGAGCCGCAATCGAGGCGGATCGGAAGCTTATCGCCGCCGATCCTTTATTCTGGGTGCGGGATCCGGTTGAACTGTTTTTTCTCCACATTCAAGGTTCTGGGCGGGTGAATCTGACCGATGGCAGCCAGGTCATGATCAATTATGCGGATCAGAACGGCCATCCATATCGTTCTATCGGTAAACTTCTGTTAGAGCGCAACGAAATGACCCGTGACCAGATGTCGATGCAGAATATCGCGCACTGGGGACGGCAGAATCCGGATAAAATTGATCAATTGCTCAATGAAAACCCCAGCTACGTGTTTTTTGCCCCGCAACCGATGAGCGCATCGACCCCACCAGGGGCACAAGGAGTCCCCCTCACGCCGGAACGCAGTTTGGCGGTAGATCGTAGCTATGTTCCCATGGGGGCCCCTGTATTCATCGATACACGTTGGCCGCGCGTGGACAAACCTCTGCAGCGCCTTATGGTGGCGCAGGATACCGGAGGGGCGATCAAGGGGAGGGTGCGGGCCGATTTTTTCTGGGGCGTGGGAGAGGGCGCGGGTTGGCAGGCCGGAGCCATGAAATATCCAGGGCGCATGTGGATACTGTTACCCCATG
>CAYPNO010000181.1:0-5114 GCA_964411865.1 uncultured Desulfuromonas sp. | reverse complement strand
TTACGCCGATCTTTATGGGATAAAATCGCTGGATTTCGTGCTTTTATTCATGCCGCTAGAACCGGCATTTATATGCGCGGTACAACACGCCAAAGATCTTTTAGATCTAGCGCTGAACAATAAAGTGATAGTGGTCACCCCCACAACCCTGCTAGCTACCATGCGCACCGTGGAAAATATCTGGCGCTATGAACGTCAAAACCAGAACGCGCGTGCTATTGCGGATCGGGCTGGGGCGGTATATGACAAGTTGCGTGGCTTTGTGGAGGATATGGAAAAAATCGGTGCTCAAATATCGACACTGGAGCAGCAATACCACGGTGCCATGAATAAGTTGACCCAAGGGAAGGGGAATCTGGTGAGTCAAGCAACTCGTTTTGTGGAACTTGGGGTGCAAGTGAAACGTAAAATGCCCGATTCCATACTTGAATACGCCGAATTAGAAACCGAAGCCGTGGAAGATATCTAATGGTAGAGGTCGCAGCCGCAATAATGGTGGAAAATGGTCAGATATTGTTGGGACAGCGCCCCGAGCATAGCCGGTTGGGGGGATACTGGGAATTTCCCGGCGGAAAGTTGGAGCCAGGTGAGTCCATGCATGCATGCGTTGAGCGCGAAATACTAGAGGAGCTCGGGGTTACAGCATGTGCTGGTGAACTAATCTGCGAAAGTATCTATACGTATCCATTTGGTACAGTAAAATTGTTGTGTGTGCATACTTTTCTGCTCCAGCGACAACTTATGTGTAATGCACACACTCAGCTTGAATGGGTAGCCTTGGAGGCTCTAAGTACATATAATCTTGCTCCGGCAGATGTTCCAGCGATACCGCATGTACTGCATTATTTTACCCACAACGCTAACGCTGCGGATCTTTTCTCCCCTGAGTAAAACAGGTTGTACCATGCTGAAACTAGGGATAATTTCAGACACCCA
Source organism: uncultured Desulfuromonas sp. (assembly GCA_964411865.1). Classification (GTDB taxonomy): domain Bacteria; phylum Desulfobacterota; class Desulfuromonadia; order Desulfuromonadales; family Desulfuromonadaceae; genus JAIVHC01. Next base: position 4,178 of record CAYPNO010000181.1, on the reverse strand, counting down.
CTGGAACACGCAAGCACAGGCCAACGCAGGAGCACAACGACTCCTAAGTGGAGTATTTGCCGATGTTGATGCAATAATTCACGCTGGTGACATGGTTTGCCCAGACCTCGACATGGTATTCGCGCCGCACGATTTTTATGCAGTGCGCGGCAATATGGACGCTCCCTCCGATTCGGTACCGTTCAAACGCATCCTCAACTTTGCCGGGGTAAATATTGGCGTTGTCCACGGTTGGGGTGCAGGTACTGAGATTGAAACGAACGCTTTGAGTGAGTTTGATGCGCAGGATATCGATATTTTGATCTACGGACACAGCCATTATCCGAACTGTAAAATGGAGCATGGTTTATTGCGTTTTAATCCAGGCAGCGCTGCGCAGCGGCGCTGGGCACCATATCACAGTGTTGGTTTGCTATATCTTTCTGCTGGCTCAAATTCAACTGGTCCAGAAATTCAGGGTAAAACCCCAAATCCCAAAATTCCAGCCCTTGATCACCAGATTGAGGACAGAATTCTATTTAATTCTAGCACTGAGCAGCAGGTAATCGCGCAGATTATCAATATTGACGCAGAACCTGAAATCGTCTAACGTCTGAACGTTGTTAAACTGTACACTTATAGGTTAAAATATGTGGCTGTAACATGGTAGTAATTCCACTTGTTTCAGTTGTTTTTCAGGTACTTGATTCGGTATTTCTATAGAGTTGGGGGGTAGTATGAAGTTTGTTAAAATGTTTTTAGCTCTGGTTGGTTTAGCGGTTCTGTATGTGTTTGTTCGCGATAACACTGGGAAAGTAACGGTTGAATTTTGGGACTATGCTACCCCGGAAATAGAATTATTTCTCATCTTAATCATCACGTTTGTGCTTGGCATGATCGCAGCTTCTTTTGGTAGCACCCTAAAAATTATGCAGTTGAAGCGGCAACTTAGAAGCGCTGGCAGTGCAGATGGTGTGAATAAAAAAGAGGTGCAAAAGAAAGAAAAGAGTAAAGATAAAAAACGTGCGGCTGCAGAGGCCTCTAAGCTCGCCACCGCGGCGAAAGTTGGTTCAACAGCGACTGCTTCAAGTGGAATAACAGATGCAATCCAGGTAACTGAGGAAAATAAAGAAGATACTGGAATTGAGTGCCATACCGATGCTTCTGAGAGCATAGATACGATGGGATCGGACTTTTCCCAGAAACCCGATACGCTCGATGCGCAGACAGTGGATGAGTCTGCACCTGCAGCGGCTAAGAGAGAAGATGTCGGCAATGCCGCCCCAGAAAGTGTTATAGCTCTTCCCGCGCACGATGCTGAAACAGAGCAAGTAGACAGGAAGTAGGTAAATGACTGTTTCTGAATCATATCTGTTTGAGTTGTTCAGCAAAGGTGGCCCGCTGATGTACCCTATATTGGCGTGCTCAGTACTAGCTGTGGGGATTTTTTTCGAGAGGCTGTGGACTTATAACTCATTGAGTAGTCATGGAACAAAACTGAACGCCGAGGTGCAGTCGCTGGTCAACAACGAAAAGATCGCAGAAGCTAGGGCGGTTTGTGAACGTAGTAACTTTATGCTCTCACACATTTTATTGGCGGCACTTGAGGCCGCTGGCTCCCAGCGCAAGAACATTAAAACCTTGGTGGAGGAAGCTGGCTCTTTCGAAGTTTCAGCGCTGGAGCGCTATCTGGGCCTACTTGGTACCATTGCCGCGATTACTCCGCTGCTAGGGCTTCTGGGTACCGTTTTGGGGATGATCAAGGCCTTCACCGAACTGGCTGCCCAGGGGGTAGGTACCCCAGAAACCCTGGGTGCCGGAATATCCGAAGCCCTGATCACGACGGCGACCGGCTTGAGTGTCGCCATACCTGTAATATTGTTACATAAATACCTTACCAGCCGCGCAGATATCCTCGCAGACGAGTTTGAGATCTGTGCTCTGCAGTTGGTAGATAAACTTGCTATCGATTCCCTCCAGAACCGGCGTGTAGGCGGCAATTAGTGTAATGGCTTTCCGACGAAAAAAACGAGAAGAGGTCAGAATTGAAATAACCCCCATGGTGGATGTGGTCTTTTTGCTACTTATTTTTTTCATGATTTCAACCTCTTTCGTGGATTCTTCTGCTATTAATATCAATCTGCCTGAGGCACCCACCGGCGCTGCAGAAGGGGAGCAAGCGGACGTTGTTAAGGTTTCCATGGATGAAAATGGCCATATTTACTTCAATGAGCGCGAAGTAAATATGGCCGAATTAACCCTCCAACTTAATAATTATTCCGGTAACCCGGCTCAAACCAACTTTAAATTGCTGGCCGACAAAGAGGTAAAGCATGGAAGTGTTATCTCTATTGTTGATTTGGCGCGCCAGAATGGTTTTACCAGACTTTTTATTGCTACCCAGGACACTGCTCCAGCAAAGGGGCAAAACAACCCGTAAGGAGTTTCATCTATGTCAAAAACTATTGCAATTCTCACCGGCGGTGGTGACTGCCCCGGTCTCAACGCGGTTATCCGTGGAGTGGTACGCTCAGCTATTAAGAACCATGGTTGGAAGGTGTTGGGGATAAAGGACGGCTTTGACGGACTACTTGAAGATAACTTGGTACAAGAGCTTACGCTGGAATCGGTTAGAGGTATCCTGCAGCTTGGTGGCACCATTCTCGGCACTAGTAACCGTGGTAATCCGTTAAACTATCCAGTACAGGAGAATGGTAAAACGGTGTGGAAAGATGTTTCCGCGCAGGTGGTGGAGAATTTCAAACGCATGGGTGCGGATGCTCTGGTAGCTGTGGGTGGAGATGGTACCCTTAAAATAGCCATGCATCTGCAAAGTTTGGGGATGAATGTTGTCGGAATACCCAAGACCATAGATAACGATCTGAGTGCCACCGATGTCACCTTTGGGTATAACACTGCGGTAGGAATCGTGACTGAAGCACTAGATCGCCTCCATACCACCGCAGAAAGTCATCAGCGCGTCATGGTTGTTGAGGTAATGGGGCGTGATGCTGGCTGGATTGCCTTGGAGTCTGGTATAGCTGGCGGCGCCGATGTCATTCTGCTGCCTGAGATACCGTTTGATATTAAGAAGGTGTGCGAGTCGATTAAATCTAGGCGTACTTCAGGACGCAAGTTTTCCATAGTAGTTGTATCGGAAGGGGCTTTCCCTAAAGATGGGGGTCAGGTAGTGCAGGCAGTAGCCGGTGCAACAGCTACAGGGGTACAACGCTTGGGTGGCATCAGTTATGAAGTGGCAGAGCAACTGGGTAACTGCCTGGAAATGGAGGTGCGCACCGTAGTTCTTGGGCATCTACAACGCGGGGGGACTCCATCCCATTTTGACCGTATCCTGGGAAGTAGGTTCGGAGTCAAGGCTGTTGACCTCATTGCTGAGGGGAAGTTTGGCCAAATGGCTTCTCTGCAAGGGCGTGAGGTGGTTTCCGTCTCTCTGGAGGCTGCAGTTGGGGAACTAAATCTAGTTGATCCTACCAGCGAGATGGTTAAATCAGCTGAAAAACTCGGTATAATGCTCGGGCGCTGATAGCTTTATTCAGCTTTGTCTGTCATGTAGGCAGACATGCTTATGTTAGTGCGCGTGCAGTTTTCTAGCTTGTTACACTCATCGCAGGGAACTGGCTCCAGGTGGATGATAACATCCGCCTGGGGCAAGTTAGAGTGGATTTTATCTTCAATCAGACGTGCCGTGGCGTGTGCTTGTTCTATACTCTCTAGCCGACAAACGCGCAGGTGCAGATCTACCATGCGTTTGTTTCCCACGGTGCGTGTCCTCAGCCGATGGTAATCGTGAAAATGCGCGGCGAACATATCGATGCTTTCGATTATAGATTTCACCTCATGGGGGGGTAGGCTGCTCTCCAGAAATTCATTTAGACTGTAGCGGAGTAATTTTGTGGCCTGCAAAATGATGTAAGCACCGATAATAATAGATAGGACCGGATCCAACCAATGCCAACCACACAGCTTTGCTGCAGCAAGCCCAGCGAAGAGCCCCATATTACTGTAGACATCGGTAGCGTAGTGGAGGGCGTCAGCCTTCAGGGCATTTGATTCAAATTTGGTTCCTACCGTGCGCAGATGACGACTAATAAGCCACGCTACCAGAGCACTTATTCCAAGGACTGCCAGCCCTAAATCTAAGGAATGAACCTCCACCCCCTTGTTCAGACGTCGTGCCC
>CAYPNO010000180.1:0-5121 GCA_964411865.1 uncultured Desulfuromonas sp. | reverse complement strand
CCCAAGTGCCAGTCGGAGGTGTGGAGAAATTTCATGGAGCCTCGCCTTGAATAGTTTTTAGGGTTCTTACCTGCCAGTGACTGCAGTGTGATACTGGGGCAACGTTTAGAACTTAACACGTGCCCCAAGCATAATGTTGCTACTGTCATACTCAATATCCACGCCATTCAGTGAGAAATCAGAAGGAGCGTGGAGGAAACGGTAGGATAGATCAAAGGCAAAGTGGGTATCTACATGAAAGGCTGCGCCAATGATGGCTTGGTACCCAAACTCAGTATCAGAGGCTTTTGCGCCCCCTGATTCGATCTCACCATCTAGTAGGCCGATTCCTGCGCCAACATATGGGGTGAAACGTGAGTAGGTATTAAAGTCATATAAAACGTTGAGCATGTAACTCATAACCGTAATATCGCCAGACTCGCTCCATCCTGCTACGGTGTCGATGTCATTTTTCTTATACCCGAACTCAAATTCTACCCGTACTGGTTGAAAGTCGTAGCCTGCACTGGCGTTTATGGCGAAACCTGAGTCGTATTCTATGGTGGTTTTCGCTTTGTCGCCCAGATAATTTAATTCCATATCTGCATCATGTGCAATGGTAACGCCGCCAGCCAAGCCAATATACGGTCCAGCTGCCAAAGCTGCTGAGGTTGAAGCCAGCAATAAAATTCCCACCAATAATACTTTGATTTTCATACGTTACCTCCATATCAAGTCGTGCTTAGTTAAGGTGTCGCAGCCCCATGCTGCTTCTGTACCTAATTAAATACAAGTGCTAAATTTATAACGTATTAATTTTTAACACAAGCGGTATTGTGCAATGATCCAAGGCACTTTCCAGCAAGAACCGGATGATGCTGTTATAGAAACAATGGACGTGTAATTGCGACTTTTGATTGGAATATTTAATGAAATACGAAGTAGCAGCTCAAGTGTAAAATAATACCAAATTTGCGCTTAAAAGCGCGGAAGATTTGTGGCCCGGTAGTTCGGGTTGACTTTGGGCGGCTACTCAGAATATTAATGGTTAGATTGTCTAGCCATTAGTAAACTGCTACATCTCGCAATATAGTTACCAACCTAGGCTCAACCTCCTTAGATATCACAGGTTTTGGTTTTCACCGCAGCCACGCTTTTCGCATCATAACTTCAACAGAAAGGGTTAAGCATGGAAAAGTCGAATGAATTTTTATGCCAAATCCTTGATGCAATCACAGAACATATAGTGGTTATTAACGCACTTGGTGAAATAGTTTTTGTAAATAAAAGCTGGTCTACATTCGGGAGTAATAACTCCAGTTTGGTTGAGAATGACTGGAAAGGTTTGAACTATCTTGCGACATGCGACAAAGCTTCGGCAAGTGGTGATAGTTTTGGAACCGAAGCGGCAAGCGGAATTAGAAGTGTTATAGAAAAACACCAATCTGTCTTTTATTTTGAGTATCCCTGCCATAGCCCCGACAAAAGACGCTGGTTTATGATGAGGGTCTCCACTTTCCATGCTGAAGGAAAGGATTACTTCGTAATATCTCACCGAGATATTACTGAAAGAAAACTAGCTGAAGAGAAGGCGATAAACCTAGCTAGAATGGATGGGCTCACCAATATTTCTAATCGTCGAACCTTCGACGAGTTCTTATATGAAGAATGGAGAAGGTGCCTCAGGCTCAAAAAACCCATAACCTTAGCTATTGTAGATTTAGACCATTTTAAATTATTGAATGATACCTATGGTCATCAAGTTGGTGATGAATGTTTGATTAAGGTCGCAGAATTGCTTAAAGAGTTCGCAGGAAGACCTAGTGATATTAGCGCGCGATATGGAGGAGAGGAATTTGCTCTAGTTTGGGGTGATACCTCTTTACAACAAGCTGAGAAATTATGCTCAAGGTTGCTAGAAAAAATTGTCTTGCTTAAAATCCCGAACTGCAATTCTCCTACAGAGAATTATTTAACCGCAAGCATCGGCTTGGCTACGGTGGTTCCGAATATGGGAAGTGAAGAAAGCGAGTTAATCAGAAAAGCGGATAATATGCTTTATCGTGCAAAAGGGTGTGGCAGAAATAGGATAGAGTGTGAATATGATGATTAACTTGAGCCACGCTGGTCATTGTTGACCAGCGCTTTCAAACGCCGATGTCGTGATCCATGTCGCAATTTGTCGCTGTACTCTGACGTGAATTCTATTTGATGAATTAATAGTTCGATTGACGGGCTGAACCGGTGATTCGAGCAAGGTTGAGTTCGATCAAACCGTTCATGTCCCTTTGCAATGTTCGCCGGGTTACGCCGGAGCGGAGTTCTTCTATTTCTGAAATGTGCTCAGAGGTGTTCTTCATGATTCGGGTCCTTCAGGGTGTTGCAGAATTCAAAGTAGCCGAGTACGCCACCCACAGCTTCAGTCGGACAGGCCCGTTCGCCTTCAAGGCAGGCCAGCTCCGTTCGTAGTTTCGGATTAAAATAACGGCTTTCCTCAAGAACAAGGTTCATGTTCCCAGCCGTCCCCGAAATCATACAGGTAATGTAAGGTGCGACCTTTCTGTGTAATCAGATCTCCAAGACGGTATCTGCCGCACACGAGCCCGTCTTCTTTCGATTCCGGATATTCCGTGTAGCGTTTATTCCCGATGGTGAATTCGTGCAGACAGCTGTCGGTCCAGCCCATGACAATCTGGATAACATCGTGCAACCGGTTCAGAGTAATGCTGGCGTGCACCACAAAACGTCGCCAGATTGCCGGTTCGATATCAAGTAGCTGAATTTTCAGCAGATAAAATCGTTCGCTCATTTCTTCACCTCATATTTTGACCAGAAGCTGCGTTTGCGACCATGTGCGCCAATGATCTGCTCTTTGAATACTTCGTGGGTTTTAAATTCTTTCCAGTCGGAAACGCCTAACGCCAGCTTGCCCAGTTTCCTCAGATACCGGATCCCATGGGGATAGGACTTGGTGTAACCGCGTTCCAGAATAGAGATAAGCAGACTGCGGTACACCAAGCTGGCAGCCAGATGGCGGTTTTCCGATTCCATCGTTTCGGCCAGAGAAAGCAGGCTGCCGTAATGATCTCCATTGAACTGCCCGGCAAGCCCCAGCAGGTATTTCTCGGCTTCATCCATCCTTCCAATTGAGATCAGAAATTCTGCATCTGACTCCCTGAGTGTGGCGCTTTCCAGAATCTGCGCCACTTCAGCGGTAATAACTTTATCCCGCTTGTCATGACCAATGACATCCAGAAACGCCTGCAGGGTATCCGAGGAGGGATAGGATCTGAATTTCTGGAACAGAAGATCCGACAGCTTTTTGGAGTCTCCCTGCTTTTGATAGATTTTCTCCAGCAGTTTATTCCGTTCATACGCTTGAAAGGTTTCACCTTCAGGGATTTTTTTCAGCCATAAATGGGCTGTTTCAACACCATCGCTTTCCAGATAGACCCGGGCAATATCAATCAAAGCAGCTGTTGAAAGCTTCCCCCATGCAGCAATGCGGGTCTTTTCAAACAGTTCAGCATCTTTGATCTGCCGGGCCAGCGATTCGATCAGCATCAAATGATGACGCTTGTCATATTCATCCTTTTCTTTATCGGCCCGCTTCTGGAGCGTGGCGATCATCGATCGGATAACTGTTTTAGGCAGACAGTCTCCGGCACAGTCAATCAAGCTGTCCCGTATGCCGTAATTGTCCTTCAGGTTCAGCTTCAGGATGATGCCAGCAATTTTTTCTTTGTCAGTACAACTGGAGGCATAGTCCACAAACAGTTCTTTGGCATCATAGCGGAATACATCGCCGATATTCCCGCTGGAATCATCGCATATCTCAAAAATGGTGTTGTCGGCTTCATAAAACGCCGCCACCAGCTCGATGCCGGTAAGCGGATCATCCACACCAGCTTTCAGATCCTGCAGTAGCATTTCAAGCTCCCGAGCAAAACCGGAAGCGCCCCGCCAGTCAACAAACCGCCGTGAATGTTTCAGACCGGAAAGTTTTTGTTTGAACCGCTGGACATTCTCCTTTGGGGTGGCAATCAATAGCTCAATCAAGTCATCGGCCTCGTCGGAATGCATGGCAAGATTCAGCAGAGCATCCGCAAGTGCCTCAGCTCCAAGAGCAATCAGTTTTTGTTTTTGGGAATCAGCCATTTACCTGACCTCCCACCTTTTTACAGCCCGGACCAGACAGTGAACTGCGTCCGCCGGATACAGGTGTGATGTTTATCTGGGTGCTGATTCTTTCTTTCAGTGCCGATACGTGGGAGATGATTCCGATCAGCTTGCCGTCCTGCTGCAGGCCGGACAATGTTTCCAAAGCCGTTTCCAGTGCCTCTTCATCCAAGGTGCCGAAGCCTTCATCCAGAAACAGGGAGTCCACCCGTACTTTCCGGCTGGCCATTTTCGACAGCCCCAGAGCCAGCGTCAGGCTGACGATGAAGCTTTCACCGCCGGACAGGTTCTTGGTCGAGCGGATTTCACCGGCCTGATAATTATCGACGACATTCAGTTCCAGCGGCTGTTGTTCATCCCGGATCAGCAGATAGCGGTCGGTCATTTTTTCCAGCTGCCGGTTGGCATGAGAAACCATCAACTCAAAGGTCAGCCCCTGAGCAAAATTCCGGTACTTTTTGCCGTCCGCCGAACCGATGAGGCCATGCAGCTTTTCCCAACGATGGCACTCTTTCTTCTGAGCCTCAATGGCGGACTGCTTTTCCTTTATCCGCTCTTTGGCTGCCGTATTTTCACTCAGTTTGTGCTTAAGCCCGGCAATGGCGTCGCGCAGTGTTTTCAGGGACTCTTCAAACTCTTTGAACTGCGGCTGCAATTCCTCAAGCGTCTTGTCCGTAACTTTTTTGGCGATCTCCGTGGCCAGACGGGTCTCCCGGTCTTTCTGTTTAGCTTTGAGCTCAGTTCCCGCATCATCGATCTCCTTGGCCCGGGAAGATAAAGATTCCCGATCTTCCTGTGACAGTCTGGCTTCAAGGAAGGTTTTCTCATCGGCAAAGCCTGCCGGAACCAAAGCGGCTGAAAAGTCGGTTTCCGCTTTTTTGAGTTCAGGCGTTCTTTGCTCGATGCGCTTCTTCAGGGAGTCAATATGGGTCTTGGCCGTTGTCAGTTTCTGCTGCAGCTCGG
>CAYPNO010000179.1:0-5161 GCA_964411865.1 uncultured Desulfuromonas sp. | reverse complement strand
CATGGAGTAATCCTGCCGATTTTATCCGCAGCAGAGTTTAAGCTCGTAGTTTAGCTGGTCGTGATCCATATGATTATGGCTCACGGACTTAAAGATACTGAATTGTAAAAGGAATTTGATAAAAATAGATGAAAAATATACTCCAAGGTAAGGGAACCTCCCTTAGTTTTGAATTTTTCCCCCCTAGAACCGAACAAGGGTGGGATAACTTATTGCAGAATATTGAGAAGTTGATGCCCCTGCATCCATCATCTGTTAGTGTCACCTATGGTGCAGGCGGTTCGGCCCGTAGTCAGACCAATAAGCTGGTGCTGCGGATTCATGAAGAGAGCAGGGTGCCGGTGGTGCCACATCAGACCTGTGTGGCGGCAACCCGCACAGAAGTGCGAAATATTATGCAGCAATATCAAGATGCTGGAGTGCGCAATGTTCTTGCACTGCGTGGAGATCCCCCTGTGGGTGAGGATAATTGGCATCCTCCTGCAGATGGATTTAAATATGCTATAGATTTGGTACGCTTTATCCGGGATGAATTCCCTGATACCAGTATCGGTGTTGCAGGATTTCCCGAGGGGCATCCAGAAATGCCGAATCGGCTGCTGGAGATCCAGTATCTAAAAGAAAAGGTGGATGCTGGGGCAGACTATATTGTATCCCAGCTGTTTTTCGATAACCGCGACTTCCATGATTTTTGTGCACGCTGTCGCCTGGTTGGTATTGAGGTGCCTATCATTGCTGGGATTATGCCGCTGCGTAATCGAAAGGGGATGGAGCGGATGGCCGAACTTGCGGCCGGGGCGCGTTTTCCTGCAGAGCTGCTCCGTAGAGTTGCAGAGGCTCCCGATGAAGCTGCAGTGGAGCAGGTTGGCCTTGATTGGGCTACCGAGCAGGTACGTGACCTTCTGGAACACAAGGTCAGCGGGGTCCACTTCTATACTTTAAATAGCGCAGAACCCACTCTAGAGATATTTTCCCGACTTGGTCTGGCCTAGAGCTGAATTGAATTTACGCGCCTAACCCAGAGTGCTATAGCTTTGGTAAGCTTCTAGACATATTTTTTCTGCAGTATATCCAAGATGGAACGCAGCAGATTTACTGGGGTTGGGGGGCAGCCTTTTATGTATGCATCGACCGGAATTACCTCAGAAACCGGTCCGCAGCTAGCATAGCTGACGCCGAACTCTCCGCCATTTATAGCGCAATCACCCATAGCCACAACCAGCTTGGGTGCGGGGATACAGGCATAGGTGCGCTTTAACGCTTCCTGCATATGGCGCGATACCACTCCGGTCACCAGCAGCATGTCGGCGTGGCGAGGCGAGGCGACAAAGTGAATCCCAAAGCGCTCAATATCGTAGAAACTGTTGGTGAGAGCGTGCATCTCTAATTCACAGCCATTGCATGAACCGGCATCCACCATGCGGATAGCCAGGCTCCCGCCGAAGCTAGCGGCTATTTCACGCTGGCAATTTTCCCCCAGCAGCAGAATCTCATCTTCAGCAGTACCAACTTTTTCGGTCAAGAATCCGGTTTTGCGAATTTTATTCAGGATTGAAAGCATCTTTAATCTCTATGTGTGGTTAAGGAGCGTGGCTATGGAGCATCGCTGGAATTACAGATCGTGACCAGCGTAGGAACCGTTGACCGATTTATTGCATACCGGGAAGTCGGGGATGATGTTGCCGTGGATCGACTCCTCCAGCGCTAACCAGTTAAGCCAACTTGGATCCCGTGGGAAGTAACTCTCCACTATCCCTGCCGCATTCAAGCGCACATAGGCGAGGGTTTCTCCGCGCCAACCTTCGATCAATCCACACCCAGACGCGTCCTGCCCATTCAGGGTTACTGCAGTACTGATGGATCCGCTTGGTAGGCTTGCAAGCAGTTTTTCAATCAAATCCGTAGATATCAGGATTTCATCTCCACGCACCCGAGTGCGCTTCGCCACATCACCTTCAGGATATACAGGGACACGTACTTCAAGGTCGGTATAGGGGGGATAGGGCGCGTCTCGACGTATGTCGTAGTCGATGTTACTTGCTCTGGCTACATACCCTAACGCTCCAAGGCTGACGGCCGTTTCATGAGGGACAATGCCCGTAGTACGCAAACGGTCCTGCAAAGAGGGATACTCCAGAATCATGGGCATGAGTTTCGCAACCTCAGTTCGGAGCATACGCTGTTCTGCCACTATGGATTCAATTCCATCTGCATCCAGATCGTGGGCCACTCCTCCGGCTTGAACACAATCCATCAACAGACGATGGCCAAAGAGTTCCATACTCAGACGTTGAATCCGTTCGCGAAGAGCGCTGAACTGCACCATGGCAAAGCTGAAGCCCACATCGTTGCAGATTGCGCCGATATCCCCACAGTGATTGGCAATGCGCTCGCGCTCCGCCAGAATTGCGCGTAGCGCCAGCGCGCGCGGGGGAACCTCAACGTCCAAGGCGTGTTCCACCGCCTGACACGCAGCCCAACTGTGGGCGATACTGCTGTCACCGCTAACTCGTGCGGCCAGACGGATCAGCCCTGGGATATCCCGTCCCTGGGCAATCTTTTCAATTCCCTTGTGCACATAACCAAAGCGCTCTTCAAGGCGAAGCATATCTTCGCCGATGGTGTGAAAGCGAAAGTGCCCCGGTTCAATAATGCCAGCATGCACGGGCCCGACAGGGACCTCGTAGATGTCCTCTCCCTCCATCTTTATAAACGGGTAGGTTTTGTCCGCTGGGGTGTCATGCTCTGGGAATCCCGCCACGGGGAAATCCCTGCGTAGCGGATATGCGTCCGGCTTCCACCCCTGATGGCGTGTCCACGGGCGCGGATCTGGATGGGTATTGAAGATGATGCCGAACATATCGTGCACATGGCGTTCGGGGCGGCTGGCGTTGGGGTAAATTTCTGCCTGCGAGGGCAGTTCAGGTTTCGAGTCTGGTACTGTGGTGCTAAGGAGGAGATGCCCATCCTTTCCTGCTAGCACAGCCATGAGTATCATGCGCTCGGGAATATGGTCAGCCCACACCCCTGCCCAACGCAACCCACAACGTTTAGCGATAACAGCCGCCTCACTCCATGCCGCAGCGGCGATTGCTATATGTGCGGCAGCCCCGCTCGGGATCGTGTAGTCAACGGTTGTAGTTAAATTACTCCGATGCAACTGCCAACTGCAGGCCTGAATGGAAGTCTCGAGGCCTGCTTCAGTGTCTGCTGATGCCTCCATCAGTTCCTTTTTAAGCTGTGGATTGGTCATAACACACCTTTTCCGGTAATCATTATGGTGGCTTGATCGATCCAGCCGGCCAGAACATCAGGCACGGCAATGCCAAGCCATAGAATAATGCACAGATGCACCGCCACCGGCCACATGTTCGCTTTTACCTTCACTTGACCCATGGGGCATTCACCGAACACCATGGGTTGCACATGGCGAAACAGACCGGCAAAAGCTATACTCAGGCCGAACAGCAGTGAAATGACCAGCCAGGGAAAACTTTTAATGGTAGCGCTGAAGAGGAGAAATTCGCTGGTGAACACCCCAAACGGCGGTAAACCAGCAATGGCAACAGTACCGATGAGCAGCCCCCAGCCGATTTCCGGTTGGGTTTTTAGCAAGCCGCGAATTTTGTCGATGGACTGGGTTTGACACACCTGTGCCGCATGGCCAACGGTTATGAAGATGGCCGATTTGGTCAGAGAGTGGACAATCATATGTAGTAGGGCCCCGAACGTAGCGAGTGGACCCCCAATGCCAAAGGCAAAGGTAATAAGACCCATGTGTTCGATGGAAGAGTAGCTAAACATCCGTTTGATGTCACGTTGCCGGTGCAGGAGTAGGCCTGCTACCAGAAATGAGAGCAAACCGAACCCCATCATAATATGTCCGGCAATATTGGAGCCAAGGGCCGGGTCAATGAGCATCTTGAAGCGTACCACCGCATACAACGCGATATTCAGCAACAGCCCGGAGAGGATCGCAGACATCGGTGTCGGCCCTTCGCTGTGGGCGTCTGGGAGCCAGTTATGCAGGGGTACAAGGCCTATCTTGGTGCCGTAGCCTACAATTAGAAATACAAATGCGAGCAACAGCACGGTGGGTTCAAGTTCAGACGCATGTTCGTACAGTACACTCCACATCAGGGCTTGATTGGTGTCGGGCATAATCTGCACTGCGGCAAAGTAGATCAGGGTCGTGCCAAATAGCGCCTGGGCAATGCCAACCCCGCAGAGGAGAAAGTATTTCCATCCTGCTTCGATAGATTTCGGGGTGCGATACAGGCTTACCAGCAACACCGTAGCCAAAGTTGCACCCTCCACCGCGACCCACAGGATCCCCAGATTATTGGTTAGTAGAGCCAATAGCATGGTGAACAGAAACCCCTGATACATGCTGTGATACAGACGCATCCCCCCAGCTTTAACCTTACCGATACTCTGTTCGTGCGCCATATACGGAGAGGAAAAAATTGACGTGGTCATACCGACAAAGGAATTAAGCAGCACCAAATAGACATTAAACGCGTCCACGTAAAAAAAGTTTTGTGGAGTGAGAATAGAACCATGGAAAAACACATCAACCGCTAGCTGCAGTGAAGTGGTGAAGGTGGCAATACACACGAGAAGATTCAGTTTGCCAGCGATGCGCATATGTCCGCAAAAGGCGAGGATTACCGCCCCTGCCAGGGGGAACAACAGGGTTAAGTAGAGGGCATTCATCAGTCAACCTCTTTCAGGAGATTGAGTTTATCGACATCGAGGGTGCCGAACTCCGTTCGAATCTGAAAAAAGAAGATGCCGAACAGAATGGCCGCCACTAGCACGTCCAGCGCCACCCCCATCTCCACAACCATCGGCATCCCCTGAGTAGCCGCTACCGCAGCGAACATCAGGCCATTTTCCATGCACATAAAGCCAACCACCTGCACCACCGCCTTGCGGCGTGAAATAATGAGCAGCATCCCCAGCAGTACAATCGCCAGCGATACGGAGATGGTGTTGCGGGTCGCCAGCATGGAGAGCTCACGGATAGGGAGAACAGCATAATAACTGAAGAGCACCAGCGCCGCGGCTCCAAACATAATCAAGGACGAATTGCCCACCACCTCAACTTCTCGTTTAATATCCAGCCGGGTGACCAGTTTTTGCAGCTGGATCGGGATAA
>CAYPNO010000178.1:0-5194 GCA_964411865.1 uncultured Desulfuromonas sp. | reverse complement strand
TCTATCAATCATATCTCTCACCCCGATACCGTTATTGGGTTAAGCAAAACAAAGGCGTAAAACAATTAAACATCGTTCTGCTTTTAAAAACTTATGCCATAGCGTGTTTAAACGAGTCAAGTAAAATGTTGTTATAAAATCACACAAAAGACAATAAATACTATTTTTCATGTTATTCAACTCCTAGATCTTCCAATTTTTACATTCCATTTTCATTCTATTAATTCAACAACTTGCACATTTTATATATTTACACTTCTACAAAACAAATTCTAAAACAGCTAAAACGCAATATCTTTTATGTAAAAAAATACGGGTTTACTACCCCTAAAACGCAAGTTCTTCTATGCACTGAAGGTATGACCTGCACCCTTCAGCCTGCGCTCAATACCAAGTATTGCAAGAATTACCTTTAATGCAAGACAGACGCAGTGATTTAGTGTCGTGGTGGGGGGGATGAATGTAGAGGGAAGTGGAAAACGAGGTAAAAATGTATGTGCAGAAGCGCGCAGAGCAACTTCTTGAATCAAGAGATATAGGATGAAGAGTCCGGCCC
The DNA here is from genome assembly GCA_964411865.1 of uncultured Desulfuromonas sp. Classification (GTDB taxonomy): domain Bacteria; phylum Desulfobacterota; class Desulfuromonadia; order Desulfuromonadales; family Desulfuromonadaceae; genus JAIVHC01. The sequence continues at coordinate 4,638 of CAYPNO010000178.1, read as the reverse complement.
CGCAGTCCGACGGGAAACCAACACCAGCGTCAACCATGAAAGGGGCAAGGCGATAAGGGCTGGATTATTGAGAGGCAATGGCGCATCCGCAGCCAACAGACCATAACGCACGTACATTTCCGGTGAGATAAGGATAAGCGTCAGCGCGGTTGTCATCCCTACCAACATGGATGCGACAACGCCCTTACTAGTGGCACCGCGCCAGAACAGGGTCATAAGCAGCGCAGGCAGGTTGGTGGCAGCTGCCAACGCAAACGCCCATCCTGCCAGATAGGAGACATTCATCCCTTCGAATACAATTCCAAGGTAAACGGCAACGCACCCAACTACCACTGCCGCCATGCGCGCTACCACAACCTTCTCAGTAGCGCTCATCTGGATCCCCATAAGCCTGTCCATAATATCATGCGCTACCGCACCAGACGCAGCCAGAATAAGCCCACTGACTGTACCAAGAACAGCGGTAAACGCCACTGCGCTCACTATGGAGAACAACACAATGCCAAATGAGCGCGCTAGCAACGGCACTGACATGTTGGTATCCATGATATTCAGAAAGCCGCTGCCCATAGCGCCAAAGCCTAAAAACAGGCTAAGCAGGTAGAAAAACCCTATCCCCCCAATAGCAACTATGGTTGACTTGCGCGCTGCAGCCTGAGTAGGAACGGTATAATAACGGATTAGGATATGCGGCAATGCAGCGGTGCCACACACCAACGCCAACATCAGGGAGATGAAGTCGAGACGCGCACTTAATTTTTTTTCATTCAGTCGGAATATCCCCCCAGATTTGAACAACTCTGCGCCGGGAATGGTGCGACTATAAAACACCTGCACCTGTCCATCAGGGGTAATATAGGTAGTGTGCGGCCAAATATTAACGTTGCTGGAATAGATGGTGCGGAGGAACTCCAGCGGCCAGAGAGCGCCGGTCTTTTCCTCCTGCTGCCCGTCTACAACAATATCTGCCATAGTACCGACTAGAAAAACTCGTCCCGACCCAAGAGGAGCGCCATTGTACAGTATTGCCCCATCCTGGCTGCGCTCGATATACTGGGTTTCGCGCAAAAGCATACGCTCATCCGTTTGCTCCTCCACGCGCCAAGGTGCCACTCCGTGACCATCATGCACTGGGACAAAACCAGCGCCATATGCTGGAGTAGATTCCCACTGTGGTCCCAATGTATATCCAGGCGACTGAAGGAAATATCCTGCCTCGGTGCGCTGCATTTCGAGGACTTTCAGATCTCGAGGCTCCCGATAATCCATCTGTTCCGGGAGCATTATCCCGCGCTGCAACATAAAGAGCGTAAGCACTACAGAGATCACGAGGACAAGAATCCCCTTAACAAACTGTACATAGGTGGTGGCCATCATGCCCGAAGTGGCAACAATGATGGTAACAACCACCCCCACAATCAGCACCCCGAGATAGTGAGGGATACCAAACAATGGAGTCACCAGCGCCCCGATTCCCACCATTTGCGGTATGAGGTAGAATATCGAGATCACAATAGTGCACAGCGCTGCTACAAAACGGAGCCCACGGGAATTAAAGGAGGAGTCAATCGCGTCGGTGAAGGTGAAATAGCCCATGCGCCGCAGAGGTTCCGCAACCATGAATAGGGCAACAAGCCAGCCGGACAGAAAACCGACTGAATAGAGAAAACCATCATAACCTAAAGTTGCTACCATCCCCCCTATCCCAAGGAAGGATGCCGCAGAGAGGTAGTCACCCACAAAGGCGATACCGTTTACCCCCCAGTGAATGCGCCCGCCGGCGGTGAAGTATCCTGCTGGAGTGGTGACTCGGCGCATTAGCTGAATCGAGATCCCCACCACAACGGCAACCACACTTAAAAAAAGAATTACTGCCAGTTGCGATTGCTCATACAGCATCACCACCTCCGCCTAAATCAAACGTCTCAGCTCTTCTGGGGCCGAGTCAGACGTTTTTCCACCCGGGTGCATAGCACATGGTAGACTAACGCCATCAGCACAGCAAAAAGCATCAACGCTACCCCCGCCACCAGCCCCACACTGACCCCGCCACAGGGGATACCAAGCACTGCAGGGAACAACACATGCAGCATAACAAACAGGGCATATACTCCCAGATACACCCCAACCATGCTCTGCCCGATGCGGCGTTTGGCCTGAATCAGCTCTGGGGTAATGCCTTTAATATCTGATCTCACCGCTTCCTCCACAACGAGCACACGCTAGATACAAATTTATCAAAACACTGTATCACTAGTTTCAATGCATGCAAGTAATGCCTGTATCTATTTGACAGCGCAGAGCTTCCAACAATACTTCGTCATGATCATGACGTTTGATATAAGCGTTCTCCAGCTCCTCTATATAAAAGCGTTCCAAACCACTATTGTCCAGAAAATCTTCTCTTAATGCCACATTTTTTTCTGCCAGGATGCGCGGGAACAACTCCTGGAAATAGAAATTTTCCTTCTTAACATTGCGCATAACCTCGTTAAACAGCTTCTCCGGGAGGGATGTTGCAATAAGGGATTTAGCGCGCAGAATTATCGCTACCTCCTCTTGCAAGCTAAGGCAGGCTTCGCGAGAAATGAGCCCAGCGCAGGTTTTATGCAGGCGATGTTTGACCTGATGCAGAATCTCAATATAGAGAGTTTCGTGCTCAGAAATTTCTTGCAAGTGCCGTAAAATGGTGCTGGTGGATACTCCCTCAAGCAAGTCATGGCGCAGGGATTCAAGTTTTTGCCGCCCGAACTTCCCGACAAAACGATTACACAGCAGATCCGCAAACAACAACTCGTGAGGGAGCCGCGGTTCTAAGCGCGTCAATGCACGATAGCGCCGCCGCACTTCACGTATCATGAGGTCGTCAATCCTGACCCCGGGCATAAACGCTATATTGTTAATCTGCCCCACACAATATTCATAGTGTTCCATATAGTTCAGGACAGTAGTCAGCTGTTCCACCAAGCCGATATCCGCGCCGGCGTGCACACTCTCATCACATTGTCTGCTAACATCGAGCAATATCTGCTCGAAGGCATAATCCCGATTAAGCATGGCGCGCCGTTTGTTGTGCAGCAAATGAATAATATCTTCGCGCGTAATACGAATACTCAGGTGGCGATTTTCATGCAGGAGGCCGGAAAAAATCTCTCTAGTCTCGGCGATGTAGTCGCGAGGGAGCTCCACCATTTTTTCATAACCGAGGCTGCGATCGAGAGGCTCAAACAAGGCAACGGGAATTTTGTTGCGCAATGCCAGGGTTTTAAGACGATTCAAGCGTGCATTCTCCTGCGCAGTGATATTGCCGTGGTGATAGCATTTAACTAAAATATTCCGGTACTCTTCAACAATGGAGCGATTATCCCGGTGAGAGAACATCTCTGCAATGCGGATGCGCCGTTGCTGACTCTCTTCTACATTGAGACGCTGGGCCAGGTTTTTAATATGGGCATATTCTGCATCAGGGATGGAGCGGTACTTGAAATACAGGGTGCGAAACAGGTCAGCGTAGGCTCTATGCTTCTTGTTAATCAGACGGACCAAATACAAGTGGCTGTGCTGCCCCAACAAATTGAACAATTCATCCATCAGGCGCGCATCATCAGCGTCCTTAACCCTGAGGGTACGCTTGAGTGAACGCCCGAGCAAACCGAGGATACCTTCTTGTTGAGTTTTCAGGGCGCCGTACACAGATCCAGTGAGAAAGAAAAAACAATTACTATACGCATGTCCATCGCTAAATATCTGGTCATAGGTGACACGCCCTACCGTTTCGTTGGAAAAAACAAGTTCTCCATCCTGACAGAAGGTGGCCCCAAAAAGCACCAGGCGGTTAGCGACCTCTTTTTTAAGCAGATCGGGAACAGGTTGCTCCACGCCGTACATATATTCACAGAAGCTGCCCCCATTTCCCCAGTGGGTAAGACCGGTGCGGTCAAGAACAATTTCATTGCCCGGAGCAAACACCCGCAGCCCTTCATCCTGGATCTCATAAAAATGCCGGCGACCAGCATCTCGAGCCGCTACGGTAACAAAGTACTCGATACTGTCATCAATATGGCCGTGCAGACGCAATTCCTGCTGCATGTATCTCTCGAAGCCCCCATGCTCAGACGTTGCTGAGCGCAATGTTAAGATTCAAGTGCAAACCGTCATAGGCAAGCTCAACCCCAGAGGGAAGTTGGCGGTTATGGACGCTGTACTCCACATCATGGCTTAGATGGGTCAGGATAATATGTCCGACCCCTAGTTCCTGGCCGGCTTCTATAGCCTGGGCAATATTAAAATGGTTGGGATGGTGCCTAAAACGCAACCCATCCACAATAAGAATCTGCAGGTCCTGCAGTTGCGCTACCGTACGCGGCGGAATGGCGCTGCAGTCGGTCAGATACGCCAATGGCCCGACACGATAACCAAAGGCCGCGCCACCCCCATGCTGTAGCTCTAAAGGGACAATACGCAGGCCAAACAACATAAACGGTTCTGCCACAATATGCGATCTTAAGCGCGGGCAAAACCCTTGCGCCCCGCCGTGCCTGAAGGCATAGGCGAAGCCATGCTCCAATTTATGCATGGTTGCGCTGGAACCATACACGTCAATATCCGTACCAATCGCGGCGTTGTAGGGACGCAGGT
>CAYPNO010000177.1:0-5205 GCA_964411865.1 uncultured Desulfuromonas sp. | reverse complement strand
ACGCTTGGGGCACCTACTGGAGTTGGGACCCCAAGGAGACCTGGAGCCTGATTGTATGGTTTATCTATGCAGCTTTTCTGCATGCGCGTATAACCCGAGGTTGGGCAGGGCGACGTGCCGCTATCCTGTCTATTATAGGTTTTGCAGCGACAATTTTTTGCTACCTTGGGGTAAACCTGCTGCTATCAGGGCTCCATTCGTACGGCTCCTGAGCAGATGCGTAGCTGATTAAATAAAGCAAAAAGCCTACCTCCAGATGAGGTGGGCTTTTTGCTTATGTAAGATCAAAACCGGTGCTGTAGATGGTTTTATAGCCAGTTTCGCTTCCGAAAAAAGCGCAGCATGAAGAGTGCAACAGCAACTAGTACGCCCCAGAAAATAAAATAGCTGTAGCGGTAACGCAACTCAGGAATGTGATCAAAGTTGGTGCCGTAGATTCCGGTAATAAACGTAAGGGGGATGAAAACCGCTGAAAAAATGGTCAATATCTTCATGATCTCGTTGAGTCGATTGTTAACCCCAGTATTGTAGACTTCGAGAAAGTCAGACAAGATATCTCTGTAGGTTTCTATTATTTCAGCGCTCTGGGTTGACAGGTCGAGCAGATCCTTGAGAAAAGGGGTGCTTGTTTCGTAGATTAGATCGTTGTCTAACCTGCTTAGCTGCAACATAAATTCCCGCGCAGGGCGCACGGTTTTGCGTAAATAGTTGATTTCTCGCTTATAAAGATTGATCTTCCCCAAAACGTTTTGGTTAGGGTTGGCGATGATCTCATCTTCGAGGTCTTCAATCTCTTCGCCAAGACGCTCGATAGAGGTGATGTAGTTATCCACCACAGAATCGAGGAGTGTATAAGTAAGGTAGTCAGTGCGAGTTTTGCGAATGCGCCCACGGTTCTTGCGAATGCGTTCACGCACAGGGTCAAAAATATCACCAGGTTGTTCTTGAAAGGTGAGGATAAAGGTGTCGCCTAAAACAATGCTGAGCTGTTCGCTGCGGATAACCTTATCTTCCTGGTCGTAGTACATCATTTTCAATACAAAGTAGATGTAGTGGTCAAATTCAACCATTTTAGGGCGTTGCCCCGTATGGAGAATATCTTCTACCGTTAACGCATGGAGGTTGAAGGCCGTGCCGATGGCTTTAATCATCTCACTGTCGTGAAGACCAACAACGTCAAACCATTGTACCTGCATCTTGTGCGCGGCAGTATCGGTTTTGATGATTAGTGCTGCAGGGTCAATTATTGCTTCTTCAAGTTCATCATGCGTATAAAAGATGGATTTGATACTGGCCGATGCAACTTTTTGTTCCCCAATAAACACTGGTGTCCCTGGGGGTTGTCCCAAGGCAGCTTCTTTTTTCTTTAAGAACCTGGCCATGTTATATTCCTTTCGCTGCAGAGTCCCTGACAGTATTTTAAGATTGCGTATGTCGGTGCTTAGAATAATTCTATAGCGCGATGAGTGTTTTGAGTCGCGGTTATTGTATGTCTGAGGATAGCGTGCCAAACATATTTTTGCATCCCGCAAAGAGGCAAATTCTTATATAAATGCGCGTAGTTCCCGAAATGAATGGGAAAAGGGAGGAAGGTTGAAATGGGTGCTGAAGGTGATATGTCCAGAGCACGCGTCTGCGTAAACAACGACGAGACCCTTGATCAACTGCGCTGCGGTGGCCTGAAACTTATCCAGCATCGCCGAGGGTATCGATTCTCCCTCGACCCAGTGCTCCTGGCGCACTTCGCTACCATAAAACCGCAAGAGTTAGTGCTGGATATAGGCAGTGGGTGCGGAGTTATCGCGTTGCTTTTAGCGCGGATGTATCCCGACATTGAGGTGACCGGGGTAGAGATTCAGCTGGCACAGGCGCAGCGTGCGCAGCGCAGCGTGTTACTGAATGGGTTGGAAGGGCGGGTCAGAATAGATACAGCGGATGTGCGTGAATGGGCATCGCCGTTTGAATTTGATCGGGTGGTGTGCAATCCCCCCTTTCGTTCTCCGCTGGATGGGCGCATCTCTACTGGTGATGAACGGAGTATCTCACGGCATGAGATTTGTGGCGCGCTAGAAGATTTTATCCGCGCTGCCTCACGCCTGGTACGAACTGGTGGCACCCTGAGTATGGTGCATTTGCCGGAGCGTTTAGTCGATATCATGACGAATATGCGCTGCTGTGGTCTGGAACCACGGCGGGTGCGCATGGTACACAGTCGTCAGAGGGAACAAGCGCGTCTGCTTCTTATCGAAGCCCGCCGTGGCGCAGGGCAGGGTGTGGTAGTAGAACCACCCTTGGTTGTGTATGCGCCTGTTGCCGGCTACGGGGTAGAAGGAGAGGATGGAGAACAGGCTAGTGCAGGGGGAGACGTTCATCAGCGCGATAATTACAGCGCCGAAGTGGCGGGGTATTATGCCTGCTGCTGAGAAGCCTCTTTGATCTGCCGGAACTTATCCAGGCGCATTTGTTTGCACAGCAAGCGCAGCATGGCACTGCGTACGGCTTCATCCTGAATTGACTCAACTAAGCGCTCCGCCTTCTTCACCTCCATTGCGCTCAGGTCAGGGAGTATCAGGTCTGGCTGTGAATCCTTTTTTGGTAGCAGTTCTGGCGTTTTGCGGCGTAGGTACATGCTGTCGATAGGGGCGCAAGTCAGTTCGCGGTTGAGCTTCGCGAGTATCTGCGGCTTCAGTAGTTGCAATTGTTGCATCCACACAGCATGGGCGACCCGGACTTCAAGGACATTGTTGCGGACACTGGCAGGGCGTGCATGGGCGGCGATCTGAGCACCAACCACCTTGTCCCATATCAACCATATTTGGTGCTGTTCTATGCGCGAAGCAACTCCCATGTCTTCGAAGAGTGACTTGACGATAGAGCGCGTGCTCGTGCCAAAGCTGTTCGAAGAAAATCTGGTGCTCATGAGTTGTCCCTCCTGCGTATCCAGCTGCCGCCGAGTTGTCCAAGGATAGCGCCCGCCAAGGTGAACGGAATTACGTGCCAACCGAAATCAAACGCGGTGCGCATCCATACAATAAACGGGATGGAGGCGTGGATATAGAAAAACCAAATAGCGGATCCCTTGCGTGTGCTCTGGCGCAAATAACCAAGCACAACATTGCTTAGCAGGGTAAAGGCCAGTAGCGTGGTCAAGTGGATCCAAGGGAAATGTATGATTGTGGGCACGATGGCGAGCGCTGTCCTGCGTTTTGGTTGATGAGACGGGATCGGCTCGGTTAAGGAGCATGAAATTACAGATCATACTTAAATATGACCGAAGCTGGCACTTTAGTCATTTATGCGCATACTGTCAATCGGGCGGGTTGGCAAGGGGGAATGTATTATGAGAATGGTACAGGCACATCAGCGCCTGCTGGTGTTCAATTCGGTCCATCGGGTGATGGTGGCCGAGGTAAAACTTAAAGACAGCTTTGAGGTCTTACTGCTACCGGTTCCACCGGACATCTCAGCGGATTGCGGGATGGTGTTGCGCTTTTGCGCCGAGGATGAGGAAGAAATTTTACACCGTTTGAGCCAGCTGAAACTTGAACCGTTCAGTGTTTATGCCCTGCAGGAGAATGGTTTCATGCAGACGAGGGAATTTTCTTGACAACACTAGAGCCCGTAACTATAGTCGCTGTCTGCTATTTTTGCACAATTTGCGCAGTGCTGTAGGCGCTGATGCGGGATAACGGGGTTATAAATGTTTGACGGTTTAAGTGACAAGCTTGATTCAGTATTCAGTAAGCTGCGTGGGCAGGGACGCCTGAGCGAAGCCCAGGTTATTGAAGCCCTGCGTGAAGTGCGCCTAGTGCTCCTCGAGGCCGACGTAAACTTCAAGGTTGTAAAAGATTTTATCGCTGCGGTCCAAGAGCGCGCGACTGGCACCGATGTGCTCAAGAGTTTATCGCCGGATCAGCAGGTGATAAAGATCGTCCGTGATGAACTCGGGCGTCTGATGGGTGAGGGTGAAGATAACCAGCTTAACCTTGCAGCCAGTCCACCGGTAACCATCATGCTCTGTGGTCTGCAGGGTGCAGGTAAAACTACCACCTGCGGCAAGTTAGCCAAAAAGCTGCGCCAGGAAAAACGTAAGCCCCTCATGGTTCCAGCGGACGTGTATCGCCCGGCCGCTATCGAGCAGCTTAAAACCCTGGGGCGCCAGCTTGAAATAGATGTGTTCGATTCCGATCCACAGCAAAGTCCGGTGGATATCTGTACCCAGGCGCGTGCCTACGCGGTAAATCACGGTTACGACACCCTGATTCTGGATACTGCAGGGCGTCTGCATATTGACGACACCCTCATGGCAGAGCTGGAACAAATCAGTGCGGCGGTTAAACCGCATGAGATCTTGTTCGTAGCCGATGCCATGACCGGCCAGGACGCAGTAAACGTAGTCAAAGAATTTGACGCACGCCTCAATATAACCGGGGTGATCCTGACCAAGCTCGATGGCGATGCCAGAGGTGGTGCGGCACTGTCGGTTCGCGCCGTAACCGGAAAACCGATCAAGTTTGTCGGCGTGGGGGAGAAACTCGATGCCCTTGAAGTGTTCCATGCCGATCGCATGGCGCAACGTATTCTCGATATGGGGGATGTCCTCTCCCTGATCGAGAAAGCTGAAGCAAGCATCGACAAGGACGAAGCGGCGCGCATGGAAGAAGCGATGCGTAGCGAAGGCTTCACCCTGGAGACGTTTCGCGATCAGTTGCAGATGATCAAGAAAATGGGCTCCATGAGTTCGCTGATGAAGATGATCCCCGGCATGAACAAAGCCATGAAAAAGGCCAGCGGTATGCAGGTTCCCGATAAAGAACTCAAAAAGATAGAGGCGATAATCTCTTCCATGACCGCACAGGAGCGGCGTAACCATAAACTGATCAATGGATCACGACGCTTGCGGATTGCCAAAGGTAGCGGTTCTAAGATCCAAGATGTCAACCAGCTGCTCAAACGCTTCACCGAAGCCCAAAAGATGATGAAAAAAATGCACAAGATGGGTCCGAAGGGGCTTAAGAATATGCTCGGCGGCGCAGGTGGTCCCCAGCTTCCCTTCTGATTTACCTGAATTTATACCAGAATTTGTGCAGGGTATAGTGCCCTGTCACTACCGTGTCTGCAGAGAAAATGCAGACTTTTGTACCATCTTTCGAGAGGAAAAAATAATGGCAGTAAAAATCAGATTAGCCCGTGGTGGCGCTAAGA
>CAYPNO010000176.1:0-5243 GCA_964411865.1 uncultured Desulfuromonas sp. | reverse complement strand
ACAGCGTTTGTAGGGCAAGAGTTTTTTGCCCAACTGTTGAAGGAGTTGACCTCCTTTGCGCAGGCTGACTACGCTTTTATTGGAGAGTTTTCCGATACGGAAAAAACGCGTATCCTCACCGAAGCGGTCTATGCGGATGGTAAGATAATAGATAACTTCGAATTCACCCTTATAAATACCCCGTGTGCCAACGTAATTCGAGAAGGATTCAAATATTATCCTCACGATTTAATAACAAAATTTCCCCTCGATCACCTTGCTATTGAATTGGCAGCTGATAGCTATATGGGGATACCGCTAGTCAACTCCAAAGGTGAGGTTATTGGACCCCTGACTGTATTCAGCCGCAGCAAAATGGAGAATGTGGAGCAGCTGGAAACAGCTATGCACATGATTGCAATCCGTGCTTCGGCTGAATTGGAGCGCCTCAAGGTTGAGCGCCGTTTAGAGGATGAGATATATTTTCTTCAAAACCTGCTTGATGCCATTCCTAATCCAATATTTTATAAAAACCGCGAGGGCTATTATTTAGGCTGCAACAAGAGCTATGAGGACATTGCGGACTGTTCACGCGAAACGCTAATCAATAGCCATGTCGGACAGGTATATCCCGGCGAGCGGGCGGAGCTAGGAACCCGCACTGATGCCAAGGTTTTTGCAGAAGGGCGAACGCACACCTATGAAACCAGCCTGAAAAGTGCTTCCGGGGAAATAAAACATGTTTTATTTAATAAAGCACCACTTTTTGACAGCAGCGGCCAAATTGACGGGCTGGTTGCCACCATTCAGGACATAACCACCATTAAGCAGATTCAATCTGCCATTCAGGCCCTGGTTGAGGGTACTTTGGGATACAGCGGCACAGCATGTTACCGCCGGGTAGCGCTGCAATTGTGTGAATGGTTTGGAGCCGCATGCTGTATTGTTGGGCAGTGTTTAAGTAACGATAGAATCCTCGCACTGGCGTCTTATCAGGATGGAAATTCCTTGGAGGAATATGATTTTGACCCCACCAATACTCCGTGCCAGCAGGTTCTCAATTCGGGGATGTTTATTGCGCGTAAAGGTCTGCTGCAGCTTTTCCCAAACACACCGTTAGTAGTGAATTTGCAGGCCGAGGGCTATGCTGGCACCCCAATTTATGGGCGTGCTGGCAACATTATCGGAGTGTTGAGTGTATTGTCGCGCAGCCGCATTGAAAATTTACAACGCGCTGAGGATGTCATGGCGATCATGGCTGCGCGGGTAGGGGCCGAGATCGAACGACAGCAAGCGGATCAGTTGCTGCAAGAAAATCGTAATCATCTGGATTTTCTAGAATATCATGATCAACTCACTCAACTGCCCAATCGTAAGCTGTTTCGCGAGCATGTTCAGCATACGCTGGTCCGGGCGCGAAAAGTTCAGCAACGTTTGGGGGTTCTCTTCCTCGACCTAGATCATTTCAAGAAAATTAACGATTCGTTAGGACATGAAACGGGTGATTCGGTCTTGCTGCGTATTTCCGAGCGTCTGCAAAATGTGGTGCGCTCCGGCGATACTGTGGCACGCATAAGTGGAGATGAGTTTGCAGTGCTGATGGATCGCGTGTCTCACGCAGAAGAGGCGGTACGTTTGGCTCTGGCTATCAAGCGTGAGTTGGCTAAAGTTATAGAAGTAGGCGCGTATAAGTTATATGTTACCGCTAGCGTTGGGATAAGCATGTATCCGCAGGATGCGGAAGATGTTGACTCATTGCTCAAAGCTGCGGATGCAGCGATGTATCAAGCTAAATACCTAGGGCGTGATTGCTATCGTTTTTACACTTCTGGTCTTAATGAGCGTGCTAGCGAACTTTTGTTGCTAGAAGGCGCTCTCAGGCAGGCTATTGAGAAAAATGAATTAATTATCTACTATCAACCCCAGTTAGATTTACAGACTGGGGAGGTTTTCGGAGTTGAGGCTCTCCTGCGCTGGCAGCATCCACATCGAGGAATGATCCCACCGAGTGAATTTATCCCCCTGGCGGAAGAAACCGGACTTATCGTTCCTATCGGGGAGTGGGTGATTAGAAGTGCCTGTGAGCAGGCAGTTGCCTGGCGTAAAGCAGGCCTGTCCCGTATACAAATGTCGGTCAATATCTCTGGGCGCCAGTTTCATCAAAAAGGGTTGGTCCATAATTTAAAAAATATACTTTGCCAAACCGGATTAGAACCGAGCTGCCTTGATCTTGAGCTCACTGAAAGTATCCTTATGGATAACATCGAAGATTCTATCAGTATCATGGAGCAGATCAGTCGTTTGGGAGTGCAACTCTCTATCGATGACTTCGGCACCGGTTATTCATCACTCGCCTATCTAAAGAAGTTCCCTATTCACTACCTTAAAATTGATAGTTCCTTTGTCAGTGATGTTACGCATAATCGAGGGGACGCCGCAATTGCGGTAGCGATAATAGATCTAGCAAAGAATATGAGCCTAGATGTAGTCGCAGAAGGGATTGAGTCGAATGAGCAACACGCGTTTCTGCGGGATAACGGATGTCAGTACGGACAGGGTTTTTTGCTTTCACACCCGCTGCCACCAGAGGAGATCACCGCGTATCTGCACCAGCATGTTATCGGTGGCAACTTCATTTCCGGGTAGGAGCTAGATGATGGAAGATGAACTGCAGCAGGCGCTACTGCAGGAATTTACGGCAGAATGTGGCGATCTCCTGCTTAAAATTGAATCCAGCCTGTTGGAACTGGAAGCTTCCCCTCCCACGCCAGAGTTGATTCAGGGTGTATTTCGCTTAATGCATACCCTGAAGGGAAACTGTCTGATGCTGGGGTTTTCCCATCTTGAGACCCTGACCCATACGGCTGAAAATCTCCTGGAAAAGCTGAGGTGTTACCAGATAGAGTGTAGTGCCCATGTTCTCTCTTTACTCCTGAAAGTGGTGGATGAGGCACGCGAAGCTATGGCTTGGATCGGTCGCCACGGAGTAGAGCCGCAACGGGATACCCGTGAATTACAGGCGCAGCTTGCGCGGGCGTGCAAGTTCGGGGCTGCGCCAGATTTAGTTTTAGATGCTGGGGAACATCCAGCACCAACCTTAACTGAAGAGGTAAGCAGTGAAGGTGCAGGTGATGGAAGCGCAAGAGGGGAAGCACAGAAAAAGGGAACAAACAGCCATGATGACCCCCATACAGAAGCTCTGGATGACAACTTTATCCGCTTACCGGTAAAAAAACTTGATCAATTTCTAGATGTTATAGCATCAATGAATGCGGAGCTGTGTTTCTGGCGCACTCGTGTTTCAAACGATATTACTACCGTCGGGCTTGCCGATGTAGCTGCTGGGCTTGAAGATATAGGGCAGCAGATGACACAACTGCAGGACACCATTTTGTATTACCGTATGGAGCCTATAGGGCGAATTTGGCGTCCATATCAACGCCTTGTACGTGATCTGGCCGTCACCATGCATAAGCGAGTTTTGCTTGTATCTACAGGAGAAGACACCGAGGTAGACCGCGCAGTTCTGACGACTATAAAAGACCCACTTGGGCATTTATTGCGCAACGCGATTGTGCATGGCATTGAAGCTCCTGAAGAACGCCAGCGTGCTGGCAAGCCGATGCTTGGACGGCTGGAGCTCGCGGCGCGGCAGGAATACGGGCAGATCACCCTGACAGTGCAGGATGACGGTGCTGGTCTGGATGCGGATAAAATCCTGGCTGTGGCCATAGCGCGCAATATTGTTTCAGCAGCGCGGGCGGAGAAGCTCACAAGGGGTGATATTTATCAGCTTCTTTTTACTCCTGGATTCAGTACCAGTCTCAGCGTGGATCATATCTCCGGGCGTGGAACCGGTCTGGACGTAGTTAAATCTGCCCTTATAGCAGTAGGTGGGAGTGTGCAGGTACGGAGTGAATTGGGGCAGGGATGTTGTTTCGAAATGCATATACCCCAGTCCATGACAATGATACCCACGCTGCTGGTCGAATCACAAAGGTCTGTTCTTGCTCTGCCCCAGGCTCAGGTTGTTGAAGTTATTGGATTGGCGGTTACTGAATCAAGACGTTGCCTTACTACTCAATTAGGGGTGCCAGCATTTGTTTTCCGCGAAACTTGCGTGCCGCTGTACCTGCTGCAGGATATTATCCGCGCGCGCACACATCAGTGTTGCGCGCCCAGTAGTGCACATAACAGTCATGAGCTAAATATAGTGGTGCTCCAGCATGGGGCAAGGCGCTTGGCGCTGCAGGTAGATGCAGTACGTGAGTCAGTAGATCTGGTGATTAAACCTCTACACCGTTACTTACGTGATATCCCGGTTGTGTCGGGCGGGGCCGTGCTGGCAGATGGCAAGGTAGCGTTTTTGCTCGATATTGGTGGGATGGTTGATTGGCTTGATGGCCAACTCATGCCGCCTCAGTAACGGTTCGAACCCTCCGGAGCAGTGATTGTCAAAATATTTAGGTTTACGGACGGGAATCTCTCGCAAGGAAGTTACTTGTACCACACAACTTGGTCACGCCCATTTCTCTTTGCTTGGTAAAGAGCCTGATCTGCACGTTCAATCCAGTAGTTGAAATCATCATTTTCGTTTGGATAAACTACACTTAATCCGATACTGATAGTCATATGCACTAATTGTTCGTCGAACTCCATGGGGGTATTTTTTATGGTCTGGCGCAGTCTCTCCGCGGTATCGTTGGATGTAGCGGCGTCAGTCTCCGGCAATATAACGCAAAACTCTTCACCACCGTAGCGCGTAAAAATATCCCCGTTCCGCAGGTTTTTACGGCATAGCCGTACCAAGTGCTGTAACGCCCGATCTCCTACGCTGTGCCCATATTTGTCGTTGATCTGCTTAAAATGATCAATATCGATCATCAGGATACTCGTATTTTTATTGTGACGCTGATGGCGTTTCAGCTCAGTGTTAGCAATCTCGACTAAATAGCGTCGGTTAAAAGCACCAGTGAGAAAATCTTTAGTAGAGAGCTCTTCAAGCTTTCGATATGCCATGGTGTGATTTAGGAGATTCTGTACCCGCTTGCGGACAATAGTGGGATTAAAGGGCTTTGTAATATAGTCCAGAGCACCTAGACGCAGACCGCGCGCTTCTTCTGCTGTTTTATCTAGTGCGGTAATAAACACCACCGAACTTCGGGAGGAATCCGGGTCATTTTTTAGTTGTTTGCATACCTCAAAGCCACTGAGATCAGGCAGCATGACGTCCAACAGTATAATTTCTGCTTGCAGTTTTTTCG
>CAYPNO010000175.1:0-5258 GCA_964411865.1 uncultured Desulfuromonas sp. | reverse complement strand
TGGTGTTGCGCCCGTTGGTACCTGTTCGGTTTCAACTCCCTCATAAATGGGGATACCGTTCTCGTCCATGGCTTCTTTGTAGGAAATGACATCTGCGGTACCATCCTCTTTGGTGACAAGAAGGTAATAGTCATGTTCACCGGCCCTATGCCCATCAACGCTTGCTGCTTTGCCATCAATGTAAACATCTGTGTCTATCGGGGCTCCCTGTGCAAGCCATGGCGGTGGTGGATCTGGGAAAGCCTGGAGGTCAGCTTCAACCTGAGCAAGCTGATCTCTTTTCCTTTTCAGTAGGTCAGCCTGTCCAAACTTCTCCTTTGAAACTGATTTTAGTTTTTCAATGGAGGATTTAACGTCAACGATTTCCTGGTCGAATTTATCACTACGGGATGCAAGATTTCTTAAATGAGCGTTTAAGCTGTTTATGGATGGCTTCACATATACGTTGGTTTTTCTTTCCAAGACAAAATTAACACCCTTTTGTCCTGCGGCATTTATTTCAGCAATTATTTCAAAACCAAGATATGACCCTACCTTTTCCTCTACATTTAACTGTGGGATCCTTGACAGTTTGATAGCCATCTTCTCAAAGGCGGCGTTAGCATCCTCTTTTTTGTCATACGTCTTGCCTTCCAGTGTAATGCTAAAAGGGTTGTCTTTCTGTGAAAGGTAGTGGTTGGAATCCTCTCTTGTATCCTTAGCTGTTTGTTCTGCTTTAGGCATTTGCCTTGTAAGTTTCTCAGCGTTTGTTTTTGCATCAACGATCCCTCGATCATGGGTCCGCTCCCTGCGCAATAGTTTTTCCACATCCTTCTCAAGTTTTGCCCTTATCAGGATACGAGCATCCCCGGCGGCCTCTGAAAAACTGGAAGTGATATCTTCTAACTCGTTGCTCTCGTTCATGTCCAGCGCATCGCCGGATACTGTTCTTACTCCCTCTTTTGCTTTGAGAAAGTTTTGGATCATCCTTTGTTTTTTTGCAAGCACCTGCCACCGCTTACCATCGATCTTATTTGTAATGTACCTGTACTCCATTACGGTGTTCCAGCGGTTACCCTGCCTATGCCCCCTGCCGTTTCTCTGCTCCAGTTCTCCGGGCATCCAAGGGGCGTCAAGATGGTGCATGGCCCGTAGGTTTTCTTGCATGTTTACACCGGTACCAAGGGTGGATGTCTGACCAATGACAACCCTTATCTCTGCTTTATTTACAGCATCAGCTATCTCTTGGCGTTTCTTCTTGGTGGTCTTACCGTCAACTATGGCTATTTGCTCTCTGGGGATACCTGCCTCAACCAGCTTATCAATCAATTCTTTTGCGGCATTAAAAACCTGATGTGTGGTTGTGGTCTTTATCCCATCCCTGGTCTTTGTTCTTTTGACCGTATCGTTGAAACCCTTTTCCATAAATACTACCTGTGCTGATTTCTCATGCTCCAAGTAGTGTTCCATTATATTTTTTACAGACCTGTTTATTTTATTGTTAGGATGATCAGGGAGCATTCTGTCATAGAGCCTTGCATCAAACCCGGCCTTGGCAGCATCGCCTTCGACAACAACCGGGTTACGCCTGTCACCTGAACGCATTATATTGTATCGTTCTTGCCCGTCTGCTTGCCTGAAAGACAAGGCCCTTTCCATGACATCCCTTAAAATCTCTTCCTGGTCGGGAGACATATCCGCAACCTCGTTCTGTATTTTTTTGTAGGGGCGACCTATGGGTTCTCCATCGTCAACCCTTCCATTGAGCAACTCGTCCTTTTCCGTTTTAGTAAGATCTTTATCTTTCATGGTCTTGCCAGAATCTGTTGGTCTTGGTTTAAATTCTGGCATATCATCAGCAAACACAATATCCATATACTGACCGGAAAAACGTCTAAGCTCTGGAACGTTGTTGAACTCGGTTAACCTTGTTACTGTCTGATAATCTCCAGCGGCGGTTATCTCTATATCAGACTCAACATCTGCAAAGGTGTTGAACCAGGCATCCCAAGTATCAATACCTGCGGCCTCCATCTTATCTGACATGACATAGCGCATCTGATTAAAAACTTCGTTCAATGTGTTGGTAATAGGTGTCCCTGTGAAGGTAAATACTCCCTTACCATTATTTATTTCCTTGATATATGACGTTAAGAAATGAAGTCCTATGCTACTGGCGGTTGCTTCTGTATTTAAGCCCTTAACTCGCATTCTGGTAGAAAGGGGTGGTTTTTTAAAGATATGAGCCTCATCCACAATTATCATATCGATACCAAGGCTTTCAAAGGTTATTGCGTTTTCCCTGCTTGACCGTTGCGCTTGTTTTTGGATGGTTTCAATTATCCTGTTTCTCTGTTTTACAAGTTCTTTTGCTGTGGTTGCCCCCCTTATCTTTCTGAGCGCAACTTCATCATCTAAGATTCCTTCAATATCGAAACCTTCTTCTGCGGCCGATTCAATGGCATCGGCTTCAAGCGCAGCTATTTCCTCAGCCGAAATCCTGTTTAATGTTTCTTCTGAAAGGGTAAGCCTATCCATGATTGAATGAGGCATAACAATAGCGTCCCAATCATCGTTTGCTATTTGATATAATTTAGAATCTATTGTTTGGGGGGAAAGGTTGTCTATATATAAAACATTGGCCCCGGGATACATGACGTTAATATCTTTTGCCACTGACTCGCTGTTTGCATTGTGAGCCAATATCAATGGTTTTTTAGCAAGGCCATACCGTCTTGATTCAACGGCTATACCTGCCATAGTAAAGGTTTTTCCAGTTCCAACCTCGTGGGCGTATAGGCCCCTTCCATTTACAATTCCACGCCAGATACCATTGACCTGGTGCTGGCGTAAATTAAATTCATTCTCCCCTATCTGGAGCGCCATACCATCAAAGTTTAGAAAAGATCCGTCGTAATTGGGAGTAGCAAAAGCGTTAATAACTTCATTGAACTGCTTCTCCATGGCTACACGCCGATCAACGTCTGCCCATATCCAATCCTTAAACCTGGTTCTTATTTCGTCTACTTTTTCATTTGCCCTCAAGGATTTCTCAGTATCCAGATATTTATTACCATCTGAATCTTTTGACGTGATCCTTATTGTTGAACCCGTGAATGCTGCTGAAACCACTTTGGTAAAACTTGAGCCTTCTGTTACCCACATAGTCCGAACGTCTTGACGATTGTTTAAAAGGCCGGGGTTATCAAACTTAACAATCCATCCATTGATAGAAGGAGTAAGTCTTATTGTGTCCTTAACGTCTTGTGGAAGATTCCCAAGGTCACCGATAAAATCTTGATACACTTCTTGAGGAACCCATGTTGCCCCCACACTAACTTCAATTTGAAAATATGGTGTATCTTCGGGGATAACTTTTTCCAGTTCCTTTATATTGTTTGAAAGGTCTTTCCCGCTTGCCTGAGCCGCTTTTGCTTCTCTTAGCTTCTGTTTAACATTCCCTGATAGGTAAACGTCAGCCACTTCAAACACTCCGGCGGGGGTTTCAAAGATAGCATTGTTTTTAGTAAGTTCGGCCTTAACCTTTTCTACCGTAGAGTTTGCCTTTTCAGCAATAGACTCAAGGTCAACGTACAAAGCGTTTTCATTTCTATCCAGGACAAAAGCCTCCGCTATGGTCGGATTCTCCATCGCTGGTTTTGTACGTTGTGTTGACTCTGTGAAAATCTTTGACGGTTCAAACTTTGGTTTCTTTTTCGTCCCAACATTAATCTCAAGAGCAATCAGAGCAGGAGCAAGAGGATCATTGATCTTGTTAAAAATCTTGATACCGTAAGATTCATTGATTGACCCGTGCTTCTTTACGAACGCATCATAAAGGGTTTTCAATTCCTTTCTTAAATCTTCAACGCCATCGTGACCCAATCGCTCGGAGTCAAGGAGTTTGCCGTAAGCGTCTCTTATTCCTACTAGAGACTTTATTTGCTCTGTACGGTCGGCTGTCTTTTCCTCGTCCTTTACTTCATATTTGACTACATCGTTTAAGTTTGCAAGACGCTCACCTCTTACGACATAAAGACCATCCTTGGTTATAGTTACACTATTCTGGCGCTCCGTGGTGTTGTTGCTGATATACCTAACATGGTCTACATCTGTCCGGGGTGTCATTATCTTTTCGGGGATACGTTCTGCAATAGAAGAAAGCACGTTTCCATAATTGTTCTTGCGGTTGACAATCATCCCCTCACGACCCTGTGTTGTACCATGACCTACCGTCATTTCCCCAAGAACGTTGTTTGGATGCTCTGCCCAATATTCATTAACAAATATCGCTTTACCGTCTGTCGCTTTAACTGGCCTTCCATTGTTATCGAGCATTGGGACGGATTCGCCCCATGCTCCGTGATGGTTAGGAGGTGTCCCTTCTTTTCTCTTTTGGAATACGATTAAATCAGCAACTACACTTGTCCCTGCATACTCTTTAAAAGCCCCGCTTGGCATTCTAAAAGCGGCTACTAAGTCAGCCCTTTTATCCATCTGCAATCTGGCAACCTTGGATTTTTTATCCATGGTACCGGAACTGGTGATACCCACAACAAAGCCCCCGGGCCGCACCTGGTCAAGAGCCTTTACAAAAAAGTAATCATGAAGTGAAAGACGGAATTTATTATATCTTCGGTCTGCGGGTCCATCCTTGGCAAACGGCCAGTTACCTACCACAACATCATAAAAGTTGTCTGCGGTCTTGCTATCCTGGTACCCCATTTGCTGAATGTTTGCATTTGGATAAAGCATTTTTGCGATGCCAGCCGTGGTATTATCTAACTCTATACCGGTAAGGTCACTTGATTGCTTCAAGTCTTTTGGCATTAGACCAAAAAAGTTCCCAACACCAGCGGATGGTTCAAGGACACGGCCACCCTTGAAACCCATTTTCTTTAAAATATCCCAAACGGCGGTCACTGTTGGAGGGTCGGTGTAGTGTGCATTGATGATGGAACGTTGTGCTGACTCCCAATCCTCTTTCCCAAGGTGTTCTCTTAACCACTGGTTCTCTTTTACCCAACCGTCTCGCTCTGTTGGGTTGTTCCAGGTGCCTTGAAATAACTCCTGTCCAAAGGAGCCCCATCCAATGTAACCGGCCAAGATATCTTTTTCTGCACTTGTGGGGTCTCTATTCTCATCAAGAAGTTCATTATATATTTCAATGGCTTGCTGGTTCTTTGCAAACCTTTTCTTGGGCGTTCCACCAATAAGTAGCTTGGGATCTTCAATGTGATAATTCCCTAATCTGCTTCTTCCGGTTCCTCCGGGTCCCT
>CAYPNO010000174.1:2253-5268 GCA_964411865.1 uncultured Desulfuromonas sp. | reverse complement strand
CTATCGGTACGAAACTGACATATCTACATTAAAAACTGACGGGCGTTATAAGAATCTAGATAAGGTACTAAAAGCCAGTAGTAGTGATTATGACTACGACTCCCCTGATGATACTGAATTTGCCTTTGCTGATGAGCCTCGTAAGAAACGTATTGTGTACGAGTACTGGGGTAACTATGACGTAAATGGTGATGGGATTGCAGAACCAATTGTGTGTGCATGGATTGGTGATATTATTATTCGTCTACAATCAAATCCCTATCCTGACAATAAACCACCTTTTATTGTTGTACCATTTAATAGTGTGCCTTTCCAGCTACATGGCGAGGCCAACGCTGAAATGATTGGTGATAACCAAAAGGTTAAGACAGCCATTGTTCGTGGTATTATTGATAATATGGCACAGTCGAATAACAGCCAAGTTGCAATGCGCAAAGGGGCGCTTGATCCTCTTAACCGTAAAAAGTTTATCGCAGGACAAAACTTTGAGTTTAACGGTACCCCAAACGATTTTTGGCAAGGCAGTTATAATCAAATCCCTGGTTCTGCGTTTGATATGATTGGACTCATGAATAATGAAATCGAGTCCATAACCGGTACGAAATCGTTCAGCGGCGGTATTAACGCAGGCTCTTTAGGTCACATGCTTGATATAGCTACTGTAGTGCCTATGATGGATGGAAGTACTAAGCTATTAGCGGATATTACTGACGGTGACCAGCTGATTGGTTCCAATGGTAAAGCAACTACAGTGGTTAAAGCACATGAAATTAAGTATCCTAAACAGGCTTATGACATGGTGTTTGATGAGGAAACACTAGTTAAATCTGGTGGTGAACATCTATGGACAGTAAAAGTACAGGATAAGAGTTATAGAACGATAAAAGACTGGCATACTGCAGATGCTGATACAGTGTATAACTATATACAAGAAGGTAAACGTGTATCTATCCCTAAAATGAAAGAGGTCCATACAGGTACTAAAGCTACAAGTACTATCGATCCTTACGTATTAGGGTTCTGGTTAGGTGATGGTAACAACCATTCAGCACGTATTACTACAGAAGATAGTGAAATAGTTAAATTTTTTGAGGAAAAAGGCTATGAATGTGTAGAAGTAAAAGATAGCAGTAAAACAGGCAAAGCTACTATGTACGATGTATATAAGAAAGGTCATAAACCTGTACGAAATGCTGCTACTGGACAATTTGAATCGACAGAATCTTTACACAGTGAATTACGTGACCTTAATCTTCATGCTAGGTATGGAGGAGAGAAACATATTCCTGATATATTTATGAATGCTACTTATGAAGAAAAAATGGAACTTATTCGCGGACTTATGGATAGTGATGGTTTTGCTCATAGTGGCTCATTTGTACAATTTGCTCAATCGGAAGGTAGGTTAAAAGATGACTTCATCAAGTTACTGCAGACTTTAGGTTTAAAGGTTTCTATCAGAGTCAAAGATAAAGATAAGTGTAATGAGCAAAAACTTAAACGTTGTGAAAGAACAGGCAGTGAAATGGTCTGGTCTCGTAGAGATGCTTATGAGATTGGATTTACCCCTTGGAGTAATCCGTTTAAGCTTACTAGAAAGGCAGAGAAGTGGAAGCTTCCTAGAATTAATACGGTAAAAATTACTTCTATGGATAAAGTAGATAAGGTATTGATGCGATGCTTAACTGTAGATAGTGAGGATAAACTATTTGCAGTAACTGATAGATTTATTCTTACGCATAATACAGCAACAGGGGCCAGGGGTGCCTTGGACGCTACAGCTACCAGACGGATGAACCTAGTTCGTAATATCTCAGAAAATTTAATCAAGCCGATAATTCGTAAGTGGATGGCCTATAACGCGGAGTTTTTGGAAGAAGAAGAGGTTATTCGCGTTACTAATGCTGAGTATGTACCAGTACGACGTGACGACCTAGAGGGGCGTATCGATTTAGATATTACCATCTCTACTGCTGAGGACAATGCTGCGAAGTCACAAGAGTTGTCATTTCTTCTACAAACGCTTGGTCCGAATGAAGACCCGGCTATTCGGCGTGCTATCATGGCCGATATTATGGAGCTAATGCGTATGCCTGAACAGGCTAAGCGTATTCGTGAGTATAAACCAGAACCTGACCCTAAAAGAGAAAAAGCAGAGCAGCTAGAGCTGGAACGTATGGAACTAGAGAATCAGGTGCTTCAGGCAAGTGTTAAAGATAAACTCGCGCGTGCCAACGAGAATGTAATTGATGCAATTCTTAAACAAAACAAAGCCGCTTCTGAGGCTGCTAAAGCACGCAAGCTTGAAGGCGAAGCTGATATAAATGATCTGAAATTCTTAAAAGCGGATGAAGGATTTGATCATATGGAGAAAATAGAGCTAGAAGATCGGAAACATAGACAACGGTTGATGGAAAATCTAGAAAAGGCTAAAGCTAATTTAACCCAATTAGCATACCAGCAACGTGCTGGTGATAAACAGTTAGGAGTACTTCGATGAGCTATACAGAGATGGTAAGACAAAATATGGAAAATAAGGCAATTGCTAACGCAGCCCGCGCAGCATCACAGCAGCAACAAATTATGGATGCTCAAGTTTTTGGTGAGCGCACTGGTGCTGACGCAGCTATTGGTGAAATAGAGGCACTACTTTCTCAAATCCAAGAGCAAGAGAGTACTAACTATCCGACACAAGGGTTGGCCGGAACATTTGTAAATCCTGCAAATACAGGGTTGGTTTAGGCTCGCCATATATAAGCAATATCAGCACCTATACGCCTCAAGGAGATAGTAATGGACGGATTAGCAGCACAGATGGGTGTACAACCTACAGCACCGCAACAGATTGGACGACAAGCAGGTGAACAAGGACAAAGAATGCCGTCTGTAGAAGAAGTTATTGCACTACTTATGCAGGGGGTTGACCCACAAAAACTTATTGAGATGGGTGTTCCGCAGGGACTAATTATGCAGGCTATTCAAGTATTGGAGCAGCAACTAGCGCAGCAAGAACAG
>CAYPNO010000174.1:0-2153 GCA_964411865.1 uncultured Desulfuromonas sp. | reverse complement strand
ACTAATTATGCAGGCTATTCAAGTATTGGAGCAGCAACTAGCGCAGCAAGAACAGCCTCGCACCCCTGCCGAGCCGGTACCACAAGAACAAGGTCTTGCAGCACAATCGGCTGGTATGATATAGTGTTTTAAGAAAATGTAAGTACCATAACGCAAAATAGTTGACTTTACTGAATTACTTATGCTACCATTTATTTTAATGTCAATAATGCATTCTGCGCTGACATAAACCATTAACTTACACGAAGGATTCATTTATGAACAACCTTAATAACCAACAGCTTTTGGAAGTAGAAAACGAGTACTGGGCAGGTATGTGGGAATCTCTTAGAAACTTACGTAATAACGCGGATTTCAAACGAGTAATACTGCAGGGGTACTTTAGAGACAAAGCCGTAAACGGAGTTAGCCTATTGGCTCAAGACGCAATTATCGCAAACGGGCAACGTAGCGCTGTTATGGAAGACCTGATCGCTATCTCTAGTTTAGAAGACTTCTTCATTACTATTGAGAATCTAGGTTCCATTCCTCCTGAAGACGACGACGAATAGGGGGGGTGATTTATGAGTGATATTAACGAAGACGATTTATGGGACATGAGTGATGATGCTCTAGACGCTGCTTTTAAAGAAGCGCAAGCGTCTATCACTTCTCCTGATACTAATATGGAAAACACAGATACAACTGATCTGGACACTCCTGTCGAGGAACCCGATGACGTTGTTGACGAAGAGTTTGAAGAAGATAACGACGACGAAGAGCAACCCGAAGAGGACTCAGGTAGCGTCGAAAATGGTGAAACAGAAGACTCTACCGGTGAAGACGGTGCAGGTTCTGACGAAGAGGCCCTTGACGAAGGCTCTGAGGAAGATGGCGCACCCAGTTCAACAGAGGAGTTGGATGTAACAGAGGAAGCACAACTACCACAAGCACATAAGTTCAAGGCAAATGGTAAAGACTATGAGTTTACTAGTCAAGAGCTTATTGAGCAGTTCCCAAAAGTCTTTGGTCAGGCGATGGATTACACCAAAAAGATGCAAACCATCAAACCGTGGCGCAAGACGATTGACGCACTAGACGCTGCAAAGCTGTCTCATGAAGATGTAAGCTTGATGATTGATGTGTTCAAAGGCGACAAAAGTGCAATTTCAGAAGTAATTAAACGAACAGGTGTTGATACCCTCGATTTAGACACTGATGAAGCTAATCCTTATGTCGCGAAAAACTACGGCCGAGATGACCAAACACTAGCTATCCAGGATGTTGTTGATTCAATTAGCAGCGATCCTGAGTATGTAACAACTCATACTATTTTGTCGAAAGAGTGGGACGATTCTTCGTGGGGTGTTGTGGCACAGAACCCTGAAATGATTCGACTTCTTCACCAAGATGTTAAAAGTGGTATGTACCAACAGCTACAACCTCTAGCCGAAAAGGTTAAAGTGTTTAGTGCGGGTACGAAGTCGGATCTTGATTGTTATAAAGAAGCTGCGCAGCAGTTCTTCAAACAAAAAGCCGCACGTGTTGCAGCAGAGCAGCAAGTGGCTGCAGACAAAGCCCAGAAAGCTGCTAGACAGCTAGAGGCTGATAAGCTGCAAGAAATCAAGGCGAAGGCTGAACAACGCGCTGCTACTAAAAAAGCCTCAACTAAGCGTAAAGCCGCAGCTCCTACTACAAGTACCAGAGCCGGTAGTGAGGTTGTTGACTATTTAGATGACTCTGACGAGGCTTTCGACGAGTGGTATAAAAACTTACAAGACAACATTTAACTTACTTATCCGAGTCTAAACTCGACATGAAGGAATAAAAATGGCTTCAAACGCGTACAAGACAGGTACCGATGCTACGGCAGGTGCTAATACAATTACTCATTATTATGACCGCGCTGGTGTAAAAGCTGCCAACCGTGTGAATATTTATGGTCAGTTTGCTGATCGTAAGTCTATGCCAAAGAAAAACGGCAAAACTTTTAAAATCTCCAAGTTCATGCATATGTATGATCGTTCTATTAATGATGGAGAGTTTGCAGCTAAAGGCTACTTGTCAGCTCGTACTATTGATGAGGTCAACGCGGCTTTATCTAGTGCGTCTCTTGCTGA
This sequence comes from uncultured Desulfuromonas sp., assembly GCA_964411865.1. Taxonomy (GTDB): domain Bacteria; phylum Desulfobacterota; class Desulfuromonadia; order Desulfuromonadales; family Desulfuromonadaceae; genus JAIVHC01. The sequence continues at coordinate 54 of CAYPNO010000174.1, read as the reverse complement.
AGGTGCTGGTGCTGTTAACAAGAAAACCCTTACCAAAGTCACCATGGAAACTAC
>CAYPNO010000173.1:0-5294 GCA_964411865.1 uncultured Desulfuromonas sp. | reverse complement strand
CAGTAAAGTGGTTCAATGACGCAAAAGGTTTTGGTTTCATTGAGCAAGATGGTGGCCCCGATGTATTTGTACATTTTTCTGCAATCAGCGGCGACGGCTTCAAGTCTCTGGCAGAAGGCGACCGCGTAGAGTTTGAAATTACCGACGGACAAAAAGGTCCCCAAGCCGCTAACGTCAGCAAAATCTAAAAAGAGGACTTTTTAAGTACTTGATTTACATTTAAAAAAGCCCTGTACCCGGTACAGGGCTTTTTTTATTTTAAAAGCTGCCATACACCTAATAAAGACACCTCCATCCATACTTTTTCCATCCCTCGCACAAACACCTTTTCATAACAAAAATATTTTCTATAGCCATTCCTTTCAGGAACTAAGAAGCGCACATCCACAGTTGCATCCACCTAAGGCATGCTATATTATGGCGTAAAATAAACACTGTTCTAAATTCATAAAGGAGGTTTGTATGGGATCAGATAACAGCGAAATTTTAACCCGTAAAGATGGAGCCATCGGCACCATCACTCTAAATCGCCCGCAGGCATTCAACACCTTCACCACCCCGTTTGCCCAACAGTTGGATGCCGCTCTCTGGGATATGGAACATGACCCAGCTATCCGCATCATAATAATTCGAGCTGAGGGGAAAAACTTTTCTGCGGGGATCTCCCTTGACCAGTTCAAAAGAAAATCGCAGCGAGAATACCGCGATTTTCTCTATGGAATCGATATTTTCTACCACACTCTAGCTAAACTCAAAACCGTCACCATCTCCGAAGTTAAAGGAGTTGCCATGGCCAATGGAGCTGGCCTCGCCTTCGCAACTGACTTCACTATAGCTGCTAAAACGGCAAAGTTCGGCACAACAGCCATCAACGTTGGCCTCATATGTCTTGGTCCAGCCGTCCCCATGATGCGCATTATAGGCAAAAAGCGAGCTATGGAAATGGTCTTAACTGGTCAGCCCTTCAGCGCTGAATATGCTCTGGAGTTGGGATTAATAAACAAGGTAGTCACCGATGATTTACTGGAGGACGAAGTGCAGCAACTGGCACAAACGCTGTTACAGAAAAGTCCACTGGCGCTGGAAATAGGCAAAGAGGGCTTTAATCGCATGGCTGACATCCCGTACCATGATCAACTTGATGCCATGGATGATCTGTTTGCCACGTTGAGTGCGACTGAAGATGCGGTTGAAGGGGTGAACGCTTTTCTAGAGAAACGTTCGCCAGTCTGGCAGGGTAAATGACTTTTATTCTATTGCCGGATTGAGCCTTGATCGTATGAAAGCTCAATCCGGCACATTCAATGTTCGTTGTGGAAGTGGTTCCGCCGTTCGTCGCCGCTAATATGCATACCACAATGAAGACAATGGCGCAGATACATAGGGATAGGACCATTCATATGAAAAAAATGGCCGCAAGCTGGGCAACGACAAAAGGCAGTAAGATTGGCTACCACCGCCACCACTAAAATCCATATCCCAAAAAAAACCCCTGCAACACGATCAGATTTCCCATAGTGCAACACTAACCACATCATCGGAATATAGATAGCTATCAAAGCCCACAGACATAACCGGCGGCGGCGCAAAGTATTCATCTGATTAGTAAAATTCGTTATTTTATTCATATTCCTTGTCGGCACAGCTCCTCTTAATCGACAGCCCCTAAACCACCCATTCGTGATGAATTCTCTCGCGATCTATAAACATACCCAGCCGCGCTGCGCTACAAACCGCGCAGCGTGGCTGCATCAGAATATCGACTTGCAACAGCAAGGAGCTCTTGCATTACATTGTGCGAGTGAGCTGGCACAGCGCGAGCGCTCTCATTCTGGGCATACTCGGGCACAAACTGCTGCAATACCCACGGCCCACCATGCTTAATCAGCTTTCCCACAGCATGGATATCTTCAATTTCGACGTATCCAGGCATGCATGTAGTACGAAATTCCACCTCAATATCCGCATTGGAAAGAATGACAACGCTTGCACGCAGAGCTGCAGCTGCGTTCGCAGAGGCGCCTAGTTCTGGATAGCGCTCAGGCGTAGTCTTGAGATCGAGGCTGACAAAATCAAGCAGCTTTTTGCGTAGTAGCTCCTCGATAACCAGTGGTCGCAATCCGTTGGTATCAAGCTTTATAAGCAGATCAAGAGATTTTAGATGCTCCACCAACTGTGGCAGAGTATTGTCCAAGGTGGGCTCGCCACCAGATATCACCACTGCATCAATAAAGCCACGTCGAGCAGCCACCATGTCAAATATATCCTGTGCGCTGATGTCTGGATACACCTCAGGAGTCTCTACCAGAGCAGCGTTGTGACAATACGAACAGCGCATATTGCACCCAGAATAAAACACCAGTGAAGCGATACGAGCTGGATAATCTAGCAAGCTGGTACCTTGAAATCCCTTGATGGACATATACCGCCTCTTACCGCCGCCCTGTTTTTTCAACTACATATTCACGGCGCTGGTCAAACTCCTCTTGTTTGCCTTTATTCCATTGCTGAACTGGGCGGAAAAAACCGCAAACCCTTGAATACACCTCTGTTTTATGCTGACATTTATGTTCCACAGTTATTCTCCTTGCAGGTCTATGCGGCGTTAACCGCATCGTCGGGTGATGCCTCATGGGGGCAGGAAAAGTGCTCTCCGGCAATATATCCATGTACCGGACAGATGGTAAAAGTTGGACTAATGGTAAAGTATGGCAACTCGAAGTTCTCCGCTATACGGCGTACCAGCAGTCGTGCACTGCGCCAATCTTCTAGACGTTCACCCAGAAATCCATGAAACACGGTACCTCCAGTATATTTTATCTGCAAAGCGTCTTGATGCTGCAGGGCTTGGAAAATATCATCCGTGCCACCTACCGGCAATTGGGTCGAGTTTGTATAGTAGGGTTGCTCATCCCCAGAGGTGTATATGTCAGGGAACTCTTCATGGTCGCGCTGCGCAAGACGGAAGCTTGTTCCTTCGGCTGGAGTAGCTTCAAGGTTGTAGAGATGCCCTGTCTGATCCTGTAATTTTTCGAGCTGGGCGCGCATATAGACTAATGTTTCCAGCGCTAACGTATGCCCATCTGGAGTATCTATCCCAACACCAATAAGATTTTTTGCAGCTTCGTGCATACCGATAAGCCCAATGGTAGAAAAGTGATTATCCCAATAACGCCCTTGGCGCTCCTGAATACCGGCAAGATAAAACTTACTGTATGGATACAAACCATCTTCGGTGAAACGCTCAAGCTGTTTACGTTTAATTTCAAGAGAATCTGCCGCCAGATTCATCAATTTCCCCAGTCTGTCAAAAAACTCCTCTTTACTATGCGCAAGGTATGCAGCTCGAGGCAGATTCAAGGTCACCACCCCAGTTGAACCCGTAAGAGGATTTGAACCAAATAGCCCCCCACCACGGCGGCGCAGCACACGGTTATCAAGACGCAGACGACAGCACATAGAGCGGGCATCTTCCGGATCCATATCTGAATTGATGAAATTGCTAAAATAGGGAGTACCGTATTTCGCCGTCATCTCCCATACGGACCTGAAGCGGTCGCTTTCCCAGTCAAGCTCTGAGGTTATGTTATACGTGGGAATCGGAAAGGTAAATATACGTCCTGAAGCATCCCCGCTCATCATCACTTCACAGAAAGCCCGATTAAACATATCCATTTCACTTTGAAATGCGCCATAGGCTTCATCTTGCACCACTCCACCGATAATTACCCCTTCATGTGCCATATTGCGCGGCACAGTCATATCCAGGGTGATATTAGTAAATGGTGTCTGAAACCCAACTCGCGTCGGGACATTCATATTGAAGATAAATTCTTGCATTGCCTGTTTCACATCTGCATATTTTAAACCGTCGTAGCGGATAAAAGGAGCCAGGAGTGTATCAACACTAGCAAATGCCTGCGCACCAGCTGCCTCCCCTTGCAGAGTGTAGAAGAAATTTACCATCTGCCCTAGAGCTGTACGGAAATGTTTGGCAGGGGCACTCTGAACTTTTCCATATGCACCAGTAAATCCGTGTAACAGCAAATCTTTTAGGTCCCATCCGCAGCAATACACCGAGAGCATGCCAAGATCGTGGATATGATAGTCGCCATTCTTGTGCGCTTCAGACACCTCAGCAGGATATATTTTGTTGAGCCAGTAGTTGCTAGTGATATTGGAGGCTATATGGTTATTGAGCCCCTGCAGAGAATAGCCCATGTTGGCATTCTCTTTCACACGCCAGTCTTCTTGGGTTAGATAAGAATCGATCGCTTCAATAGATTCTTGCATAAAAGAGCGGGTTGCACGCAATTGTTCACGTTGTTGCCTGTAAAGTATATACGCTTTCGCAGTACGAGCATGCCCGGCCTCTATCAGCTCTTTCTCGACCAGATCTTGAACATTTTCAACTGTGGGCACCTGCTTGTCTTTGAAGATTACCGTCAGAGTGTTAACCACCTGGTGCGCGATACTTTGCGCTTTCTGCATGTCCTGTCCGCCCACGGCACGAACAGATTTTTTAATTGCGGCGCTTATTTTATCAATTTCAAACGCTACCAGCCTGCCATCGCGCTTACGAATATACTGCAACACTTTTTCGCCTCCCCAATCCTACTGCTTCGTCGTTCTGCTGTTGTGGTATTGTAACTTTACATTGACTATCTTTGCCCAAACTCAAGACGGAGTGAACTGTAGCAAAGGCTCCCTTAGATGTAAAGCACAACAACACAACATATAGTTGGTTCTCGCACATCAAGACACAATATGTTGTTTAGGATGCTACTATCTAAATTGTGCATAAGTAGGAAAGGATGGCGAAATCACACCAAAGCTAGATACTCTAAGGCTTTAAATACTGCTTAAAATTAAGAAATTTACTTTGGAATTTTAGCGATTTTTACTCTGGGAGCGATGTTGAAATGCACTGCGGAATAGATCGACACATTGAATGAATGCGGGAACAATATGTGAGATGACAAACAGGGCTACAAAACCCACAAAGGACCATGCTAAAAGTCCAGCACCGTCCACTTTAAGATTAAACGCAGCTAGGCACGTAGCTGCACTAGAAAAAAGCATGAATATAGCTATTGCACATATGCGGAACATGTTTTCTCCTTACTAAACTAAAAAACCTTGGACTCAAACAATACGATAAGTAAAGGCGCTCAACGTAGTATAAATTCTTCTGTTCTACGTTAGTCTCATGCTAAATTGAACAACACATAAGAGGGACTGAAAGCGCCTCTTATGTGAACTACATATCTTACAATCTCCCAGAAATAGGAGAG
>CAYPNO010000172.1:0-5342 GCA_964411865.1 uncultured Desulfuromonas sp. | reverse complement strand
CGAAATTTTAGGAAGTGGGATGATTGACGCTGGGGTGTTCGCTTCGGTCAATTATTCCAGCGAAAAATACAGTGGATTTGCCTTTGGTATGGGGTTAGAGCGAATCGCCATGCTTAAATACGGCGTCAATGATTTGCGCCTTTTTTTTGAAAATGATGTTCGCTTTTTACGCCAGTTTTGTGCCTGAACTTTATACTAGGCTAAATAAATTCTCAATCTTTTCCCCCGATACTATGCGAAGCACTAGAAGGAAGTTAGCATGATTGTTACCCATAAATGGCTTAAGGAATTTGTCGATTTTGACTTGACTTCACAGCAATTGTCACATCAGCTCACTATGGCTGGCCTCGAAGTGGATTTTCTGCAGGAGATCGGTGCCGGACTTGATTCGATTGTAGTTGCCCGCCTCGACAGTGTAGAGGCGCATCCACAGGCTGATAGGCTTACAAAGTGTCGGGTGTTTAATGGCGCGGAGGTGATTTCTGTAGTATGTGGGGCAACTAACCATAAAGCTGGCGATCTAGTGGCACTTGCGCAGGTTGGTTCAGTCTTGCCTGATGGCTTGAAAATTAAAAAATCGAAAATAAGGGGTGAAGAATCTCGGGGCATGCTCTGCTCTGTTACGGAGCTGGGGCTTGATGATGAAGCCGACGGAATTTTGATTTTACCCGCAAGGCTTGAGCCTGGAACTCCTGTTTTTGAAGCGCTTGATTTAAAAGATGTGCGCTACGAGATTGGTCTAACTCCCAACCGTGCGGATTGTCTCAGTGTTCTGGGGGTAGCACGCGAGGTCGCTGCATTTACTCACAAGCCGTTACATCTCCCTGTGCGTCCGACCTTTGCACCTACTGGCGTAGATATCCATACTCTTACTTCAGTCAGTATCGAGACTCCAGAGGGTTGTCCGCGCTACATGGCCCGCCTTATTCGGGGGATAAAGGTTGCTCCTTCACCGCAGTGGCTTGTGCGACGCCTTGAGACGGTGGGGATGCGCTCCATAAATAACATTGTGGATGTTACTAATTACGTTCTTATGGAGTTGGGACACCCCCTGCATGCCTTTGATTTTAATCGTCTTGCGGGTAAAAAGATAATCGTACGCCAAGCTGCAGATGCTAGTAGTTTCACCACCTTGGATGGTCAGGTGCATGAACTGAATAATGATGATGTTGTCGTGTGTGATGCGGAAAAACCCATAGCTCTAGCTGGAGTGATGGGCGGTGAAAATTCTGAAGTCACAGATAGTACCGTTGATATCCTGTTAGAAAGTGCATACTTCGATCCCCGCTCTATTCGTCGTACCAGCAAAAAAACTGGTATTCATTCCGAAGCATCACATCGTTTCGAGCGTGGTGCCGATATAGATATGGTGCCACTGGCGCTCGACCGTGCAGCTGATCTGATGCAGCAGATTTGCAGTGCAACGGTTCTGGAGGAAGTCATTGATGCCTATCCTCGCCCTGTCAATAAAAGGGTGATTTCGATCAATCGTAACCGTACCAACGCACTGCTTGGGCTTGAGTTAAGCTTGGATAAAATTGAGCAACTGTTAACCTCTATCGGTCTTTCCACACAACGCGTGGAAGTAGATACACTTAAAGTGACTATTCCGATGGCACGCCATGATCTCGAACGCGAGGTGGATTTAATTGAAGAAGTTGCGCGCCTGAATGGATACGATAACATCCCTGTTACTATGCCAGTCAGTCAGGTAGTGTTACCGATTGATACTCGACAGATTGATTTAATTCGTGATTTGCGCAACGTTGTAGTAGCGCAGGGGATGCGTGAGGTAATAAATTACTCTTTTGAATCAACGCAGGTGTATGAGCGTCTTTGTCTTGAAAAGGACGATTACCGCCGTCGGCATGTGCCCTTGCTTAATCCATTGACTGAAGAGCAGTCGGTGATGAGGACATCGTTGGTTCCAGCAATGCTTGATACACTTGCGCGGAACCTTGCATACAAAAGTTCAGACTTAAGCTTGTTCGAGTTACGTCCTGTTTTTATTCCAGGCGAATCCGTGCAACCTGACGAACATATGCACTTGTGTTTTGCCATGTCCGGACAACGTGAACGTCCTGGCTGGGCTCATACCGATGCCGAGGTTGATTTCTACGATCTTAAAGGGGTTGCTGAGGTCATTTTTGAGCGCTTTGGGCTTGAGTCGCCGGTGTTTAAGCTCGATAGCCCTGAGCCTTACCTCCATCCGGGAAAATCGTGTTCTATGTACTGTGGTGGACTCAATGCAGTGAAGGTTGGTGTGTTGGGAGAGCTGCACCCGCAAGTGCAAGAACATTACTCCATTGATCAGCCTGTATACGTTGCTGAAATTGACGTAGAAAGACTGTATGCCCTTTGTGGACAGACACAAATATTTAAACCCATTTCGAAGTTCCCAGATTCTTATCGTGATAGTGCTTTCTTGGTTAAAGAAGAGATAACTGCGCAACAGATGCTTGAAGTTATAAATAAGGTTAAGGTAAAGTGTCTTGAAGATGTGGTTCTGTTTGATATGTATGTAGGTAAGGGGATCCCAGAAGGGATGAAGAGTCTGGCGCTACGGATGCGCTATCGCTCTGCCGACAAAACATTGGAAGATGAAGAAATTAATACTATGCATACTAAAATAGTAAAGGCTCTGTTACAAAACTTGGGAGCCGAAATCAGATAGCAGTTGTTAGCTACGCAGTCAGCATGGTATAAAGTTCAATAATGTTTAGTATATATAGTATCTTAGGCTTAAGTCAGGCAATATAGTTTGACATATGTTAGTGTACACTGTCACGGAGGTAGTATGACAAAGGCGGATCTGGTAGAAAATGTTTACTATAAAACTGGGTTCTCGAAGAAGGAATCTGCTGAGATTGTTGAGGCCGTCTTTGAATTAATGAAGCAGACGCTTGAGCGCGGAGATAAGATCAAAATTGCAGGCTTTGGTAACTTTGAGGTTAAACAGAAGGCCACCAGAAGAGGTCGCAACCCCCAGACCGGTGAGGAGATCGAGATAACAGCGCGTAAAATACTTACCTTTAAGCCTAGTCAGGTACTTAAAAATACCATTAATGAAGAAAACTACTAACGCTGTATATAGTAGGGCGCAATGGCTGTTAAAATTCCGGATAAATTCTACTTTAAGATAGGTGAAGTAGCGTCCTTGACTGGGGTTAAGCCGCATGTGCTTCGCTATTGGGAAACTGAATTCCGTATGTTTTCCCCAGCTAAAAGTAGAGGTAAACAACGTCAGTACGAGCGCTGCGATATTGAGTTAGTCCTAGAGATCAAAAAACTTTTGTATGATCAGGGTTTTACCATCGCCGGTGCTATGAAGTATCTCAAATCTAAAAAGAAAAATATAGATTCTGTACCAGTCATCCGAGTGGACCGCCAGCATCTTTTAGATTTACGTGAAGAATTAAAAAAGCTGCGCGCACGTTTGCCATAACTTGAACCTAGTGGTGTCAGTCTTTCAACATTTAGCGTAGGTGATTGTTTTTGATGGATTATGCTGTAGCCCGACGTCGGATGGTGGAAAAACACCTTGTTCAGCGCGGCATAAAAGATCCGCATGTTCTTGAGGTCATGGGGACTGTTCCACGACACAGATTTGTGGAAGATGCATTGCAAAGCCAAGCTTACACTGATTATGCATTGCCCATAGGGGAAAAGCAGACCATTTCTCAGCCCTATATTGTTGCAGTGATGAGTGAGGCTGCGCAGTTGACTGGGGATGAAAAGGTGCTCGAAATTGGTACCGGTTCTGGTTATCAAGCTGCAGTTTTGTCGCGCTTGGTCGCTCAAGTATACAGTGTGGAGCGTATTGCTGTCCTTGCGCGCCGCGCACGGCGTATTCTCGATTCACTTCAATATAATAACGTCCACATCAAAGTCAGTGATGGATCCCTTGGGTTGATGGAGCATCAACCATACGATATCATTCTAGTTACTGCCGGAGCTCCAGAAGTTCCACGAGAATACTTGGCTCAGCTTGCCCCTTCTGGACGGTTAATTATTCCGGTAGGGGAGCACAACACCCAAACTCTACGTAGGATTACCCGCATGTCGGACAATACCTATTGCGAAGAAGATCTTTTGTCATGTAGATTTGTTCCCCTGATTGGTCAAAGTGGTTGGGCATGTGAATAAGTTATATGCTTAAGCCCTTCAGTGTCCCCATTCGATCACCAATACGCTCTCTGTACAACTGGGTATTACTCTGGGCTGATTCTCAAGTAGGAACATTAGCTCTTTTTATGCTGGCTTTTGCAGAGGCTTCTTTTTTCCCCATTCCTCCCGACGTTCTCCTTTTAGCTCTTGGTTATTCCACCCCAGCTAGAAGTCTTTATTTTGCCACTTTAACCACTGCAGGTTCAGCCATAGGGGCTGTTGTCGGATACGCTATCGGATTCTGGTTCTGGGATATATGTGCACCTTGGTTTTATGCTTGGATTCCTGGATTTACGCCGCAGATATTTCAGCAAATGCAGGATTATTTTATCCAATATGGGTTCTGGATAGTCTTCACTGCAGGGTTTACCCCTATTCCGTTCAAGATTATTACCATTGGAGCAGGTGTTTTTACTCTCAATTTGCCGATTTTCATCCTTGCATCAATCGTCAGCAGAGGGATGCGCTTTTTTCTCATTGCAGTGCTCATCTATTTTTACGGAGAACAGACGCGTAACTTTACCGAGCGGCATTTTAATAAGCTATCTATATTTTTTTGTATATTGCTTGTTGGAGGTTTTGTTCTGATCAGCTATATTTTCTGACCATGGGAACACAATACTTAAATAATTATCTCAAGTTTAAAGCCTGGCGGGAACTACTACTCCTGTTTCTGTTTTTTGGTCTGTTGGGTTGCAGCACCAAGGGAGTCCAGCACGTGGTATTGCCGGGACAGACTATGTACCGTATAAGTAAAACCTACGGTGTTCCTGCCGAGAAGATTGCACGCTATAATAAAATCAGTAACATATCTCAGATAAAAACAGGCGATTCTCTATTTATTCCAGGGGCAGCATACAAGAGAACAGTTTCCATTGTTCCTACCCCTTCTCCCTCCAGATCCGTACCAGCAAAGCCCAAGGTCGCTTCCAAGCGCACCGCTCCCACCCCTGTTAAATCAAAACCAGTGACACAGGCGAAGCCAGCGATTAAACGCACCCGTCGAGAAGCTTTTGATTGGCCAGTAAAAGGGCAGATTGTCAAGGGATTCAAAGCTGGGAATAAAAATGGTATCGAGATTGCTGTCTCCCCAGGTACTTCGGTTTACAGCTCTGCTGCCGGACAGGTTATCTACAGCAGTGATGATATCTCTGGCTACGGTTCTCTTATAATCA
>CAYPNO010000171.1:0-5372 GCA_964411865.1 uncultured Desulfuromonas sp. | reverse complement strand
CCGGGCTTTTATACGCAATCATTGTTATCCCGATATCCCTGCTCATCATGTACTCCGCCTTCAAGCGTTATCTCGATCCTCCCGCCACAATAGACCTAGGAATGGCGCAGATTCCAGTATTATTGTCGATAATCCGTTCTGGAGTATTGATGGTCTGGATATTACGCATGTGCCAGAGGTTTTGTGACCATTCGCCGATGACGTATTCGTACTTCGTCAGTTTCAAGTTTGCCATAGCTCAGGATTTATCCATTGTAGCCGGTCTCCTGATCGGATTATGGGTGCAATCTTCGGGGCATCTCGGCGCCGCTATTATTTTTGATTTGATTATCGGCATATCTGTCGCAATTTACATGCTCTACACCGCTGTAGACTTATTGGGCAAAAACTTCAGATCGTTGATTGATCTGCCGCTGCCTGAGGCGGATCAGCTTAAAATTCTCAATGCCCTAACCATGGATTTCGACGCCTACGAAGGGATCGGCAACATCTATTCCCACCTAAGCGGAAGTTGCCGTTATATCCAAATTGAAATGCACTTTGACAGCGCAACCAGCGCCGAAGACATAGAGCTCTTGCGTCAAAGGCTTGAGCAGAGGTTGCGAGGGTCTTTCAATAAGCTAGTGTTTCATCTGATCCCCTTTGTGCAAAAGACCTCAAACGCGGGCTAAGGGCAATAACACCCCTTGATGGTTAGCCAGTAGAATCATGGCGTTGCAGCCTCTTTTATCCTTGTAATCCCCACCAACACAAAACTCCTTAATCACCACTTAAATTAGAATTCGCGCGGGCAAATGGCTAGCCAATTGCACCCTTATTTCTTGCCAAAGAAGGAGCCAAGCACCCCGCGCATTATTTGGCGCCCAAGTTGACTCCCAATGGATCTTGCGGCACTTTTCACCATAGCATCTGCAGCACTTTGTGGTTTCCTCCCTGATCCTATCCGCTGTGATTTCTCTGTTTTTTGCTGTTGCTTTTCAGCTTCCTGTCGGGCCAATTCGGCCTGTTGTTTTGTGGTTACTTCTGCTGCTTTCTTTTTGAGTAATTCATACGCTGACTCCCGATCAACCGCTTCATTGTAGCGATTACCAATGGGGGATCGTTGCATCAAATTTAGCCGGGCTTGGGGGTCGAGTGCCCCAATCTGACTTTCGGGCGGAGAAACAAGGACCCGCTGCACTGGAATTGGTGCTCCATTTTCATCCAATATGGAGATCAATGCTTCTCCAGTTTCCAACTGCGTCACAACTTCTTGGGTGTCGAAAGCAGGATTTGTGCTAAATGAGTCAGCAACGGCCTTCACTGTTTTTCGATCTTTCGCCGTGTATACACGTAGGGCATGTTGAATCTTCATCCCGAGTTGCCCAAGAATGTCTTCTGGAATATCCAGGGGGCTCTGAGTGATAAAGAAAATCCCGACCCCTTTAGAGCGAATGAGGCGAACCACCTGTTCGATCTTGTTCATAAGACTTTTTGGTGCATCGTTAAACAATAGATGCGCTTCGTCAAAAAACAGCACCAATTTAGGGCGGTCGGCGTCCCCAACCTCAGATAGTTGCTCAAAAAGCTCCGCTAACAGCCAGAGTAAAAACGCGGCATAGACGCGCGGGGAACGATGAACCAACGTACTGGCATCGAGCAGGCTGACGACACCTCGACCTGAAAAATCGCAATGCATGAGATCCGTTAACTGCAGCGCGGGTTCTCCGAAGAAATGTTCCGCCCCTTGCTCTTTTAAAACCAACAAACGGCGTTGAATGGCACCAATGCTCGCGGACGAAATATTTCCATACTCGTTGCGAAGTTGGCCTGCATTCTCCCCCATCCACAGAAGTAAAGCGCGCAGGTCCTTAAGATCAAGCAACAGCATCCCTTCATCATCCGCAATTTCGAAGGCAGCATAGATGATCCCACTCTGGGTTTCGTTGAGCTCTAAGAGGTTTGCCAGGAGGAGAGGTCCCATCTCCGAAATGGTCGTTCGGACGGGATGCCCTTGCGCGTTATCAATGCTCCAGAACAAGGTCGGGCAGGGCTGAAGCCGGTAATCTGGGAGGGGAATCTGGGCCAATCTTGCGTCAATTTTGGGATGAGGTTTCCCTGCGGTCGCAATACCAGACAAATCCCCCTTAATATCCGCAGCAAATACAGGCACGCCGAGTTTCGAAAAACCCTCCGCAAGAACTTGCAGAGTCACAGTTTTTCCGGTTCCCGTGGCTCCGGCAATTAAACCATGCCGATTACTCATTTTGCCTAATTGCTGGACTAATTGGCCTTGGCTGGCGCCTAGACTTAAAACAGGAATGGGCATGGCTCCCTCCGGTTGGTTGTTGAGAATAGATAAAAAATGAGCCACTTTTTCAAAATCTGTCAACCCCCCACCACAGAAGGACGGTGCCAATAAAAACTCTACTGAACAAAACCAAACGTTTTAAGTTGTTCAGTTGCACCCCTGTTCGCATTATGCCCAGTTCGCAGGAGGAGAGTTTGGGTGTACCCATAACTTTATTGTTGACAAATTTGGTTACTAATTGCAGAATGTTCCTCATTCAGCTGTGTGCTGGCTTAATTGAATTACCTTCAGGCTTGTGTAACCGCTTTTAATAGGTAATATTCTACCTTATCGACTACTTTCTTTACCCCCCCATTCTACAAAGGAGTTTAAATCATGAGTGTACTTGTAGCCCGTCAGGCCCCGGATTTTACTGCTACTGCTGTTATGCCCGATGGCAGTTTTGCTGAATATAAACTCTCCGAGCAACGCGGCAAATATGTAGTGTTGTTTTTCTGGCCACTGGATTTTACCTTTGTATGTCCATCGGAGATTATCGCGCACAATAACCGCGTGAAGCTGCTCCAAGACCTCAACGTCGAGATTGTCGGTGTTTCCATTGACTCCCACTATACCCACTTGGCATGGCGCAATACTGCGGTAGAAGATGGCGGTATCGGCCCGGTACAGTTCCCTATGGTTGCGGATGTTAAGCATGAGATAACCAAAGCGTTCGGCATCGAGCACCCTGAAGCGGGTGTGGCTCTGCGCGCGTCCTTTCTTATCGATAAAGAAGGAGTTGTGCAGCACCAAGTGGTAAACAACCTCCCCTTGGGGCGGAACATTGATGAAATGCTGCGCATGGTTGACGCACTCCAGTTTTTTGAACAGTACGGCGATGTATGCCCCGCTGGATGGAAAAAAGGCGACGAGGGGATGCACCCCACCGCTGAAGGGGTAGCTAGCTACCTGAAGGATAACGCAAAAAAACTGTAAGCAATTAAGCAGGTATTTTGAAACGTATCGCGCAAAACCCTTCACAAACTTCCCCCTGTTAAACCAACAAAAAAAGCGGCTCATGCCTGAGCCGCTTTTTTTGTTACTGTATCTAGGGGTTAAGGCTATCAACCGCCTGCTTTTTTAGCGTCCCAGCCCTGCTTTTGCAGCAATTCAACCAGCAACTCGCGCTGATCTCCCTGAATCTCGATTATTCCATCCTTAAAGGTGCCACCGCAGCCACATTTTTTCTTTAGCTGCTGTGCCAATTCTTTCAGTTCCTGCGGGGGCAATGGCAGCCCCGATATTATCGTCACGCCGCCCCCTTTGCGTCCCTTGGTCTGACGCCCCACCCGAACTACAGCGCTGCCAAAATCAGATTTCTGCGCTACGGGAGCACACTTGCAGTTACTCTTCAACTCAGTGCAGCTGTTGCAGTATGCAATCGGGTCATCGGAGTACACTAAGCGGTGGGCGCTTTGACTGCTAACTTTACCTTGATTTTTCCCTCTATTTCTCATCAGCCTTCCGTAGGATGAGCAAAGGAGTGAAACGACGTGCCCATCAAATAATTATCCAGCGTTATTTCGAGCTCTGAACCATCCATATAGTTAGCTACTCTTCACCCTGTCTGCGGCAAACACTCTACACACACCATTTCGAGTACAGCAGAACTTTTTTCTCCCTTGGGCATGGTGGGGACAATATGTGCGCCACAGGCTATTTTGAAGCAGCGTTGGCACACATAACCACTGCCATCGGTAGAACTAAAATGGCATACATGGCACAGCCAGCGCGGCGAAGTTTTAGGTTCAGCAGCTGGTTCCATAATTTATTCCTGTTCGCAGGTGTGGCGTACTTTGGCCACTAATTCACGCGTGCACTCTGCCATCTGATCAAACTGAGGCTGACGCGGCGCCCCGAACCACTCGATCGGCTCCAGGAAATCCCACTTAAGCTTTTCGGTTATAACATCTAGTTCGCGCTGAGCTCCGCCAGACCAGCCTGCAGACCCAAAACGCAAAACTTTTTTATTGAGTACTTTTTTGCGCCGGAACATATCCAGCAACCACGCCATGGGGGGGAACATCTGATATTCATAGGTGGGCATCCCCAATATCAACCCACTTGAGCGCCAGGCCGAGGCCACAATATGTCCGATGAGATCATCGGGAACACGATATACATGCAGCGGCATCCCCTCCTGACGGACTGTACGCTCGACGGTCTCCACTAACTGCCCCGTGTTGCCGTACATACTCGACCATACCAAAGTAATTTCAGGCTCAGCCGGACCTTGCATGTAGCGAGCAAAGCGCGAATATGCCTCAAGAATCGTCTGCGGGTTGGCGCGCCAGATAATCCCGTGGGATGGGGCTACCACCTTAATATCCAACCCGCCAAGTTTAGCGATAGCCTTGGTCACAAAGGTGGAAAAGCTCGACACGATGTTGGCGTAATAACGCAGCGCTTCGGCAAGAAAAAACTCCTGCTGCTCCGAACTAAGCTGATCGTCAAAGTAGAGCCCATCTATGGCGCCGTAGGAGCCAAACCCATCGCAAGAAAACAAGGTTCCACTCTGGATTTCATAGGTCATGATGGTTTCGGGCCAGTGGATGTTAGGGGTCTCGTAAAACTCCAGAACTTTCCCACCGCCCAAGTCGAGGCGATCACCGCTTTTTACCACATGGACATTGGTGTCTATGTCGCAGAAAGATTTGAGCAACACCGCCGCTTTGGACGACAGATAAATATGGATATGGGGATTTCTGGCATGGAACTCAGGCAACCAGCGGGTGTGATCCGGTTCCATGTGGTTGATAATCAGGTAGTCAATATTCTCCGGGTGCAGATTTATAGAGGACAACTTGTGCAGAAAACATGCGGCTTCACCGTCGATATCTTCGATAAGATCGATGATGGCAGTTTTTTCCCCTTTCACCACATAGGAGTTGAGGGAGATGCCATCCGGCATGGGCCACATCCCTTCAAACAGTTGCGAACTCGGTAGATTGACGGGGATACAGTAGATTCCATCACTTACTTGCACCGCTTCTGCCAACCCAGTATTCATTCCACATCCATTGTCCATAACAACTAGCTCCCT
>CAYPNO010000170.1:0-5402 GCA_964411865.1 uncultured Desulfuromonas sp. | reverse complement strand
TACAGTAACCTCCAGCGCCCGCCAAAAAATCATGGTACTCGGTGGAGGTCCAAACCGCATCGGTCAAGGGATCGAGTTTGACTACTGCTGCGTTCACACCGCTATGGCGCTACGCGAGGCAGGTTATGAAACTATCATGGTCAACTGCAATCCATCTACGGTCTCCACCGATTACGATACTTCAGATAAGCTTTATTTTGAGCCCCTAACCGTTGAGGATGTCCTCTCCATCTATGCTAAAGAGCAGCCCGAAGGGGTGGTGGTACAATTCGGTGGCCAGACCCCGCTTAACATTGCGGCGGAACTTGAAGCTGCGGGGGTGAACATCATCGGCACTTCACCGGCAACCATAGATCAGGCTGAAGACCGCGATCAATTCAATGCAATGATGATCAAACTTGGCATTCCGCAGCCAGAATCTGGGATGGCAAGCACCTTGGATCAAGCGCTGGAAATCGCAGCACGCATCGACTACCCCCTGATAGTACGCCCGTCATATGTACTAGGTGGACGCGCTATGGAGATTGTGCACACCGAGGATGAGCTGCGTACGTATCTGGACAAAGCCGTGGTGGTTTCTCCGGAACGTCCCATTCTGATTGACCGTTTCCTAGAGAATGCCATTGAGGCCGAAGCTGACGCCATCTGCGACGGCACCGATGCCTTTGTTCCAGCGGTTATGGAGCACATCGAGATGGCGGGGGTACATTCGGGTGACTCCGCTTGTGTTATTCCATCTGTCAACATTGCCGCGAAACACATCCAAACCATCGAAGAGTTCACGCGCCGCATCGCGGTGGAGATGGGGGTTGTGGGGCTGATGAACATTCAATATGCCATTGCAAACGACAAGGTGTACATCATTGAAGCCAACCCGCGTGCGAGCCGCACCGTTCCGCTGGTGTCCAAGGTGTGTAACATCCCTATGCCCAAAATCGCCGTTGAGTTGATGTTGGGCAAAAAACTCGCGGACATGAACTTGAAGTCGGGCAAAATATCCCACTTTGGAGTCAAGGAAGCAGTGTTCCCGTTCAACATGTTCCCTGAAGTAGATCCTGTGCTGGGGCCGGAGATGCGCTCCACCGGCGAAGTTTTGGGGCTGGCAGACAACTACGGACTGGCATTTTTTAAGGCTCAAAATGCTGCGGGAGGACGTTTGCCCCAAGAAGGACGCGTCCTCATTACTGTAGCGGAGGCGGATAAGGTTGGGGCCATTGAAGTTGCACGTCAATTCCTAGAGTTGGGCTTCACAGTGGTAGCCACCGCTGGAACAGCTGCATTTATGAACGAAAACGGGTTAAATGTTGAGACCATCTTCAAGCTCCATGAAGGACGTCCGAACATAACCGATGCCATCACCAACGGTGAAATGCAGTTGGTGATAAATACACCGGCAGGACGCCAAGGGAGCCACGACGACTCATATATCCGTAAGGCTGCGATTAAACACAAGGTCCCTTACATGACCACCATCGCCGCCGCCATTGCCGCCGCCAAAGGGATAGAGGCCAGGCGCAAGGGTGAAGGCGAAGTACGCAGCCTACAGGAATACCATAAGAACATCCTCTGAACCTGAGGGGCGCGTAGGGGCAATTAATGAATTGTCCATGTCCGCGCATGCACACCCGTAGTGAACGGTGGTGTGACACAAACACCCCCTGCTAACTTCGTTCGCCTTCCCCCTATAAAATAGGGGAGATTGACGCGAAACAACATACAAGCGGCGATTCACGAATCACCCTATTCCACCACAAGATTACAAAGGGCACGGCATGCCGTGCCCTTTCATTTTAAGTTGCATGGCCCAACAAGGAGAATCTCCCAATGCCCGCAGCCCTGAGTTGGCCACACCTGCTCTCTGTGCAGCGCATGAGCAATCTCGGTCAACTGCCCCTCTTGACCGCCCCTGTGCACAGTTCCGAACGCAACGCCTTCGAGGCAGACTACGATCGGGTGGTCTTCAGCGAGCCGTTCCGACGTCTGGCCAAAAAAACTCAAGTACACCCCCTCGCACCCAATGATCATATCCACAACCGCCTTATCCACTCCATCGAAGTCGCCAGCGTTGGGCGCTCCATCGCCAAAAAAGTTCAGCATTTTCTGCGCCAGCAGCACCCGCAACACGCCGAGTTATTTAAGGCTATCCCCTTGGTTGTCCAGGTTGGGTGCCTTATCCACGATATCGGCAATCCGCCCTTTGGTCATGCAGGAGAATATGCCATCCGTGAATGGATGGCGGCACATACAGAGATGATCTGTCCACCCGAGGTTTCCACTGCGACCCGCCGTGACCTGCTTTTATTCGAAGGTAACGCGCAGGGATTTCGCCTTGCAGCGCGGGCAGACAATCCGTGCAGCGGTTATATGCGCCTAACCTTCGCATCTTTGGGGAGTATGATCAAATATCCGTGGACCAGCACTGATCCACGCGCGCTGGAGACCAAAAAGTATTCTGTTTTTGCCAGCGAGGCGGATATCTTCGCACGTATGGCGCACACCATGGGGCTGCTGCGTGCGGACGGAAATGTAGCACGCCACCCACTTTCATTTCTCTCAGAAGCTGCTGACGACATCTGCTACCGCATCCTCGATATGGAAGATGCGGTATCCATGCGGATATTCCCAGAGAAACCGGTCAAGGAACTATTTTTGCGCCTTGCCGGGATGGACCTAGATTCAGCTTTGCCCATAGCCAAGGCGCGCGGGAGAGCCATAGGTGCGCTGATAGATGAGTCGGTGCGCGTATTCTGCCATTTCTATCCCGAGATTATAAATGCGGAACACACCTGTGACCTGAAGCGGGACTTTTCCACCCGTTTTGATGAGGGATTTGCCGAGATTACCGCAATGTATACCGAGATATTTTCGCATAGAGCGAAACTGCGTTACGAACTTGGTGCGTACAAGATGGTGGGACGGATTATTAAAGCCTTCTCCCTAGCATTGCAGTCTCTGTGCAGGGATCAGGACTATCATGCAGCCCCGTTTATTTCGCGTAAATGTCTGGATCTAGCTTGGGATGTTGACTACATTCAAAACCACCGGCTTGAAAGTTACGAATGGTGGCTACGTCAGGCGTTTGACTTCGTTTCTGGTCTCACAGACAACTACGCCATTCAGATCTCCAGCGAGATTGAAGGAATTCTGACCGCGTGAGCAACCTTGGCAATAAAAAACTATGGATTCTGGTCACAGGGGTTTCCAGCGGTATAGGAGAGAATCTGGTTCAACACCTGCTTGATTCAGGATACAGCGTAATTGGCACGGCACGTGCGCTGGTGGATATGGACGATCTCGCCCAGCCGAATTTTAACCCTTTGGAACTCGACCTAGCCAGTGAAGAGAGCGTCAACCACGCTGCGGCAACCGTGTTGAAATTGTGCAAACATGATCTGTTTGGTCTTATCAATAATGCTGCATATGCCCAGCCTGGAGCAGTAGAGGATTTAACTCGGCGGGAACTAGAGCAGCAATTTGCAGTCAATGTTTTTGGCACCCATCAACTCAGCGTCTTACTCCTTCCAGCACTACATCGTGGAGGTGGAGGCCGTCTGCTCAACATAAGTTCTATTTTGGGCTTGGTGGCTTTCCCGTGGCAGGGAGCTTACAACGCGAGCAAGTTTGCCCTTGAAGGGATTACGGACACCCTACGCCTCGAACTGGCAGGTTCCGGGGTGCATGTGAGTACCATCGAGCCTGGCCCAATCCGCAGTGAGTTCCGCCGCCGGGCCCTGAATGAATTTAAACGCGGCATTAACGTCGACGCTAGCCGCCACGCCGACAGTTATGCGCGGGTTTCCGCCTACTACGCCGCCACGGAACATCCCACTCCGTTTACCGCCGCCCCTGACGCAGTGTGGAAACGCGTACACCACGCTTTGCATAGCGCGCACCCTAAACCACATTATCTCGTGACATTTCCCGCGTATGCCCTTGCAGCCCTACGTCGCTTCCTGCCGGTACGTATTATGGATGCACTACTGCGCAAACTTGGATCGATGCGCTGAGACCAAAAACAGGCCAAAAAGTGCGATACAAAGGTATACTTATTCTTCCGAGTTTAACTGCTCAATATGCGTCGCGGTCCATTCTAGCACCTGCGCGCTCAAGTTTGCTGCCGCGCTATTGAAGGCAAGCACTACAGCATCTACCCCTGTTCCAGCACTCGGTTGCAGCACGATAAAGTTATGTTGTGCAACAATGATGCTGGTTTCAGCCTTGACTAGCTGCGCAGCAAATTCCACCTCGATTACCGGATTACCCCCATTTTCAGCAGCACGAACGTAGCTACTCTGAAATGAACGCATGGTGCTATCCAGATAAAAGTCGGCTTCAGCCCTACTTTCAGAACCTATTACTGCGGTAAAAACAGCGCTAGAACGGAAGGTATCAATAAGATAATCCCGCACTGCCTGTGGCAGTACCTCATCCCAACGTACCCCCTTATACACGTTGATTTGCTGAGGTGCGGGCATCACCACAATTTTAGAGCTATTAAGCAATCCACCCGCTTTGGGTCTATGGATCTGCACGGTATATTCACACCGTGGCATCATGGTTTCGATGACACTCGGACGCAACACATACACAGCCAGAGGCTCTTTGGAAGGGAAAACAGAACAAGCACTCAGCATTAAAACAACAGCAACCAAGATAGCGCCGCTAACAAAATTACGGCAAACACACCCTGCTTTTTCAGCGGATGTCCATTCTAAAAAAGCTAATTCTGATAAAATACATTCGGCGTTGACTTCTTTTGAGCTACTCATCACGGTGAAAACTCCTGTACAGGGCCGCGCCCGATTATAAATTCTGCCGGGTTTTCCTCGATATGGCGGGTTATCCGATTGAGGTTTTCCATAGTCGCCCGAAGTTCGCGCATAACCGGAGATAGCTCTCCGAGTCCTTTAAAACCCTTGGCTAGCGAACCTTCATGTTCGCTTAGCAAGCGCTGCAAATCCGCTGTCATTGTGTTCAGATTATCCATACTTTGTCGAGCAGAGGCTAAAGCCTCTGCACCATCTCCATCGATCAAACGTTGCGCACTGCTTCCTACTGCCGTAAGGCTGCTAAAGGTTTCATCCACACGATTAGCGGCACGCTCAACAGAATTCAGCATATCAGCCATAGCCACGGTCTGCCCTGACAACTCTGCGCTCATAGTCTCAACATTTGCTAAAATATGGTTAAATGCTTCTACATTCTTGCGCGAAAACAGCGAGTTGGCATTAGTAAGCAACAAACCTACCCGCTTGACCATATCCTCCCCGTTTGTGAGAAAAGAACTCAATGGTGAGGGTTCTGCACGAATAATCGCTGGCTTATCCGAGTCACTATGCAAGAGTTTGCTCTGGGGCGTTCCACCGCTGAGTTGGATACTCATGCTGCCAGTGATATTAACC
>CAYPNO010000169.1:0-5443 GCA_964411865.1 uncultured Desulfuromonas sp. | reverse complement strand
TAACGCGCACAACTTGCTGCCTGGATATTAACAAAAAGCTGAGGTGAGTATATGACAGCGAAAAAAAAGCTTCTGGTGAATATCCTTCTTTTTTTGGTGTGTATCGCCATTGCAGGGTTAGCTGTCCTGTATAATTACAGTTACAAAATATGCTGGCGTTGCGATACAGACGATTACTATGAGCGCGGACGGGCGTTTGTGTGTAAAGAGAAAGAAGAATTGCAGGAGTCAGGTCTGGACTTTCTGCGTCTTGCCGCAGCTAGACAGCAGATGGGGGCGCAACTGCTCCTGGCGGAGTGCTATGTTGGATCGTTGCCGCAGGGCTATACGCCCCTTGATGAGCGTGCTTATGCGTGCCTTTCGTCTAGCTTAAGTCCTAACCAGCTAGCCGCTAAGCAGTTTTTTAACGCAGCCCATGTTACCGTCGCCAAGCTAGAAGAGGTAGAGGCAAAAGTACAACATAACCTTGGGTTGCTTCTGGAGGCAGGGATACTCGAGGCACACGATCCGCAGCAATTAGCGCAAGAATATTTTATTGCCGCAGGCAGACAGAACTATTTTCCTGCCATGTTGCATCTGGGGATGCTCTACCATAACCGCAGCGCATATAGCGAGGCACGACCTTGGCTAGAGCTGGCGGCGGACTTGCATAAGGTAGTACAGCCAGCGCTGCTGCTTGGCGACTACTATATGCAGGGTAAGGGTGTTGTAGTGGATCTTGAGAAGGCTATGCACTGGTATCGCCGAGCGTTGTTGACCGCTAAAAAAACTAGCGTAGGTCTTGCGCAGGATGCTCAAATTGCCGCTGAGGATGTCCCACGCGCGCGCATGGATATGACAATGCGCAAACTTCAGCAAGAGCGCATGTTCAAGTTTATGACCCTGTATTATAGTGTTGGTGGCGATGCTACAACCTATGAAGTCTATTGTGAAGAAAGTCCAGGTCAGCGTATCGGGACTGTAGAGCGCAGTGTTGAAGGCGTGCTTGCCCGTTTGGCGCCAGGGGTAAAGCGCTCCTCTGCGGTTGTTACTCCAGAAAAGACCTTCAGTTCCATGAATAAAGGTCTTGACTGGGTCTTGACTGCGTATGCTCAGGGGCGTTATGGCGACTTTACCAAGTTTGATTTCCGCTTGCGGAGCCCGCAGGTCAAAGAGGGTAAGTAGGTTAGAGACCGAGTAGGAATCGTGCGTTAAATAGTTGAAAACAGGCTAGAAGAGCCGCCCCTGCTAAGGTAGGAGGCGGCTTTTTTATTTATAGCGCACCTTTGATATCCCTTTAAGTTCCGCTATTTCAGTAATTAAGGTTTTGCCCATAGGGTGTTGGTTATGGGTAATTATGAACTCATACTGTCTACGCTGATTTTCAAGGTCAATTTCTTGTTCAATATTGGTTATTTTAAGTGCGTATTTTTTAAATATGATTTTTAAGTCTTCGGATATATCTGTCTCTGCGGCACTAACTACAGATAGGCGCAGAAATCTATCCTTACGAAAAACAGGGTCAAAATATTTCAACCCAAAAAGGGCGGCAAACGCTAGGGCTGTACTGCAAATGCCGATATCTATCAATCCGAATCCAAAGGCCATGCCAACACCTGCTACATACCACAGGCAGGCAGCAGTGGTAAGGCCGCGCACATTTACCCCCTCCTTGAGGATAACCCCCGCTCCGAGAAATCCGATGCCGGTAACAATCTGGGCTCCAATCCTGCCTGGATCGATGCGCGCTATTCCGGTTGCACTCAAGTGACCATAGCGGGCGAATATGCTTTCTGAGATGATCATCATCAGGCAGGCGCCAGTACAAACAAGAACGTGGGTGCGTAACCCGGCAGGCCTACCATGTTTCTCCCGTTCAATACCGATGAGACCACCGGCGATAAATGCGAGTAATAATTTCACAAGATGTGTACCAATATTTTCAGTAAAAAAAAATGACTCTGTCATTTTGCTCCAATCTGCTCAGGGGGCTCGAAGGTGGGAAATGGATAGGTGTGATATAGACAAGTTAATATAAGGCGCAGCAAGACAAGCTTTAATCATTCAACTTCTATGCTGCCATAAAAGTTGAATTTAAAAAACACTTCCGTTGTGCTATTTTAACCACTCGTACCAAATATTGCAAACAGTGTTTGAATAAACGAATATTTTGGTTCGTGGGCAGCTGAAAATTTATGCTTACCTTGGGAGAGGTTCAAGCGTGTGCACTTGCTATTTTAGCGTGGTTGAAGTAAATTCCTTTGCCTTGAGCTTCAACATAGAGGATCAAAACAGGGTTATAGTGAGTTTGAATCGAAAACATTTTTAGCATTAGTTCAGAGTATAGATATAATAATCAATCCTGGAACTGGGAAACTAATTAAAAACCAATGCAACTTCCATGGGAAAATTTTTCTACTCCACTTATGCTTGCCCCTTTGCAGGGCTTGACCAATGCCTCCATGCGTTCTGTCCAGATGGAGATAGGGGCGCCAGACGTTCTCTTTACTGAGTTTGTGCCGGTCAGTAATTCTTCGCGGCACCCATTAGCACGCCGTGATCTTGATGATGTGCGCGCCCATCACTTGTCCTCCCCGTTGGTTGTTCAGTTGGTCGGCAGCGGTGCACAGGCTCTTGCTGATGGTGCATCTATATTGCAGGACAACGGAGTACAACATCTTAACCTGAATCTTGGCTGTCCATATGGAAGGATGATGCAGGGCAACACTGGTGGTGGAATGTTGAGGGATGAGCGCCAAGTGGCGGATTGCCTCAAGTCCATGCGCCAGGTTTTTCGGGGTAGTTTTTCAGTAAAAGTACGTTCTGGCTATACAAACCAAGGCCAGATATTGGAATTGTTGCCGGTCTTTGAAGGGTGCGGAGTGGACTATATTATTTTGCACCCACGGACAGTGGAGCAGAAATATTCTGGCGTTGCTGACCACACTGTGACACAGCAAGTAGTTGCCGCTACGCCTATCCCCGTGGTGGCTAATGGAGATATAGTTAGCGCCGACCAAGGGCATGCCATCTTGAAGATGACAAAAGCAGCTGGTTTGATGCTTGGACGCGGAGCTGTCTCTAATCCTTGGTTGTTTGCGCACATCCGCAGCCAGAAGAATGGTGGTATCGGGGCAGTGTCCATAGGGGCGCAGGATGAAATATCTGTTACAGGACAGCGCGGGGCCCAGTTGTGCATCTATCTGTTGCGCTTAGCTGAAGTTTATAGCCAGGTATACAGTGGTGACCAACAGGTGTTGGCGAAGCTCAAAAATGTTATACATTTTATAGAGGACGAAGCATTGCGCCGCTGGTGCGGTAAGATAAAACGTTGCGGTACACTGCGCAGTTTCATCTCTGGGGTAGAGTCTTTACGAGATGTTCCTATGTAAATGCCAACTTAGAAGTGAAAAAGTGCTAAAACTTGAAGCACGAGTCGCATGTGTAAGTAAGAGGAATAGAATATCACCTCCAAATCAAGAGTTTGGGTCTGTTTAGGTTTGACTTGGACTTTACGGCTGTGATATTAAGCCGTGGTGTATATAAAAAACATACACAATGGTGTCAGTGAAGGCAACTTCTGTAGGGCTTGAACTTGCAGGGGACCTAGTGATCGAGGCTGTATTGAAAGCGTGTTTCGACGCGCAATAAGCATTTAAGAGTAAATAAGGAGTCTGTGTATGAAGAGAGGATTTCCCTTGACGTTGACGGTGCTTGCCATCGCTGCTGTTATGGTGTTGGGCGGAGTTCAGGCGGGAATGGCAGATTCACAGACATGCCTGATGTGCCATGAAAGCGTAGTGGAATCAAACCAGTTTATGGAGTCGGCGCATGGGCGTAGCGGGGTTGGTTGTGTAGGGTGTCATTATCTTGAAGATATCGATGCTCACATGGAGCTTGAAGAGATGCCCGCTGCGGTGGACTGCGCTTCTTGCCATGCCGATATCGCCGCTCAGCATGGCAGTAGCGTGCATGCGCAAATGGGTCTTGAGTGTGTAGCATGCCATTACTCTATCCATACGTTTCAGAAGTTTTCAGGGGCGAAGCAGGATGGGGTAAATGTGTGTGCGGCGTGTCACGATACGCAAGCGTACAGCGAATCTGTGCATGGTCAAGCCGTTGCCGTTGGCAATCAGGACAGTGCGTCTTGTACCGACTGCCATGGAACCCATAAAGTGATGGCACTGTCGAACGCAGATACAAAACTGGTCAGAAGTTTTAGTGCCGATGTGTGTATCGAATGCCACGCCGATGCAGAGACAATGGAGCGCAACGACATTCGTACCGATATCGTGCGCACCTATTTGGACAGTTATCACGGAAAAAGTTTCCATCTCGGATACCCAGAACGCACTGCGACCTGTTCGGACTGTCACGGCAGTCATGGGGTGCTAGCTGAAGATAACCCCGCCTCTACAATCCATATGAATAACCGAGACCAGACCTGCGGCGCGTGCCACAAAGATTCTACTGCGCTCTTCAGTATGTTTTATGCTCATGCAAATCACTCCGACTTTGGGCGTTATCCTGTACTAGTTATCACCTTTTGGGCAATGACTACGCTACTGGTGGGCACATTCTCGGTGTTTTGGCTCCATTCAATCATGTGGATGGTTCGTGGCATCAGGGATAACAAAGAGAAAAAGGCAGCATTGGTAAATGGTGAGGCGCATATCCACATCCCTGATGGCCATAAACTGTACCGACGTTTTGAGCGACGGCATATTTTTATGCATCTGTTGGTTATTGTCAGCTTTTTGCTGCTGTCTGTAACCGGACTTCCGATCAAGTTTTACACCCAACCCTGGGCGCAGTTGATGATTGATTTTCTCGGTGGAACCGAGAATGCTGCATATCTTCACCGTGTAGGTGCGGTTATAACCTTTGTGTATTTTGGTATGGCACTGGTGATGAGTTTTCATTTTCTTTTTATTCGCAAAGATATTCCTGGAATGTGGCTGCAACGTTTGTTCGGGCCAGATTCACTGATGCCGACATTCCGTGATGTGCGTGATGTTACAGGGATGGTGCGCTGGTTCCTCGGTAAGGGGGAGAAGCCCACGTTTGAGCGTTGGACTTACTGGGAGAAATTTGACTTCATTGCAGTATTCTGGGGTATGTTCGCCATCGGTGGATCTGGTCTCATGCTGTGGTTTCCGGAGTTTTTCGGCACATTCTTGCCTGGGTGGGTGTTCAACGTAGCTACCATCATACACTCGGATGAAGCGCTGCTGGCGACAGGTTTTATCTTCTCGGTCCACTTTTTCAATACGCACTTACGCCCGGAAAAATTTCCCATGGACTTCGTGGTTTTTAATGGCGAACTGGATAAGGAGGAATTCCTCCATGAACGGGGGGATCAGTGGAAGCGTTACGAAGAACAAGGGATTACTGCGCAGTTCTTGAAGCCAAAGAAGTCCAACACAGTGTATAATATCATCCTTAAAGCTTTTGGCTTTACAGC
>CAYPNO010000168.1:2072-5483 GCA_964411865.1 uncultured Desulfuromonas sp. | reverse complement strand
CAGATGTGTTCTTCTTGGAATGGCCTTGTACCATTGCCAGGTTGACATGTCCGGTGCGTTTCAACAAGTGCTGTGAATCCTCTAGGTGCATGATGGCACCTCCGTCCAGAATCCCCTGGCCCAGCCAATAGATACCGCTAACACGATACTCATGACCGGCCCCAAGAACTATTGGATCTCCAACTTGTTTTTTCAGCACCCTGGCTGCGTTGCGTCCAAGTAAAATTTGGTTTTCCCCTGGCTGAAACAAAGTACCGTCTATAAGTCCTGTGCCTAACCACTCTGTCATGCCTATATATGGCTCGCCAGCAGAGATGCCGAATAAAAACAGGTACGGCAGACCGCGCGTACGGATTGACCCCACCGTAACAGGGGAAACAGATTTTACCAGATCAAGGCTTGATACCGCAGTCACAGTTTCCTGATCAATCCTGGATGACACTGGCGTGGAAGCCCCTTTTTCCTGAACAATAATGTCGATATTACTCTGGGCAATGGTCTGATCAAGTTGCTGCTTCAAGTCTATGCTGATAGACGTCAAGGAGACATACAACGCAATACCGGCACCAATCCCTGTTAGTGTCAGAATGGTTCGAGTTTTTGCACGCCAGATGTTTTTAAAGGCCAGCCTGATCATAGTTGTCGCTTTAGTTGGGTTATTGAGGAGTGAGAATGAATTGAATCTTCACAAATTACAATTTTCTATGTCAACTACATTGTTGAGTGTCAGGACATCGTGGGTTCAACAGACGAATTATCGGATTTCGTGTTCAAATGCATCCATCTGGCCTTGTCGAGATAGAGTTTTAACTCAACTTTCACAGGTTGAAAAAACTTTCGACATACTGACATACTGAAATAACAAAACAAAAGCACCATCAACTGTAGTAAAATAGGTTGTCGCCAAACAACCTTACAACCATAGGAGATGATGCTTTGGATCAGATTGTAGCAGAAACCGTTTCATGTCAGAACCAAATTAATTCGTTCTTTGACAATCAGCGCATCGCACTATTACTGAAGCAAAGCAATATAGTCAAACAGTGTGGCATCACACCTGTGGTAGTTATGCGAATGATCTTCAGCCTGTATTCACAAGTGATCAGGAGCTGTAACCTTGAGGTTATGGGCGTCAATCAAAGCGGAATATCCAGCGAGTGTCACTTCCTCAGACAAAGCTTAAAATTGGCCCCTCGCTTAAAAAATGTGTTCGTTATATTCGATTTTTTGCAAAGCACTGATCAACCAAGGGGGAAACTTGAATTATTTAATGCAATGGCCCAACAGATTATCCGCTCTTCGTCCCATTTTCCTAATTTTCTTGCTAAGCCTTACCGTAGGGTGCTCTGACTCCAACCACAGTGACGATTCAACCGCACCCCTATCCGCTGAAAATATCAACCTGATTTTTGTAGTAAGCCCTGATCTGGCCTACCATGACCCTGGAGACATCGACACCGAAACAGCTAATCTTACTCCTCAGGGGTTGCAGCGCTCATTGCAAATGGCAACTTTTTTGAAACAGCAGGTTCTTGATGATAACAATGTCAGCGCGATTTACACCCTCGCACCGATGACCCACCTGCAGACGGATAACCAATACCCAGATATGACCTCGATTGGCTACATGTCAACAGTTTGCTCTGCTCAACCAGCAGACTCTTCCTGTTATTACAGACCCAATTGGAGGTACCTACACAGCCAACACCTACTCTCTAAATGTTGCATATCCTTCTGAAGAGTCGCTGCCTGCCGGAGTAGCTAGTTCTCGATTTGGCTACAGCGATACATGCAGAGGTCTTGACTTTAACAACGTTGGCAAGATCAATGATGCCATCGTGACCACTATCATCGAAAAAGATGCCCCAGCAGGCTACTATGTCTTTTCCGCGCCCTGGGAAACCATCGAGGCATTGCTGACAGGTCTCAATGAACTGTATGGTGAGAGTATGAACCTGCCGACTGCCTATCAGGGGGCAAATCAAGTCTATGCTATCTCTATCATGCCAGATGGAAGTGCGAGTCTGGTTCATTATGACAGTAATCTGTCACCATCTGATTCTTACCCAGTGCTACCCTTACCAGTGGCAAGTGCCACCTGCTCGTACGAGAAGCAAGATTATTTCACCACAACTCGTAGCGCTGGTGTTGATGGCGTAGTCATTCCAGCTGACATCAACAAAAACCTAACTATGTATATAGTCCGTCACGCCGAGGCACATCCAAATGAAAATTTTAGCTTCGAAAACGGTAACTTTGTCGCTGCTGGTCAGTGGCGTGCCCTCGAACTCGGCAACACTTTAAACGATATAATTGGTACCGACAGGATGCCAGACATGGTCTATTCTATCGATCCAGCCCAATGGATTCCAGCGCGGTATATCCCAGCTGGAATTGATGTTTCTTATGTTAGGCCATCATTGACAGTGTTGCCCTATGCCATCGCCAACAATCTGCCCTATTTGCTGGTCTCAAGTTTTACTCTTTTCGACCAGGATTTAGCTCAATTCAGCAGTGATTATTTCTTTACCGGTGGCAAATTCTCTAATCAAACCATTTTGCTAGGCTGGGAATCTGGGCGTATTAGACCGTTTATCAATGCTCTTATTTCGAGTTATGGTGGCGACAGTTCCCTACCGCAGCTTGAGGAATAGTTGGCCGGGTGATGATTACGACACTATATGGACGATCACGATTGATGATGACGGGAATTTGACTGTAAATAATGACCTATGTGAGGGGATAGACACAGAGCAGTTGCCAGTGACCGCACCTCAATTTTAAGTTTTTGTGATTGAATTGATTTTAATCTGCGCTTTTGGCTTACATCCAAGGCTATAGGGGAAAAGTTGTTTTTATAGATAATGAACGGATACTTTAAGTGAGGTGGTGCCAGTTTTCTTGGACACTGATTTGGGGAGATCTCCCCGTGTTCTAGAAAATTAGGCGTTGGATTGACCAATATAACACGCAACATCCTGACTCCAGTCTGAACGACAGGGCCCCGGATGAGACACATTGGTGCATATTTCGGAGCAAACCGGCCACCGATTCCGCTGCAAACTGTGCCACTTTTTCCACCTGAACGGAATCGGTGAACCAGTTTGAAGCGGAATTAAATGTGACGCTGGATAACCTGGTGTACAACCTTGGAAATTCATCTTTCCTTAGGAGGTGCACCGTTGGCAACCATCTGGTTGATGAAGTCGTTATGAAAGACGTTCTCATTTGCTTTATTTGCCATGGTCATCCCTTGTTTACAACGATGCGGATCACTCCGTTCACCAGCATCCTACAGTGATATGCGATTTATGCTTTGTAGGATGCGGTGAGGTACGAACCGCATCAAGCCAAAACTGGTTGATGAAGTCGTTATGAAAGACGTTCTCATTTGCTTTATTTGCCATGGTC
>CAYPNO010000168.1:0-1972 GCA_964411865.1 uncultured Desulfuromonas sp. | reverse complement strand
ATCCCTTGTTTACAACGATGCGGATCACTCCGTTCACCAGCATCCTACAGGTGATATGCGATTTATGCTTTGTAGGATGTGGTGAGGTACGAACCGCATCAAGTCAAAACTAGTTGCCTAATCATCAGGTCAAAATCACTTTCAAACAACCGATCCTGTACAATGCGGTATTTTCCAAACTCACTTTCGGCTTGGGATTTGGTTACGGGCGTTGTCAAGAAAGTTGTCGCTTTTTAGTTCGCTATAACCTCTGTTGTTTCATCGTTTTGTCTGGGCTTTTGCGGATTCAGAATAACCCCTTCCGGTCTATCCCAGTTACGGCTTTCGCCTGACCAGCGCTCCGGTCGTTTTGCTTTTGCTGCATGGTAAAGTTTGCGCTCGGAGAGGCGAATTTCCCGAATTTTTTCCAGTTGGTGCTCAAAAAACTCATCGGTCAGATTACCGCCATGCTTCAGACGCTCCACATCCATCGTCCAGCCCTGGATAGTGTAATCCTTAACAATCTGGTTGGCCCATTTGCGAAGCTGTACGGCACGTTCGTGTTCGATCTTAAATCCAACAGCAATAATCGCCTGCAAACTGTAATGCTCCACTTCGCGGCGTACTTTTCTGTTGCCCTCGGTTTGAACTATTAAGTAAGACTTAATAGTTGCCCTGTGATCCAGTTCGTTGTCAGCGAAAATGCATTTCAAGTGCTGGTTGATAGCAGGCACCGAAACAGCGTAGAGAGTTGCCATCATTTTCTGGGTCAACCACAGGTTTTCATCTTCATAGCGCATTTCTACGCTATCTTCCGAGCTACCACGGGCTGCAAAATGTCAGATATTCTGCCGCCGATGAGCGGACGAGTGATATCCCGGTGTTCTTAGCTTTGTGTTTGTTGTCTTTATTGTTGTTCATTCGCTACCAACTCCTGATGCGGTTCGTTGCACTCACCACATCCTACAATTTTCAACACACGTAGGATGCCGGTGAACGGAGTGAACCGCGTCATTCATACATCGCCAAATTCACCATCATCAGGTTCTCCCACCCAATCAGCTGGATAAAAACCCTGATCAACATGCTTATGAAAACTCGAATATGGCCAATCAATGACCCGCGGCACCACACCATGCTTAACCGGATTCCAATGGATATAATCGACATGCCGCTGATAATCCAAATCATCGCGAATCAAATGCTCCCAATATCGGCGCTGCCAGATCCCTCGTTCTCCTCTTTTTATGCGACTTTCTGAACGACCTTCAATCGATGGAATTTGCCGTGAAAAGCCTGCCTTGATCAGTGCCCAACGGGTTTTGTAGTCGGCATCCCCTTCTGGTAACGTCCAGATACAATGCAGGTGTTCAGGGAGAACCACCATAGCATTTATGGTAAAAGGGTGATCGCTTTTAACTTTGCGAACTACCTGGCGGAGCAAGTCAATATGCTCAGTCAACAGGATGTTATCCCTGCGTTTTGCACAGTTAACCGTAAAAAAATATGTTGCTCCGGCAATCTTTGTTCTACGGTAGTTTGTCATCTTTATCGTCCCCGTAGGTTGCTGTTAACTTCTTGAATCACAGCAATCATTTATGTAGATATACGTTGATGCGGTTCGTTGCACTCACCACATCCTACAATTTTCAACACACGTAGGATGCCGGTGAACGGTAGTGAACCGCATCAATCATTCATTGGTTATGAACACCCGATGCGGTTCGTTCCTCACCACATCCTACAATTTTCAACACACGTAGGATGCCGGTGAACGGTAGTGAACCGCATCGGATTGTGGTAATTTACTACTGTCCGGTTAAAAAACCGCACAACCTTGTAAAGTATTGAAAGTAATAGTTCTTTGACATAACTGCTTCGTTTTCGATTTGAATTCGTTCCAGCAATATGGGCAGATACCTTCTGTGCTATCACAGGGGGTATCCATGAATTCAGGACAAACGGTTTTTCGCCAGCTTCTTCAGTTTCTGCC
>CAYPNO010000167.1:0-5515 GCA_964411865.1 uncultured Desulfuromonas sp. | reverse complement strand
GCTGGCTGATCCCAGAATCCGCAGGCGGTAGCGGTTACATAGTCAGCAACCACACTAAAGGGCTCGAGGCGCAATTTTTTATTTGGTTTGACTCCCGTTTTGCCAATTTGTTAGATTGCAGCGCCTGTGACTGCTCCATACGGAAATTGCACTGCTGCAGGTTAGACAAAGTTTATCTGAATTGTAGAGTTTGAATTCCAAGGTGATGTGCAGAATGCTGGTTCTGCCGTCCGTCCACTGAATATCTAAATAAACACGCTAATTTATTTTTTCGACAAGGAGCCGCACGTGG
The DNA here is from genome assembly GCA_964411865.1 of uncultured Desulfuromonas sp. Taxonomy (GTDB): domain Bacteria; phylum Desulfobacterota; class Desulfuromonadia; order Desulfuromonadales; family Desulfuromonadaceae; genus JAIVHC01. The sequence goes on along the minus strand of CAYPNO010000167.1, from coordinate 5,223 downwards.
CTAACAGAATTGTTATTGATGAAAAATTGTGCAAAGGATGCGGATTGTGTGTCGTTGCCTGCCCGCATGATTTGATCGAGATGAGTACAGCGCTGAACAAGTACGGGTTTCTTTCTGCAGTTTTTCTTCCTGATGCGATGCTGCGGTGTACCGGCTGCACCTTCTGTGCACAGGTCTGCCCGGATGTGGCCATTGAAGTATACCGAGAGCGCTAAAGCACCTAGTAGTTGAAGACCCCTAGCCGGAAAACTTCAGGGTTCCAGGCAATTTAAAATACTTCGTGCCATCGGGCGGAGAAACCTGAAGTTGTGAATCGAAGATTCCGCGAGTTGTGAATCAATATACGGAGGAACGAGTGACTAAACGTTTATTTGTAAAGGGCAACGAAGCCGTAGCGATGGGGGCCTTGGAGGCCGGATGTCGCTATTACTTTGGCTACCCGATAACCCCGCAGAGCGATATTCCAGAATACATCGCGCGTAAAATGCCGGCCCTGGGCGGTGAATTCATCCAGGCTGAGAGCGAAATTGCCTCCATCAATATGTTGCTCGGTGCCAGTGCGTGCGGCGCGCGCGCCATGACCTCGTCGTCTAGTCCTGGGATATCTCTGAAGCAAGAGGGGATATCCTACATGGCTGGAAGCGAGTGCCCCGGCCTGATTGTTAATATCTGTCGTTCTGGTCCCGGGCTTGGGGGGATCGATGCCTCGCAGGCAGATTATTTTCAGGCTACCAAAGGGGGCGGACATGGGGGTTATCACCTAATCGTGTTGGCACCATCATCGGTTCAAGAGATGTACGACTTGACCATGCTCGCGTTTGATCTGTCTGACCGCTATCGGGTCCCAGCCATGATTTTGGCTGATGCGGTTATCGGTCAGATGAAGGAAGCGCTTGAACCGCATGTGTACATAGCTCCAGATGACCTGCAGCCCAAAGATTGGGCCCTGATTGGGCCTGGAGAGCGCGGAGTCAATAAGGTGGTTAAGTCACTGTATCTCGGCGATGGTGAACTGGAGCAGCACAACCTGAAACTGCACCGTAAATATGCCGAAATGCAGGAAAAGGAAGTGCGCTACGAGGGGTATGAGCTTGATGATGCCGAGCTGGTAGTCACCGCTTTCGGTAGCGCGGCGCGTATTGCGCATACGGCGGTGCGGCTGGCACGCCAGCAGGGGTACAAGGTTGGTTTGCTGCGCCCCATCACCTTGTTTCCGTTTCCCAAGGCGGCATACAAGCGCCACACCGCTGCAGGGCAGAAGGTTCTGTGCGTGGAGCTCAACACCGGACAGATGGTTGACGATGTGCGTTTGGCGGTGCCGAGCGTTGAGGTCGAGTTTTATGGTCGTGCCCCTGGCGCGGGTTCGCTCCCGACCCCTGAAGAGCTTTTTGCGCAGATTCGTCTGCACTGCGAGGTGCGCTCATGAGTATCGAAAATGTTGAAGCTATGAAACAGGTTTTTTCCCGCCCAGCGTCACTTAACGAAGTACAGACCCATTTCTGTCCGGGGTGTCAGCATGGAGTTATCCACCGTCTGGTGGCGCAGGCCATGGATGCGTTTGATGTTCAGGCGCAGACCATCGGCGTGGCCTCTGTTGGTTGCAGCGTGTTTTTGTACGGATATTTTGGCATTGATGTCATTGAGGCCCCCCACGGGCGCGCACCAGCAGTGGCGACAGGGGCAAAACGGGTGCACCCGCAGCGTCCGGTGTTCACCTATCAAGGTGATGGAGATTTGGCCGCCATCGGCACCAGCGAAATAATTCATTGCGCCAATCGCGGGGAACCCATCACGGTTATTTTCGTGAATAATACCACCTATGGCATGACCGGCGGCCAGATGGCACCTACTTCTCTGCCAAGTCAGAAAACCAGCACCAGCCCGTATGGACGCGATACCCGCAAGGATGGTTACCCCATCCGGATGGCCGAGCTGCTGGCGGGCCTTGAAGGGACTGCATATGCGGCGCGGGTGGCGGTAGATACGCCCCAGCATGTATTGCAGGCGGGCAAGGCGATTAAACAGGCATTTCAGACCCAGATTCAGGATAATAGATTCGGCTTTGTTGAGGTTCTTTCCACCTGTCCAACCAACTGGGGGATGAATCCGGTAGAAGCCAATGCCCGAGTGGCAGAAGATATGATCCCATATTTCCCTCTCGGTGTTTTTAAAGACGCTTCGGCACAAGGTGAATAATATGAATCACGATGTTTTTATGGCTGGTTTCGGTGGTCAGGGTGTGTTGCTCATCGGTAATCTGCTCGCTTACGCAACCATTCTTGAGGGCAATAATGCCTCATATTTCCCCGCATACGGGGTTGAAAAACGGGGCGGGGCGGCAAACTGCACCGTCGTAATGTCAGACGCGGCGGTGGGTTCGCCGGTGGTGGGGGAGCCGGAGGCGGCTATCCTCATGAATCCGGCGGCGATGGCGCAATTTTATCCCCGCGTGCGCGGTGGCGGTCTGGCGTTGATCAACAGCTCACTGATTGAAGATGATGGTTCGTCACGCACCGATCTTACTGCAATCACCATTCCAGCCAATGATATGGCTCTCGAAATTGGTGATTCACGCCTGGTTAACATGGTGATGTTGGGGGCGTATATCGAGTTCAGCAAGGTTGTTAGAGCGGAAACGGTAAAAGAGGCGCTCAAGGAAGTTCTGCCCGAGCGTAATCACCGCTTTTTGCCTTTTAATTTCCAAGCGCTTGAAGCAGGGGCGACATATCTGCGTAAAGCACTGGCCTGATATCGGTTGTCTAATGCATAAAATACAGGTTGAGTTCATAAAGCTCGAACGTCCGGGAGTTGCTCCATGGTTGTGTCGTTTGGCGCAGGAGTTTTTTGCTCAAGGCCGTCGCGTTCTGATTATGGTGGAAAATGACGAGCAGGCCATGGCGCTTGACCGCTATATGTGGACTTGGCAGAAAAACGCGTTTCTCCCCCATGTTTGGGATAATGGTGCGGTGGAGAGTTACACTGAGCCGGTGGTGATCACTACCAAAGAAAATAATGGCAATGCATCTGAGGTTCTGGTGGATGCCAAGGGGTGTAGTTTGAATTTTGCGCGGCGTTTTAAACACGTTGTAGAGTTTGCCCCTACCTACGCTCAAGATGAAGTGGACGCAGCCAGAAAACGTTTTACGCACTGGCGTCAGGAAGGGTATGCTCCGTATGTACGCTGATGGTGTCAATGGCGTAGGTGACACTGATGTAGTTGCTGATTTAGCTGGTGCCGCATGGATTAACTCTACCGCCGTGGTTCTGGTAGAACCGCAGGGGCCGCTCAATATAGGTTCAGTGTGCCGGGCGATGGTTAATTTTGGTTTCCATGATCTACGTCTGGTGAATCCTCATACCGACCACCTCGGAGAGGAAGCACGGCTCATGGCCGTTAAAGCCGATTCGGTTCTGGAGCAGGCGCGGGTGTTCCCAAGTCTGGGTGAAGCTTTGGCGGACACCTGTTACGCGTTTGCGACAACCAGACGCTTTGGGCGCAATCGTGAAGATTTCATCCATCCGGATCAAGTTGGTAAAACGCTCGTGGAACTGGATAACCAAGCTCCTGCCGCATTGGTGTTCGGGCGCGAGGATCGTGGTCTGTTGACTGAAGAGTTGGATCTGTGCCAACGCTTTATAACCATCCCCACCTGCGATGAAATGCCGTCTATGAATCTGGCTCAGGCGGTATGCTTGTGCTTGTATGAACTTGCAGGAGCTCGGGCGCATGGTCTTGGTAAGGTTCAAAGTGCGCGCCGGTTGGCGACAGGAGCTACCGTAGAGGTAATGTTCGCGCACATGCGATCCACCCTGACAGAAGCTGGTTATTTATTGGAGAGCAACCCCGATCATATTCTGCGAAGTTTCCGGCGCATATTTGGGAAAAACGGACTTAGCGAGCACGATGTGCGTGTTTTACATGGTCTATGGAGCAAGATAGATTGGCTCAATGAACAGAACAAAACGTCATGTGTCTCTCTGAAGCGTTGAATGGGGTGAAAATGTTTGAATTACCTGAAATCCATACCCTGCCTAACGGGCTCAAGCTGGATTATTCTGACGCCAGTAAGCGCTATTACGGCGATTATTATCGTATCTGTATCGAAATTAAATGCGCTCTTCCACAGGAAGACTATGGGTGCTGGCATCTGTTTAAAAAATTAGAGCGGATGGGAGTTGCGTCTTCCGATCTAGATTCGGCGAAATTGGAATTGCTTGAGTCATTCTCCCACATGATTATGCCGTATTTGCAGCGTGCTGATTTCCCCAAACGCTTTGAGGTTGCTAAGAGTGAGCGCAGGCTTTGGTTTAAAGCGTGAAGCTGAAGGATAAAGGTGTCAGTGTGGATGAGCAGCTGAACGATAGTGTGAATACAGAGGTCACCTCGCTGGTTCATGGTGGGGATGGTCTTGGCAGACTTGCAGACGGCAGGGCGATGTTCATCCCCTTGAGTGTGCCGGGAGATCTGGTGCGCTGCGGAATTCACAAAGAATATAAACGTTATGTAAAGGCTGAGATCGAAGCAGTCCTGAGACCATCTGCCCACAGGGTTGTACCTGAATGCAAATACTTTGGTTCCTGTGGTGGATGTGACTGGCAAATGCTTGACTACCCTTCACAATGTGAATGGAAGCAGCGCCTGTTGCGTCAGAGCTTGGTGCATAACCTGGGTGAAGAGGCGGCAACTCTGCTGGATTCCTTTCTGCCTGCAGTGTCTACTTCTGGCTATCGGTGCCGAGCCCAACTTAAATGTAGTAATGTTCAGGATTGCTTCCGAATCGGGTTTTATCGCTCGGGCACGCATCGGGTTGTTGGGGTAGATTCATGCCTGATTCTCCACCCGCTGATTGACTCTCTGCTGTCTCCTTTACAACGTTTATTCAACAAAACTCCCTATGCAGCGAACATTGAGCAGATTGAGGCCGCAGTAGACGATAGCGGGCGAACCTGTGTGGGTACGCGGTTAGTTGTTCACTATGTGGGGGAAGATGTTAAGGCTTTTGTCGCCTGGCTAAAAGTGCAGATGCATGAGTGGAAAGTGGCTGTGTTTGTCTCAGTTCGACGTCCTCAGAAAGTGCATAAGCTCTCGCGTAGCACAAGGCGAGAGAAGGATGGTAGGAAAGCGAAGAGGAGAACAAGTAAGGATGTATCTCCAGCCGAACAGCGATTGGTTTGGGTTCAGGGTGATGATGAACTCAAGCTGGATATAGGTGTCCCCCGTTT
>CAYPNO010000166.1:0-5552 GCA_964411865.1 uncultured Desulfuromonas sp. | reverse complement strand
CGATCATGTGCTGTTCTACGGCCCCCCCGGGCTGGGCAAGACCACCTTGGCCAACATCATAGCCAGCGAAATGGGGGTCAATATTAAAAGCACCTCGGGCCCGGTAATTGAAAAAGCTGGAGACCTGGCGGCCATTCTGACCAATCTCGAAGAGGGTGACATCCTGTTTATTGATGAAATTCATCGCATGTCTGCGGTGGTAGAAGAGATCCTCTATCCGGCAATGGAGGACTACCAGATCGACATCATGATCGGACAGGGACCTTCGGCACGAACCATAAAACTCGACCTGCCCCGCTTTACCCTGGTTGGCGCGACTACCAGAGCTGGGCTGCTCTCCTCACCCTTGCGAGATCGCTTCGGTGTTATCAGCCGCCTGCAATTCTATACCGATACAGAGCTGGCGGTAATAGTACGCCGTAGCGCTGGGATCCTGCAAATCCCCATCAGCGCCGACGGAGGGATGGAGATCGCTAGGCGCAGCCGAGGCACCCCGCGCATTGCCAATCGCTTACTGCGGCGCGTACGCGACTTTGCCGAAATAGAAGGAGATGGCACTATTTCACGCACTGCTGCAGATCTGGCGTTACTACGCCTTGAGGTAGATCATTGCGGCTTTGACATTATGGACACTACCCTGCTAAAGGCTATCATTGACAAATTTGGCGGAGGCCCAGTCGGCCTCGACACTTTGGCCGCTGCAATAGGGGAAGAAAAGGATACTATTGAAGAAATCATTGAACCGTTTCTACTCCAACAGGGGTATTTAAGTCGCACTCCACGTGGGCGCATCGCTACGCAACTGGCGTACACCCATTTCAAGCGCCACAAGCAGCCATCTTCAGACAATCTATTTGATTAGCCTTTAAATATGAATACAGACTCCATTGCCTATGCGGAGCAACTCCGCTTTCAAGCGCGTGGCATAATCACCCAAGGACGCTATCCTTTTCGCAAAATCACCACAGACTCATCTCTGCTCACAGTGGCTGGACACGTCACTCCAGATCTAGTGTTCTGGATCAATCGAGACAGCTGCATCGCTGGGGGCTGCGTATTTTTCTATCCAGAACCTGAACCATTGCCAGCGCTGCTCCAACAGGGACAGGCATGCGCTGAAGCGTTGGCACTGAATCAATTTGCCACGTGGGGCGCCAAGCAGATAATTATTTGGCAAGCCGATACTCTGAAAAAACGCTTTGAGCTACAACCCCATTCAGATATTGATGGACTGACGGAACTCCTGGATCAATTTAAGCTTTTAGCTGTAATTGAGGCCAAGAGCAACAATGAACTAACCAGCTGGCACCTTAGCAACCTGTGCCTACAGAGTGTCTCCCAAGGAACCCTTAGCCTTAGTGCATATCTGCGCCGTAAAAACTTAAGTGATGGAGAAAGAACTACGCATCAGGCTCACAGCAAACTCATGCTCTGTGTGGCGCGCATGCTTACCGCGCTCCATGCCGGCACCCTGCCCTCTCAAACCAAGCCCGAAATCCTAGATAGAGTCCTAAAAGATCTTACCGATCAACATTCGGGTTCAAATGCTGGAGATCATGAAGTAGAGTTGGACAAAAAAAGTAGCATCCTGCTGCACAACCTGCTGCGTCGCTTGGATCAAATTGATCTATTTCGAGAAAACCGCGCTCGTGCCTGTGCCATGCTCAATCAGATACTGAGCAGCACCTCTACCCAAAGCTGCAAGCAACAAAAGGGTTTGAAGCTGCCACCAGCAGGACTCTCAGTGTATATGCCGGAAGTGGAGCCCTATCCACTTGAGATCGAAGTGGATACCAGCGCAAGGCTGCTATTTAAAAATCTGGCGCGCAAACTGCGCAACACAGACACCGTCATTACCAACCAATTTGAGCAAGTCTTTTCGATCCCTGTGCCGCTACCTAGCATCCATTGCAAAGCCTGCTTTTCCTCTAGCGTAAAGCCGGATACCGCCGCAGTCGATACCCTAAATACCCATATGCGTGCCGCATGGCCGGGTCGGCGCATCCATCTGACGAAGTCTACCCCGATGGGACTTTGGCAGCTCACTTACTTGCTGGGTATTCTAGCAGAAGGCAAGAGCCTCTATGCTCGTCTAGCGCCGGAGCTATTTAAAGCTGTAGGGACTGAAAAGGTTCTGGACTTGATTCACTCCTGCATGACCCTTGCCCGCGCAGGATACGACCCTGAAACCGACAGTATCGAACTCCTGCTGTACAAATCTATCCCGCAGAACGAAGCCACCACTTTCGGCACAGAAAATCAATCCAGCATTAAATGGCACTCGCTACAAGATCCCATTACGACATTCTTTAAAGCCCTAAATCTCCCTACTGCTCAAAACACAAACACCACTACGCCGCGTCTTAGCGGCAATAAACAGCAGAACTTGCGCCAGCAGTTAATTCACGAGTTGGACTCTCAGGGGATACCGCAATTTCCTACTACGTATATTTTCAATATCCCAGCAGAGGAATTAAAAAGGTTTCTTCTCGATAAAGGTCCATGGAAAATATACCAGACATTTATGGGGCAATACTCACTATGCGACAATATGCAGGAGCATATCTGTGAAGCAAAGGCTCCCCATGCGTATGCTTTGGTGCTAGCCTCTCACTTGCACAAAGCGGTCCTACTTCCTGCCAATGAAAGCCAATGTGAAATAGTTCTGCTCCAGTATCTGCATGATTTAAACCAGACCTATCTGCACATTATACAGGAAGCACATGTGCACTTAAAAACCTCTGCAGCAGCCAAGCGCTTCACTAATAGCTTCTGGAAGGAACTAAACCTCCCTTTATTGAGTGTCTGCCAGGAGATTGCGTCACAGCTAGGGATTGAATTAGGTGCAACCAGCTGAAATAAAGAGAACAGGTCTATGCAAGCGCCGCTGAAATGTTAGAATGGGCGTAACATGGTCCTTAGCCAATCCCACGAAAAGGAGATAAAAAATGCTTGAAATAGTTGAAAAAACCCTACTTACCGCAATTGGTGCAGCGTCTATGACTCAGAAAAAAGTTGAAGAGGTTGTCAATGAACTAAAAGAGCGCTTTGACCTCACTGAAGAGGAGGGGCGCCGCCTAAAAGAAAAAGTTAAAACCGCCGCGACTGAACGCCGCGATCAACTACAACAGGAAGCCGCAAGAGAAGTTCGCGAGGCAGCGGAACGGATGGGATTGGTTACCAAAACAGACTTAGCTGCGCTGGAAGACAGGATCTCGGCCTTGGAGCAGTCCGGCAGTAAGATAAAAGCATAGGAACACATATCTGGATATGCTTTCCTTGCTCAGCGTAAACCGAAATCTGCGCTCACTTAAACGCTACCGCGAAATACTCTCTATCCTGGTAGGGCATGGGTTCGGCCATATAATCGAGCAGCTCAACATCGATTACTATCTTGAACTTGGGCGCCGCTTTATTTCTAGGGACGCCAAAAAAAAAGCTCTTGAGCGCCTTCCTGATGAGGTGCGGTTGCGCATGGCACTTGAAGAGTTAGGTCCCACTTTTATAAAACTGGGGCAGCTCCTCTCTACTCGGGCCGACATTATACCTGTCAGCTACATTCTAGAGCTCAACAGCCTGCAGGACAGGGTCAGCCCAGTTGAGTGGAGCCAAATACGTCTACAGATAGAGTCGGAACTCGGCGGAGCAACAGCAGAATTCTTCAAAAACATAGACCCCTCCCCTACAGCTGCTGCCTCAATGGCTCAGGTGCACAAGGCACAGCTGCACACCGGCGAATGGGCTGCGCTGAAGGTGCGCCGCCCGGGCATCGAGAAAACTATCGCGACGGACTTGGATATCTTGGAAAACCTTGCCAGCCTAATCGACACACACGGAAACATGGGGAAATTATTTTCTGCTGGGGAGATCGTCCGCGAATTCAGACGTACTATTTACCGTGAGCTCGACTTCGTCAAAGAAGCGCATAACCTGTGCCGCTTTAAGAACAATTTTGCAGCCAACAAGCGTATCCATATCCCTGATGTCTACTGGGACTATACCACCGAAGCCCTCCTAACCATGGAGTTTGTTGACGGCACAAAAATATCGGCAATTGATGAGCTCACTCAACAAGATGTCGACCTTAAGCGTCTGGCGCATGATGGCGCACAGGCTTTTATGGCACAAATTATTGATCATGGGATGTTTCATGCTGATCCACATCCTGGCAATCTGTTTGTGCTGTCGGATGGTCGCCTATGCTTTATTGACTTAGGCATGGTCGGACGCATCGATGAGGAGACCAAACAGCAACTTGCGACCCTTATTCTGAGCATTTTTAGCAAAAATGCTGATGAACTGGCATCTCTGCTCATCAGTTCCCGCCCCGGCAGCAGAGATATCGACAAAAACACCCTTAAACGTGATCTATCCATCTTCATCGAAGATTATTACAACCTGTCTCTGAAGCGGATTGACTCATATAGGTTTATTACTGAGTTTCTTACTATCATTCGGGCACATAAAATAAAATTCCCTTCTGATCTGATTCTTCTAGCAAAGGCACTGATAACCATTGAGGGGATCGGGCGTAGCTTAGATCCTGAATTCAATCTCATCGATGAAGTGCGCCCAGCAGTAGAGACCCTTATCCGAAAGCGCCACTCAAGTGAACATCTGCGCCGAGAATTAAAACATATATTGCGTGATTACTATGAAATAACCAAGGCTTTGCCAGGTGATCTTAAAGAATTATTGTCTCATATAACCAATAACAATTTCAAAATAGACTTGGAACACCGAGGTCTTGAACGTCTCATACGCACTATGGATCAATCCAGCAACAGAATTTCATTCAGCTTTGTGATCGGATCATTGATCATCGGATCCTCTCTGATTATGCAGACCGGAGCTGGGCCACAACTTTTTGGGCTGCCCGCGCTGGGACTGCTTGGATATTCCATCGCCGCATTCTTAGGACTGTGGCTCGCTATCGCCATTATTGGCTCCGGCCGCCTGTAACCTCTCCAGCTGTGCGCTACTTAGCGGCCTATATCTGCTCATCGAGAATACCTCTAAGTGTGACCGCAGCAACACAGCCAGAGCACTGTTTGATGCAATAACACCACATCCTGCCAAATTTCGAAGACATATCCCTCATAAAATCGAGTAAATACAGGTCATTAACCCTACAGCTTTGCATGGCATGAGTTTTGCTGTAATCAAGCAACAGAAATATCCGAACACAACACAAAGCCTCCATCAAAGGAGTTAATTCATGCTACACCAATGCACTATAGCAAACACTCTACACATAAGCGGCATCGGCCTGCATACGGGCAACACCATCAATATGATGTTACGCCCAGCCAAAGCTGGCACAGGTATCGTATTCGAACGCAAAGAAAGCAACGTAACCAGGCGTATTAAAGCCTGTGCACAGAATGTAGTTGATACTAGAATGGCTACCGTAATTGGAGACGGTATATTACGCATCTCCACGATAGAGCATCTGATGGCAGCGCTAGTAGCTTGTCATATTGATAATTTGATCATCCAGATCGATGGCCCTGAAGTGCCCATAATGGACGGTAGTGCCACTCCGTTTATCG
>CAYPNO010000165.1:0-5569 GCA_964411865.1 uncultured Desulfuromonas sp. | reverse complement strand
CTTCTGATTTTTCAGCTCGTGGCGTGGATTTTGAGTATGACAGTAGCAATGTAATGATTGGAGCACGCGTTAAGTTCTAAACGTTGCCCCAGTATCACGTTGCAGTCACTGGCGGACAAGAACCATAAAAACTGATTCAATGCGAGGCTCCATGAAATTTCTCCACACCTCCGACTGGCACTTGGGCCGCTCCCTTTATGGCAGAAGACGCTACGCGGAGTTCGAGGCGTTTCTTAACTGGTTGGCGCAAACCATTGAAGATGAAGCTATTGATGCCCTGCTAGTGGCTGGCGATGTATTTGATACCAGCACGCCCAGCAACCAGGCACAGGAGCTCTACTATCGCTTCCTGTGCAGGGTTGCTTCCTCATGTTGTCGTCATGTGGTGATCATTGCCGGAAATCACGACTCCCCTTCTTTCATAAATGCCCCCAAAGAACTACTGCGCGCCCTAAATGTGCATGTGGTAGGCGCAATGACTGAAACACTGGAGGATGAAGTAATTATCCTCAGGAAAGATCCGCGTGCTCCACAAATCGATGCGGACAACGTAGAAGCGCTTGTATGCGCTGTCCCCTATCTGCGGGATAAAGATATCCCTATTATTGCGATGGGACACCTCTTTAGCGCAGGCGGTAAGACCGTTGATGGGGATGGCGTGCGTGAACTTTATGTAGGTTCCCTTGCCCATATTAGTGCGGATGTGTTTCCAGCATCGATTGATTATCTCGCCCTTGGGCACCTGCACGTGCCGCAAGCGATCGGCGCAACAGAACACATGCGCTACAGCGGCTCTCTCCTGCCGATGGGCTATGGTGAAGCGAAGCAGGAAAATCTGTGGTGCTGGTGGAGTTCAATCCGCAGGTGTCTAAATCTGCGGGTAATAAATTCAGTTATCCTCCCTCAAAAATCACCCTCAAAAACGTACCCTGTTTTCAACCATTGGTTCGCATAGTGGGTTCTCTGGATGATATCCAAGCAAAAATCGAACAACTAAAAAAGGATGATAGCAATGCTTGGCTTGAGATTGAACACAACGGCACCGACATTATCAGCAATCTGCGCGACACCCTAGATGAAGCCTTGGCTGGTTCTAGCATGGAAATTCGACGCACAAAAGACAGGTGCGTCACAGATCGGGTGATCAGTGCGATCACTGAAGATGAAACCCTCGATGATCTGGATGCCCATGAGGTCTTCAGCCGCTGTTTAGATGCTTTCACGGTACCCGAAGAGGCACGCAGAGAATTAACGGTATCTTACCGGGAAGTGATCAAAGGTTTAATGGAAGAGGATGTAAATGCTGAATAACCTTCGACCTACACATCTCTACAGATAAAAAACCATGAAAATCCTCGAACTGCGGTTTAAAAACCTTAATTCCCTCTACGGCGAATGGCGCATCGATTTCACTGCTCCTGAATATGTATCCAATGGGATTTTTGCCCTGACCGGCCCGACGGGTGCAGGCAAATCAACAATTCTCGATGCCATCTGCCTTGCCCTATATGGTGCAACTCCACGCTTAGGTAAAATCACCAAAAGTGGAAACGAAATTATGTCACGCCAAAGCGGAGAATGTTATGCCGAGGTTGTATTTGAATCTCAGGCGGGGCGCTTTCGCTGCCACTGGGAACAACGGCGCGCACGCAAGAGCGCTACCGGTAGTCTACAGGACCAAGAGCACCAGATTATGGCTACCGAAGCAAGCAAACTACAAGGCGACATTGATACGTTCAAACCGGAGCGCGAAAAGCTCAGGCAGGCTTTGAGCGCCGCTTCGCTGGATGGAACATACGCAACCCTCACAGCCATCCGTAAACAACAGGCGGATGATAGAAATGCTTTAAGAACTGAAGAAGAGCTAAAAACAAAAACACCCATCATTCAGAAGGTTCGTTCCCTTGATCAAATGATCGCGGAACAGACAAAGGCTTTATCAGATGGCACTGAAGTCTGTGATAAGGAAGCCGCAAATGCTACTGCCCGTCAAAATCTGACGGAGAGTGAAAAGCTGGAAGCGACTAGGTACAACGATAAAAAAGCTGCGGAAATAACCCTTGCTGAAGTAAAAGGCAGTCTTGAGAGACTTGAAATTGACTTTACTGGATTAAAACAGGCGGTAGTCGGCAAACTTCATCCACTGGGCATTTCAGAGATCCCAAAAACGCAAATTTCAGCGCTGTTGGCTTCCCTCAAAACCAGGTTAAACGCATGGCAGGTGCAAGCACATAAAAAGGCTGAAACCGAGAAACTAATTACGGCCTTCGATAGCGAAATAAAGCGTTAGGACGCGGTTATTGAAACCCAAAGCAGCGCTCTGAAAGAAAAGAGAGAACGTATGGAGCGCTTAAATAGAGAACTTGCCACGGCAAATGAGGAACGCAAGACATTATACGGGGACAAAAACCCAGACACAGAGGAGTTATACGCAAATGAAGCCGTTGCTGCTGCCGAGAACACGGAAAAACTTGCCCGCACTCAGCACAATAAACTGCTGCAAACATGGAACAGCGCAAACGCCCATGTTGAGTCGTTGCACAAGCGCATCACACAGCGAGAACCGGAGTTAATCAAGTTAAAAGATGAATTTCATGCAGCGCTCAGATCTTTGAACTTTGGCGATGAAGATCAGTTTCTTGTAGCCAGATTGAGCCCTTGGCAAAGGGATGCGCTGGCGGTAAAAGCAAAGAAGCTAGATGACAGACAAACGGAGCTGAAGACCAGACAGAATGATCGAAAAACACGCTTAGCCACGGAAACAGCTAAAAACATTACCCACAAAGCCCTCGATGAACTGGAGACGCAATTCAGTGAGGATCAAGAGTCACTGAAGGAGCTGAGGGATAACATTGCCGCTCTTAAGCATCGGTTAAGTGAGAACAGCGCCTCCAAAGAACGAATTAAAGAAAAGCAGGGTGCTATCGAGGCGCAAAAACAAGAGTGTCGACGTTGGGAAAAGCTGCATGGTCTCATCGGATCTGCTGACGGGAAAAAATACCGCAATTTTGCTCAGGGACTGACCTTTGAGTTGATGGTTTCCCATGCCAATCGCCAGCTGGTAAAGATGAGCGACCGCTACCTGTTGATTCGCGATGCGCAACAACCGCTGGAGTTGAATGTCATTGATAATTATCAGGCAGGTGAAATCAGATCAACCAAGAATCTGTCTGGTGGCGAAAGCTTTATCGTCAGCCTTACTTTGGCCCTGGGGCTTTCGAAAATGGCTAGTCGCAAAGTGCGGGTTGATTCGCTATTTCTGGATGAAGGCTTCGACACCTTGGACGAGGAATCCCTAGATACCGCCTTGGAAGCCCTTGCTGGGCTGCAACATGATGGGAAATTGATAGGCGTGATCTCCCACGTATCAGCTATGAAGGAACGAATCAGCGCGCAGATTCAGGTTACGCCTCAAACCGGAGGTAAAAGCCAGATATCCGGACCTGGGTGCGGAAGGATAGCTGCCCCTTTTTCACCTTAATACATATCCACACAGCACATTTTAGAGGTAAGCCAAAAGCATGCAAAAACACAAGGCAATGCCGACAAAATTCAACCGCTATATCGGGATAGATTACTCCGGAGCCCAAACACCAGAAGCCGGCCTGAAGGGTATTCGGGTTTATCAAGCTGACAACGCTGAAATCCCAGTGGAAATTGAGCCTCCACCTGGACGAAGTAAATACTGGAGCAGAAAGGGATTGGCACTCTGGCTAGCACAGCGTCTAGAGGAAGAGATTCCAACGATAGTCGGATTAGATCACGGCTTTTCTTTTCCAATACGCTATTACGAAACGCACCACCTGCAGCCAGATTGGGACTTTTTTCTCAAAGATTTTTGTAGTCATTGGCCAACCGCTACTGACCACACCTATGTAGACTTTGTGCGCGACGGTATCTGCGGCAACGGCAATGAGCGCTGCGGCAATGCAAAATGGCGGCGCATTGCGGAAGAACGCACCGGAGCCAAGTCGGTGTTTCATTTTGATGTGCCAGGTTCCGTCGCAAAATCAACCCACTCGGGCTTGCCGTGGTTGCTCTATCTACGGCAAAGCCTGGGCGCTCGCTTACATTTCTGGCCTTTTGATGGCTGGAGGATCCCGCATGGGAGATCTGCCATCGCCGAAATTTACCCGTCTTTGTGGAGCAAAGATTACCCGCGCGGAGCACGCACCTCCGATCAACATGATGCCTATGTAAGCGCCGCATGGTTACAGCAGACTGACGCTGAAAGTAACCTTGAAGGGTTTCTATATCCAGATATGCTACTCGGAGAATATGCTACAGCACAGGTTGAGGGGTGGATTCTGGGAGTAAAGTAAGAAATCTGCCCGCTACAGGCTGATCCTAAGGATCCGTTTCGGGCCAAATGCGCTGAGGCGCTAGCTGTCACAGGATTCGCTACCGCAACATCGCGAGTACTTATCCACCAGAACGACATACTCTGCCAGGATGGGATCGTAGTACTTCAACTGCCCCGTAAAGATGTTGTAATACCAGCCATGCAGGCTGAGCCTGCCGCTGGCGACACGATCCTTAACCCAGGGGAAGGTGATCAGGTTTCGTAGCGACACTAAGATAGCCTCTTTTTCACACGCGCGTGCCTGTTGCTCAGGCGTTGCATCTGGCATCTCTTTCAGCACTTTATCGCGCGCAGATGCGGCGATGTTGACCCACGTTCCGATAAACTCGCCTACCGGTTCCCCTTGGGCCGATTCAAGCAAAGCACCGATTCCTCCACAATTTGAATGGCCCATAACTATGATATCTGTCACTCCCAGATGACATACCGCATATTCAATGGTGGAGCTTACCCCGTGGTAGTCATCATTTTTGACATATGGAGGAACCAGATTAGCGATATTGCGCAGGACAAACAAATCACCGGGATTACACGCGGTCAGCAGCGCCGGATCAACTCTGGAATCACAACAACCGATAAGTAGCGCTTGGGGATTCTGCCCTTGGCGCAAGCGTTCTGCAAGATCGGAACTGGCACCGAAGTACTGCTTCTGAAAATCGGCAAACCCTGTAATCAGGTGGGTCACATCAGCCATTAGAGCTCTTCTCCCTAGGAAAAATTTTCTGAACCTGAATCCCAACCACTTAACATGCATGCTACATGGGTGTGTCTAAATACGAATAATTCTGTGTTTAGCGGGGGTGCATATTACCTGCTGGATGGATAAAATTAAAGGCTAATTTCTTCCTTCTTTCCATACTTGGACTTCTTGGCCAACATACATACTCAGGATTAATCATGGGTATCTCGACACATGGGCCAGCTTCATCTATACTACTTGGCAGGTCATTTACTACCTTGCAGACTGCTATCTCGAACAGCCATAGCGGGAGAAAGAAATATACGATGCTGGAATCCACTCAGTACCAACGTCAAATTTGGCTTATTTTCTTTTTTTTAGGCATGGTAATGCTAAACTTCCCTTTTTTACAGATTTTCAATCGCCTGGATACCATATTAGGGTTTCCCCTGCTGGTTCTGTATTTTTCGCTTGGATGGCCAGCCTCCATTGGGGTTGTCTATCTTTTCAGCCGTACCCTGGAGCAT
>CAYPNO010000164.1:0-5577 GCA_964411865.1 uncultured Desulfuromonas sp. | reverse complement strand
CACGTCGGGCATTTCCCAGCAGGCCACGTAATGCGTCGGCTTGGCCGCCTGCCCCGCCTGCAATCGATAAGGTATTGCATAACACCCCGCACATAATGTATTATAAAGAGACTAACCGTATAATTTAGGAGGAAGTTATGAATACCACAATACGAATCAGTAGTGATCTGCTAAACAATCTCAAGCTACTAAAAAGCACCACCCAAGCTAAGACGTATGAGGAAGTTATAAACACACTAGTTAAACAAGAGCTGAAAAAACATTATGTACGTACCAAACTAGGGCGTATACAAGCAGGGGCAGTGGTTAGTGCAAGAGGTACTCTACTTGTTATTACAGACATAACACCAGAGCGTGTGTTCTTTGATGATGGCAGCTACGCGTTTAATGGTGGGAAGTACACCTACGATCTTGAGCTGGTAGCTACATCGGTAGATGAATACGATGGAGGGAGGGCACGTAATGAGTAGTATGTTAACCTTTGAAGACGCAATAGACCTTCCACTAGATCCATTATCAACCCTTACGATGTTGTATACGGAAGATGGTTTTGAGGAGCTAAAAAAGGATATTAAGCAACGCGGCCAGCTAGTGCCTATTACTTTGCGGGATGGTAAGATACTAGATGGTAGACACAGACACAGGGCATGCATAGAACTAGGGCTTGGGGTCAGTTACGAGGAAGTTGGTCGTATCTCATACGAAGAGGCTCTAGACTTTGTGATTAGTAGGTCTATAAATAAAGCTACTGGTACAGACGCGTCTAAGGTAGAGGCCTACCTGCTGTGTAAAGCTAAAGGTACTAAAGTAAAAGAGATGCCTAACATATTCCGCAGGTTGAATATTAACTACGCAAGGAAGTTGTCCTACATCGAGAAGGAAGACCCTAGGTACCTACAAGTGCTACTTAACCAGAATAAGGTACGCCTGTACAATAAAACCTTTGACAAGATAGAGAACTATGGAACTATCCACGGTATATGGCAAACTATTAAGTGTAATAACGCTGCAGCAGACAAGATCATTGAAGTAAGCCCTGTTTGCGATGATACACCTAGTTATGAGATCGACATCAGCAGTGTTATGGTAAATGAGGTAGCCGAGAATGCTTACTGGGAGTTGTATAACCTAGGGAACGACTATGGAATGACGCAGCATCCAGGGTCTCCGTACGGTAAGCGAGTAATAGAAATGCTAAACGAATTGTATAAAACTGTGGAAGACTAACTATTTACTTTGAAATCTCCCCCATTTATGGTAAGAATAGTAGACACGTTTGTACTAATTACTTAATAGAGGGGTGGTTTTAGCCACTATAGAAGGTTATGGAAGATTTATACGCGTTTCTAAAAGACACTACAGAAAATATGGTGTTTACTACAACTGAAGATGATGCAACCACTGATATGTCTTTTGAGGATATTTTAGCTGTGGCAGAGGAAAAGTGTAAAGAGCTTTTCGTAGACGATGAAACTCCAGGTTACTAAATCGAAAGACAAAATATGTGACCACTACGGCATCCTCTACCTAGTTTATTTTGAATTGGACGGGAAACCACTAGTTAAGATAGGGGTTACTACCAGAAAGGTAGAAGACAGGGTTTCTGAAATTTTGATAAGTATCTTTAAGAAGTATCGAGAATTTCCATACTGCCGCCCCAAAAGATTCCAGAAGACCTCGGGTATGTTTGATAAAGAGGCGACACTACATCAGTTCTTTTCTGCTTATAGGTATACACCAGATAAGGTATTCAGTGGAAGTACTGAGTTTTTTGACTTGCCGATAGATATAGCTGTCGCTGCCTACGAACAATTATTAGCAGGAGAAACACTAGATGCTAGCTTCCTTCCACCTGAAGGTGGACAAGAGCAATCTACGGACGTTGCACGAAGAGCATGAGTATTTACAAGAGCAGTTATGGCGAATAGGTAACTTTTTCGCATGGGACGTGCATCCAAACAAAGTTAAGGCCGCAACCATCACATGTCAGCGCCTTTACCAGAAAATACGTGAACTAGAACAGTCAGATGAGTTTTATTACGGCTAAGCAGCCGATATATAAACCTGTAAAGCCCTGAAAATAGGGCTATTTTTTGGTCCAAAATAAATTTAAATACACTACTTAGCTACAGAGGGGCTTATGAACCAGTTGGTTACTTTAGAAGATGTACAAAACGCAATGCCCGCTAAAGGCAAAACAATTACGCAAGAGGCTGTTGATATTATTAACGCGTCTGTCAACGACCCAGAGTTTCAAGGAGAATCTTTACTAAAAACTGCGTGTATCTATGAAAGCGTGCTTAAAGGTGCTAGGGCTACTATGCCTGAGTACTTGAATGCTATTCGATTCTGTGCATATATCTCAACAGAGCAGTCAAACTACACCGAGGCCTATAAGAAGGTATTTTGTGATCGTGATTTTGTTAAAGGACGCAAAGATTTTCCCTCAGACCATCCGAAATATATAGAACTTTGTAGCGCAGCCTCTAGATACCGAAGAACCAAACTAGTGGTGGACATCCTTACGGCTAGCCAAGTCCCTCTTGACATGATTTTTACTGGGTACCGGTACAAAGCTATCGGGGTGTTAGCAGAAATTATGCAGAACAGTAAATACGACCGTGATAAGATCAACGCAGCCAAGGAACTCCTTACAGCTACCAAGGGGCCGGATAACGTTAAGATCAAACTAGACGTCGGTGTTAGTGATTCAAACGCCCTAGAACAGCTTGACGAGCAGCTAAGCAGTATTGCGGCCAAACAATTGACACTACTTGAACACGGGGCTGGCAATCTAAAAGAATTTGGCGCTATGAAAGTGGTTGAAGTCTACGATGAAGGAGAGATAGTTAATGAGTAGCAATAGTCTGCCTTACATGCCTACTGAAGAGGCCTTGAAATTTATTTCCTTTATTCGAGCAGCAGGAGTAGAGGACAACAACTCTCCAGAGATTCATTACAAACTAGCTGATAAGTACTTCGGCAACCATAAACAAGTCGTGATTGAGTCGTTCCGTGGGAGCGCAAAAGCACTAGCGCTGAATGAGTTGGTGTACCTTGAAGAGGGTGGTACTAAAACTATTGCGGAGGTGCAAGTAGGAGACCATATCTACGGATACGACGGAAAACCTACTAAAGTACTTGCAAAATCTGAGATATTCAAAAATAAGGATACTTACATTATAGAGCTTAGTGATGGTCGAGTTGTTACTTGTAGTGATGATCACCTCTGGAGTGTAAAACAAAAAGGCAGTGTTGGAGGGTTATGTAAAGAGTTTAAAACCCTCACAACTAAAGAAATGTTCAATACCCAGTATTACTACCGACCAGAGGACGAAAGAAACCCTTCAGGTAAAGAGTCTAAGTACTACTTACCGCTGGCAAACCCAGTTGAATACGCTGAGAGGGATCTGCCTGTTGATCCTTACACCATAGGGGTTCTTATAGGAGATGGATCGATTAGCAAAGATACAGGATACGCAAGAGTCACTGTGCATAATGACGACGCGGAGGAATTGTTTGGGTACATCCCATATGAGAAAGGGGTAAACTCTACACCGAATAGGTCTAGTGTGTTCATAGGATTGTTAGGTCTAGGAAAAAGGTTGAAAGCACTGGGCCTCAATGTGAACACCTATAATAAACGAATTCCTGAAATTTATAAGAGAGGATCTGTCAGACAACGTATCGAGTTGTTGCAAGGGCTTATGGATACGGACGGTACTGCAGGAAAGTACCACTCTAGTTTTTGCACAGTAAACACAAAATTGGCAGAAGATATATATTCTATGTGTACAGGCCTAGGCCTCCGGGTGGTTATGAGTACAGAGGCTAATGATAGCATTGGGTACCATAGACTACATATTACCCATAAAGGGTTTAACCCATTCAAACTGAAGAGGAAGGCCGATAAAGTAGCATTCAAAGCCCGAAATGGTTATCAGAAGATAAAAGAGATTCGTAGGGCTGAACCTACACCATCTCAGTGCTTAGTAGTTGATAATGACAGTAAGTTATTTCTTACAACTAATCATGTTGTAACGCACAATAGTACTTTAATGGAGTGGTACGTATTATACGCCGCAGTTAACGGCCGTGTAGCAAATTTTGGCGTTGTCAACTTTATCGCGTTTGTAGGAGATAGCGCAGAAGGAGGTGTCAAAAACTTCTTTCGAAATATTCAAACAAAGATTGATAGGTCCGAGTTTTTACAGCAGTTTCTAAGTATTAAACGTTGCACTAACGAGGAAGCCGAACTGGTAAATGTTAATGGACACCAACTTAACATTAAAGGCTACGGTATGCGCACTAACATCCGTGGTGTTCGTTACAACGGCCAACGACCTGAAATTGTGATAATGGATGATGTTACTACCAATGAGGCGCTAACATCCGAAACCATCCGTAAAACTATTAGTGATAACTTCTATAAAGCGATAATGCCGGCACTACATCCTACACACTACCGCCTGTTTGTCATAGGTACTCCTATCGCAGAGAACGATATACTCAGCAAACTACGTACCAATAAGAAATGGGTAGTGCATCAGTTTCCTGTTGCGGAAGAATTCCCGTGTACCCGTGAGGAGTTTAAAGGTAACTGGGAAGACCGGTTTGATTACGACGCTGTTCTTGATAAGTATGAGACATTCAAGGAGGACGGGGAGCTTCAAAGTTTTTATCAAGAGTATATGCTTGAAATTACAGACCTTAGCACGCTGCTGGTGGAGGAGGATGATATACAGTGGTTCGACCCTTCCCAACTAGTTAAACATAAGGCCAGCTATAACTTCTACATAGTAACTGACTTTGCAACCAGTACAAAAAAGTCTGCTGACTTTAGTACTATTGGTGTAGTTGCGGTATCTAGTAATAACGATTGGTTACTTGTTGACGGTCAATGTATTCGTCAAACAATGCAAGATAATATGGATGACCTGTTTCGATACGTAAAGAAATGGAGCCCTCTTAGTGTAGGTATTGAAAGCTCTGGGCAACAAGGAGGCTTCATATCTATACTTCAAGAGATGATGGTGTCTCGAAATATATGGTTTACTTTTGCTAAAAAACCTGGAAGTAAAGACCCGGGCATTCGTCCTGTGAAAGATAAGATGCATAGGTTTGTTACCGGAGTTCAGCCGAAGTTTAAACAGAATAAAGTATGGCTGCCTAAACCTGAACTAGCGGCTAAGGTATCCCCTAGGTTATTTGGGCTTGTAGAAGAGCTACTAAGAGAGCTATCTCGGTTAACACTAGCAGGTGGAACGAAAGCTCTGGCCCATGATGATGCTATTGACTTACTGAACCAACTATCAGAAATGGACCTATACGCACCTACCGGTTCTGAAGAACTGACATCCTCTATAATTACAGATGACGGGTTAGTATGGACGTCTGTATGGGGTGACGATGAGGAGTCAGATGGGTACACTAACAGTGTGATCTTTTAACTATTTACAGATTGACATGGGTTATTAAAACGGTTACAATTACCACTAGACTATTTCTCTAACCTACGAGGTTTTACACGTGACTGTCCAAGAGTTTCTCACTATAGTGCGCTACAGCGAAGTAAAT
>CAYPNO010000163.1:0-5579 GCA_964411865.1 uncultured Desulfuromonas sp. | reverse complement strand
GCGCCCATCGCTTTGCGCGCCAAATTGTCCAAAGTGAAATTTCGGTACGTGACAGTTTTCCGGTACTCCAGGCTCTGAGCAAACTGGATCTGGCTGCATGCAAGATAGATCTGGGCAGACTGACCCTCGCCTTCAAGCAGGATGCTGGAGGAACAGATGTCAACGCCTATGTCAAAACGCAGCTGAATTCATCTAATACCGGTTTAGCGCCAATGTTGAGTAAGCCACAAGATGTGGTTTTGTATGGCTTCGGCCGCATCGGGCGTCTTCTCGCCCGCATCCTCATAGAACAAACCGGCGGCGGAGACAAGCTGCGTCTGCGCGCCGCAGTGGTACGCAAAGGGAGTGAAGATGATCTGGTGAAACGCGCCAGCCTCCTGCGCCGCGACTCTGTACATGGGCGCTTTAACGGCGTTATTCAGGTTGATGTAGAAGAAAATGCCATCATCGCCAATGGCAATATGATCAAGATTATTTATTCAGATGCGCCGGAGAGTATCGATTACACCGCATACGGCATCGAGGATGCCATCGTTATTGACAACACCGGCAAGTGGCGCGACCGCGCCGGATTGGGGCGCCACCTCCAGGCAAAAGGGGTGGCAAAGGTTATTCTTACCGCTCCGGGCAAGGGTGATATCCCCAATATCGTTCACGGCGTAAACAATGAACTGATCCGCACAGGTGAAAATATCTACTCCGCTGCCAGTTGCACCACCAACGCCATAGTGCCGGTATTGAAAGCAGTCCACGACCGTTTCGGCATCATAAACGGACACGTGGAGACGTGCCACTCATACACCAATGACCAGAATCTGATCGACAACTACCACTCCAAACCACGGCGGGGACGCAGTGCGCCGCTGAATATGGTTCTGACCGAAACCGGTGCGGCTAAAGCGGTAGCCAAAGCCCTGCCGGATCTGCAAGGGAAGCTTACCGGCAACGCAATCAGGGTTCCAACGCCAAATGTCTCCATGGCAATTTTAAACCTGAGCCTAAAAAATAAAACCACCGTTGAGCAGATGAATGCACACCTGCGCGATGTCTCCCTGAATTCGGAGCTGCAGGATCAGATCGACTACACCAATTCACCAGAAGTGGTGTCGAGCGACTTTGTAGGTTCGAGTTTTGCCGGTGTGTTTGATTCCTTGGCAACCATTGTGGAAGAAGATCGGTGCGTGCTGTATGTATGGTACGACAACGAATATGGCTACAGCTGTCAAGTGGTTGGCCTGCTGGAAGAACTGGCGGGGTTGAAGCTTCCCATCCTCCCCTGATAAACCTTACTCTAATCCGAAATTCTAGTGCGGTATCCACAAATGGGTACCGCATTTTTTATTCACCATCGCTGTATTCAGTATGCAGAAGGGCTAGAAAATCAGTAAAACTCTCAGTGCGCAACGCTGCATCGACGCACCTTTGAGAGCGGAAGAGCCGCGCAATCTGCGCAACAATATCCAGCTGGGTGCCTGGATCTTCCGCAGGAGTAAGCACAAGAAAAATAAGGTTTGCCAGCTTCCCATCAGGAGCGTCAAAATCAATCCCACGGCAGGACATCCCAACAACCACCCACACCTGCTTAAGCCCAGCAATCCGAGCATGAGGTAGCGCCACGCTGTTGCCTACCCCGGTGCTCATCACCTCTTCCCGTGCCCAAACAGCTTCATCCAGCATCGCAGCATCAATGCTGGCCACCTTACTTAACACTGTAGTCATCTCACGAATCACCTGCCGCCGTGTTACCGCCGTCAATTCGCGCACAAACAGCTTTGCGGATAACACCTCACCCAGCATACACTTCCTCTCTGTGTGCAACACCAGGCGCATGGAGGGGCCACTTATCATGGAGGTGACCATAGCCATAATGACCAAGGCAATAAACAGGCGCTCATCAATAATTCCAGCATTGAGCGCAATTATACCCACAATAATCCCCATGGCTCCGACAGAGACCATGGCAAACCCCACGGCCAGAGACTCTTGGCGCCCCATCCCGCCCCAGCGAGCTCCGAGAGTTCCGCCGATAAGCTTACAGGTACATGCCAGAACAAGCACCAACAGCACCAGACTGAGGTCAAAATGGGCAAAAAAATCTACTTTCAGACCAATACTGGCAAAAAACACTGGCGCAAAAATAAAGGAGACAAAATCACCAATAATTACGCGGCTACGTTCGCGCAAATGAGATGAATCGCCTATAGCGACTCCAACGATAAACGCCCCAAGGATAGCGTGGATGCCGATAAGTTCAGTAAAGGCCGCCCCCAGCAGTCCCAAGATAAGCGCGAAACTTAGCTCGCCGCTAGGCCAACGCGTATAAGCCTGTACAAAAGGAAGCACTCGATGAATCAAATAGCGTCCGAATGTAAGCATCCCAGTAATGAAAATCAGGGTCATCGCCAAAGTCACGGCGATATCGGTTCCAGCACCGCTTGCCCCACTTAAAAAGCCAAGGATAACCGCAAACACCACCCAGCCGATAATATCGTTGAGGATAGCGGCGCTCATCACTACCATTCCAAGATCGCTGCGGTATAACCCCATATCTATCAGGGTTCTGGCGATAATGGGTAGAGCAGAGATAGAGATCGCAATGGCAAAGAACAAGGCAAACACCAGAGGATCTGAATCTGGTTTTCTCCCTAAGATTTCGGGGATAAAAAACGCTGCTATAACAGCAACTGCGAAGGGAAAAACAATGCTACTAAGCCCTATCTTCCCACCGGTTTTCCCTTGTTTCCACGCTGTAGACAAATCCACTTCCATCCCTGCGACCAAAAGAAATAAACCAATGGCTAAAGTGGAGATGCTCTCAAGCGCAATGGCATTGACGCCATGCAACGGAAACAGCGCCGCATTGATGTTCGGCGCTATACGCCCAAGAATGGTGGGGCCGAGGAGAACTCCTGCCAAAAGCTCCCCTAGAACAGGAGGTTGACGCAAACGCTGCGCTATCTCACCCAGACCTCTAGCCACGCACAAAAGCACGGCCAGAGACAAAAACATCACCGTTACCTGATTAGAACTGAGTGCTTCCATACCGTATATCTCCTGAAACGAATATTTCCTGTACGGCAAACCACGTAGAACTAATGTTGTACTTTAGAACTCATAGGAGTCTAGATGGTGTTCGGCAGACTGATTGACTGTTGCATTCACCCTGAACCCAGTAAAATTTTACCCCAGGTATCCAGCACTACTAAAATCAGCAGGATCAAAAACAGAAGGCGGATATAACGAGCAGGAAGATATCGGCATAAGATCGAACCGAGATGAACCATGGGGAGAGAACCAAGCAGGACCGGCACGACATAACTCCAGTGCACTTGCAGTGTAGCAATTTTCCCCGCAGAGCCCAGTAACGCCCCGATAAATACAATGCCAAGGCTCGAGCCTACTGCCATTTTGAATGGAAATTTAAGCAGAGTGACCAATAGCGGCACCAAAACAAAGCCCCCACCTGCGCCGATCAATCCAGAAACCATTCCAACTACTGCACCCACAGTTGCACCCTGTCCAGAGTGCAGCTGAAACAACTCCACCCTAACTTGTAAATTCGGCTTTTCCTTTGGAGGGAAGATAAAGAACGGAACCAGTACCAATAATCCAAACGCAAGCAGCAGTACATCAGCAGTTGCATACTTTGAAAGCACGGCCCCCAGTAGGGCACATAGCCCCAGCGGGATACCAATTATCGCCACACTACGCGCATGCATATTCCCTGCGCGACGATGAATAAAGGCCCCCAGTGCCGAGGTCACCAGCACCTGGATCATGGTAATAGCACTTACGCTGTGAATATCCAAAGATCCTGCCCCAGTGAGAGGAGGGACAGAGAGAAGCAACGGGATAAGAATTACTGCGCCCCCAACCCCAAGGAGGCCGGAAACAAATCCACCGACACAACTGATAAAAAACAGCGTTAACGCCACACAAACTCCAAAAAATCGCTACCTTGACCTGAACAGGACTAGCCGATGCACCACAGTAGCAATAATAAGGTGTTTGACAACAAAAAAGGGAGGTCAAATATGACCTCCCTTTTTTGTTAAAACTGAACAAGCCGTGTATATGTGGCTTTATTTACCGTTGCCATACATACTGGCGCATCAATAAGTCTGCATCTGACGCATTTTCTTCCGCAGACGACGCTGAGCTTCTTTTTCTTTGCGCTTACGTTTGACGCTCGGCTTCTCGTAAAACTTGCGGCGTTTCATTTCGCGGAAAAGACCCTCTTGCTGCAGCTTACGCTTCAGCACGCGGATAGCTTTTTCCACGTTGTTGTCCAATACCTGTATTTCCAATACTCTTCACCTCGCTTCCACCATACTCCGCTTTTTTCTTACTGCGCGGGTTGGGCAAGTTACCGGAGCCAGGAGAAGCTGTCAACTAAAACAGCACCGCCAAACGGTATTTTTTACAGCTACGGTTTACCACTATAAAGATTGTAATATTGTAAAATCACCCCTGAAAGGGTAGTGTCTCGCATGTTGGAGTACTAAAACTACAACAAGTCGAAAACATACCTTCTGACTCCAAATCGATAGCGGCGTTAAGACCTCTAGATAAATTCCATAGGCAAACTTCATATGCACACCCAGAACCACACCGACATCAGCACAAGGACTGATCTTATCCGCATCCTTCCCCTTGGTGGCGCTGATGAGATCGGCATGAATCTACTGGTAGTGGAATACATGAAAAGCATATTAATTGTGGATTGTGGCCTGAAGTTTAGCGGGCCTAATCCCTGTGGGGTAGATTTTTCTGTGCCAGACATCACTTGGCTACAGCAACACAGCAAGAGGATATGCGGCATAGTTATAACCCATGGCCACGAAGATCACATCGGCGCGCTCCCCTTTATACTCCCGGACCTGGACAAACCCACCATCTTCGCGACCCCATTTACCCTTGAATTAATTCGCACACGCCTGCATGAACGTGGTTTTTCCAGCTCCTGCCCAATGCAAGCAATACACCCGCGTCAGCTATTTTCCTGTGGTCCATTTCAGGTTGAACCCTTCAGCGTCGCCCACTCAATTCCTGCAGGGGTGGGGCTTGCGATAGCGACCGCAGCAGGGTGTATCATCCACAGCGGCGACTTCAAGCTTGACAGCGCTCCTGTGGATGGAGTTACCACCGATATCGCCACCTTGGCGCGCTATGCTGACGCCGGCGTACTCGCCCTTCTGGCCGACTCTACCAATGCCGTCCAGCCTGGATTCAGCGGATCCGAGAGTTCACTACGCCCCACATTCGCACACATTATGCACACATGCCACGCTGCCGTATACATCTCAACCTTTTCATCCAACATCCACCGCGTTCAGTTCGCTATTGCTGCAGCGCAGCAGGCGGGACGCAAGGTCGTTCTGCTCGGTCGCGGCTTGATCCGCAACGTCAATGCGGCACGCAGAACCGGACATCTGCAGGTCAGTCCAGACGCTATTGTTGATATCCATGAGACAGAATCTCTGGATAGAAACAGGATGTGCGTAATAGCATCGGGGTGCCAAGGAGAATCAGGCAGCGCCATGCTCAGAATAGCGATGGGGGAGCATCCATATTTTAAT
>CAYPNO010000162.1:0-5591 GCA_964411865.1 uncultured Desulfuromonas sp. | reverse complement strand
GCGCTCAGGCACCAGGCCAAGATAATAACAGTGCTGATTAGTTTATAATGCATGTGAAAAGGTCTCCTCCAAAGATCAATATTAAAGACGCCGAAAATATCGAAGTTGGGGTAAAAAACAAAAGCCGTACAACAGAAGTTGTACGGCCCGTTAAGCAACAGACGATTGTTTCTACGCTGCTTTGTACTGCCAGTTGCTGTTGCGCCTGTTACCGTTGAGCTTTAAACTCTGCACGACGGTTCTGCATCCAAGCAGCTTCATTAGATGCGCGATTAAGAGGCTTCTCTTCGCCGTAGGAGATGGTTCTGATGCGATTTCCGTCAATCCCAAGATTCACCATATACTCAGCGGCAGCGCGTGCACGTCTTTCACCCAGTGCCAAGTTGTATTCATCCGATCCGCGCTCGTCGCAATGCCCTTCAAGAATCAAGCGGACAGTGGGGTTTTGCTCCATATACAGGGCGTTGTTCTGCAAAGTCTGGCGTGCTTCGGTGTCCAGATCAAATTGGTCAAAGGCAAAATAAATTCGCTGTAATTCAGCTTTAACTACCTTATTTGCGTAGGCAGACTCACTTACCTCCTCTTCAGTGAGGGCATCATCTTTAGAGCCAATCCCGTAGTCATTTCCTACTGCGCTTGTCTCTTCAATGGTTTCATAAACCTCTTCAGACTCCTGAACAGGCTTGGCGCAGCCGCATGCCAGCAGGGCGATCAGGGCCAATAAGGGTAGCATTTTGATAAGTTTCATTGCGTATTCTCCTTTTAATGTTTGTACGAGTTATTCACGGCTTA
Organism: uncultured Desulfuromonas sp.; assembly: GCA_964411865.1. Classification (GTDB taxonomy): domain Bacteria; phylum Desulfobacterota; class Desulfuromonadia; order Desulfuromonadales; family Desulfuromonadaceae; genus JAIVHC01. The sequence goes on along the minus strand of CAYPNO010000162.1, from coordinate 4,799 downwards.
GTTTGCGTGTTCTAATTTAAGAACAGCGTTCTCAAGTATACAGAAAAGAATGAAAAAAACAAACGTATATGCGCAGTCGTGCGTTTTGCGCGTCACTTGTCCAAGCCACGAAATAGGTGCAACCATTCGGCATATCCGGCGGATTCCATTTGGGTGAGAGGAATAAAGCGTAAAGCGGCTGAATTAATGCAGTAGCGCAGTCCAGTAGGAGCCGGGCCGTCCTGAAATACATGCCCAAGATGAGAGTCTGCCTTGCGACTTCGAACCTCTGTGCGTGACATGAGCAGGTGGTCGTCTTGAACTTCTCTTAAATTATCGGCGCTAACCGGTGCATAAAAACTTGGCCACCCAGAACCAGAATCAAACTTGTGTGTTGAACTGAACAAAACTTCACCAGAAACAACATCGACATATATTCCCTCACTTTTGTTGTCATTATAAGGATTTGCAAAGGGTGGCTCGGTGCCATTCTCCTGCGTCACCTTGTATTGTAGAGGAGTTAGGATGCGTTGCAGCTCTGCATCCTTAGGTTTTATAAAAGGTTCTGTTTTCATCTCACCTTCCCTTTTGTGTGTTTTTGCTTTAGGCCAGCTTTGCTCTTGGAACTGCATCCGACCAGAATGGGAACGGTACATATTATAGTGCAATGAGTTTTTGCGGTAAAACTGCTGATGCTCTTCCTCTGCTGGATGGAAAGAGGAGAATGGGAGAATTTGTGTTACAATAGGATCCGCAAAACGACCACTTTTCTGCAGTTCTTCTCTGGAACGCAGAGCCGTTTGATGTTGTGCCTCATTGTGGTAGAAGATAGCTGTGGTGTAATGGCGTCCGCGATCTGCGAATTGGCCTCCGGCATCGGTAGGATTGATCTGGCGCCAGAAGATATCTAGAAGCTCTGTATAAGAAATGATATTTGCAGCATAGGTAATTTGTACCGCTTCCAGATGCGAAGTGGCTCCTGAGGCTACCTGAGCATACTCAGGATTCGGTTCTGTACCACCGCTGAATCCTACCACTACTTTTTTTATTCCGTGTATCTGGTCAAACGGTTGTTCCATACACCAGAAGCATCCCCCAGCAAAAGTGGCGGTAGCATAAACAGGCTCATTGCCTCTTCCCGCTCCGAAAGCAGGTTGAAGGGGCAGCGGGATGAGAACCAGTAAAATGCTCCACCAGGATAGCTTTTTGTGCGACATAAATTCACCTCTGCATTTCTGGAAAAGGCTGATGCAACCTTGGAGCTTTAGCCTCAGCTTTCCATCGTGGTTATAAAACGATCTGCCTGTGCTAGAGCTTCTTCCAATTCTTTGATAAGGATGGAAACATCTGCGCGGATATCATCGAGCTCGTGGCGCAGGGCCGCAACTGCACGGGCATTGAGATTGTGCTTCAGATATAAAACCTGGTCACGTAGCGGTTGCAGGACTGGTTCAATCTTGGATTCAGCCCGGCGCATGGCATCAATTAGCTGTGTATAGCGAATCTTGGTGGCCTCGAGTTGCTCTGCACTGGAACGGCGCAGTGAGGCACTGCTGTATTGTTTCAGCTCAGCCTCCCATTCACGGAATAGAGCCACTGAGACATCTTCGATTGCTTCAATGCGGTCATGCAGTTCGGTCGCCTTCTCTTCACTACGTTTCAGCACTTTGTTGAGCTCGGTATACTTGTCTTCGAGCTCACCGCCATCAAAACTTGTGAAGGATGCAAAGACTTCCAACGCTGATTGAAATTGTTCTTTTGTTTCTTGTTGGGTTTTGCGTGCGTCTTCGACCCGATCAACTAGAATATCGCGTTTATATACGCCTACCGTCTCCATGGCAGCGTAGTATGTGCTCTGGCATCCGAGTAAGAAAGTCAGACAGGTAACGATGAGAATACTATGGATAAAAGGTTTCATCGGACTGAATTCTCCTCCCCTTCATGGTGTAGGTCTTGGATATGGCTCGTATGAAAGATTGAGTATGCGTTTGTTTGGTGCCATAATTTGCCTAGGTCTATCCATTTTATCTGCAGACATTCTTTTTGCGCTACCCCTTGAGTGAGATCCGAAAAGAGGGGCTGATAAACCCGACGAGTTTGGACAGACTTTTTGCTCCTCCGGTGTAATTACGTATGCTACAATCCTTGGTTGTTTGACAGTTTATCAGGTTTTACCTTACTATCTATCGCTATCTGCACAGGAGCTATTAATATTATGGTTGTTCATACAGAACAGATTGAGCGTATTCGCAAACTGGCACAGGAAAAAGATGTTCTTATTCTGGCGCATAATTATCTGAATGATGAAATACAGACTTTAGCGCATATTACCGGTGATTCACTGGCTCTCTCTGTCGCAGCGACTGAAACAGATAGGAGTGTAATTCTATTCTGTGGGGTGCACTTTATGGCCGAGAGTGCGGCGATTCTTGCGCCGGATAAAATTATTCTGCTTCCCAATATGGAGGCTGGCTGCCCCATGGCCGACATGGTAACTCCAGAGGGGGTAGCGCAGATGCGCAAGCGTTATCCCAATGCTCCGGTAGTGGCGTATGTCAATACAACGGCGGCAACTAAAGCCGCTAGTGATATCTGCTGTACCAGCGCCAATGCAGTTAAAGTAGTGAATTCACTTCCGGAGGCAGAAGTTATCCTCATCCCGGATCGGAATCTGGGCAGCTATATCGCTTCCAAGGTAGATAAGGTGTGCCATTTGTGGGATGGCTGTTGTCCAGTTCACGATGAATTAAGCGCCGCCACGATCCGCACCTGCAAGGAGAAACACCCGCAGGCGATCAGCATGGCACATCCGGAATGCACCCCTGAGGTGCTGGAGCAGGTGGATCATGTTTTCTCTACGGGAGGGATGCTTGAATTTGTGCGTCATAGCACCCATTCCTCCTTTATCGTTGCCACCGAACGGGGGATTGCGTGTCAATTGCGCAAAGAGAATCCGGATAAAACCTTTATTTTCCCCGACTATGAATTTATTTGCGAAGATATGAAGCGGATTAGTTTAGATGACGTGGAACGCAGCCTGAACACTTTTGAGCACCGCATCTCTGTCCCAGAAGAGATCAGAAGTAAGGCGCATCGTGCCTTGGAGAGGATGCTGGCTATCCCTAGAGACTGACTTCGGGCAGGAGAGAGTCACAAGAAATAATTTTGAAGTTACATTTTATATATTGATCGAATTGTTTGGTAATTTAACCAGAAAAATGAGCTTTAATTTGTGCGACAACGGGCGTCAACAGGCTGTTGTAAAAACCTGGTGGCGCCCGTTGCTGTTGGAGAACATGTGACACAGCAAGATAGCACGCCTCAGGAACGATTTTATACTACGGTGCGCTCCTTCAGCACTGAAATGCAGATGTTTCGCGGTTCTGCTGATCTGCTTGGTTTGAGCGGTAGTGCCGCAGGATGTTTTCTGGCACCACTTATCCATGCAGGGCAGCCTCCCTTACTGTTTTTGGCGGCTGATCTGCCTCAGGCACGCCGCATGCAGCAGGAGCTGCAGTTTTTTAGCTCTCGCCCTGAAGCGATCTATCTGTTCCCCAACTGGGAAGTAGCCCCCTACGATCCCCTCACTCCCCACCGAGATATAGAGGCGACGCGCCTAGAAACCCTTCTTGCTCTGCGTCGCGGACGCGCTGAGGCTGTGATCACCACCCCAGCTGCGGCAATGCAGCGGGTGATCCCCGCAGCTGCATTAGATGCGTTGAGCACCGAACTTGTGTTGGAAGAGGAGTATGAACGTGATATTTTGCGCCGCCGTCTGTTTGATCTTGGCTATCGGGATGTCGCTTTGGTGGAGGATATGGGGACGTTTTCCCTACGCGGGGATATTCTGGACCTATATATCCCAACGAGCACTACTCCGGTACGCATTGATTTCTACGGCGACTTCATTGAAAGTATGCGTTTTTTCGATCCCGAAACCCAGCGCAGCAGTAAGGACGGACCGCAGCGTTTAGATCTTGTGCCTGCACGGGAGATGGTGCTGGCCGGAGATTACCTAGAACTCTTCAGCCAGCAACTAAAGGAACGCTGCGATGCGCTTGAGCTCCCTCGCACCACGCGCGAAGCGGTGCTCGAAGAGGTGCGCGAAGGATTGTTAGCACCGGGGCGTAATTTTCTCCTCCCTCTCAACTATAATGGGCTCGATACTCTCTTCGATTATATTAATCCACATACCGTAATACGTCTCGATCCTCCTGAGATAGATCGGGCCGCAGACGAGTATAGCAGCCAGATTAGCGCCGGTGGGCATCGTGTTGCAGCGAGCACACAACCATTTGTTGAACCACACCAGCTTTACCTGAGCGTCCATGAGTTAGAGGCAGCACTTGCAGTTCCGCGCATGATTGATGTGCGTTCTTTGCAGGTCTACGATCTGGATGCGCAGCACGAAGTATTCAAGGTCAATAGTCGCTCCAATGCAGGGTTCGCCGAAGCTGGGGCGGAAAAACGCTTAGATCTTCTGTGCCAGCAGATCAAACAATGGGTGAGTGAACATTGGCATGTGGAATTGGTCTGCCATAAGGAAGGTCAAGGCAGACGCCTGAGTGACTTGCTGCGTCCCCGGGGTGTTGAGTTGATACCGTGGGAAGATGGCGCCAGGGCAGAAGGAGTTGCCCTGCTGCGCATCGCTGATTTGAGCCGCGGATTTCAGCTGCCGGACGAACAGGTCGCTATAATCACCGAAGAGGAGATTTTCGGTGCTAAAAATAGGCGGCGTGGCAAGGAAAGTGCGCGGGCGAAAGCGTCGCTCTCGTCACTGGCGCAATTGCATGATGGCGACTACGTAGTGCACGCCGATC
>CAYPNO010000161.1:0-5715 GCA_964411865.1 uncultured Desulfuromonas sp. | reverse complement strand
CTCTCCATCGGGGACAAGAAAGAAAAGACTGTCACCCCCAATTAATCCTCAGTTTCATAGGCCCGCCGGAAGGCGGGCTTTTTTGTATTTAATGCAGTACGGAAAAGGCTACTTATGGGACGTGTAGGTCAGCTTCGTGCGTGTCTGAGATTGTAAAACACCTTACACCCGTTATATTGGGCTACATTATCCAAGTCATCTTCAATCCGCAGCAACTGGTTGTATTTACAGATGCGGTCGGTACGACATAGCGACCCTGTTTTAATCTGGCCAGCGTTGGTTGCCACCGCCAAATCGGCAATGGTTGAATCCTCAGTCTCGCCGCTACGGTGCGAAATGACAGCGGTATAACCGGCGCGCTTCGCCATTTCAATGGCTTCGAGGGTTTCTGTTAGGGTGCCGATCTGGTTGACCTTTATGAGAATGGAGTTGGCAATATTTTTATCAATTCCTTCTTGCAGAATTTTAGTGTTGGTGACAAACAGGTCGTCACCGACAATCTGAACTTTATCACCCAGACTTTCAGTCAACAGTTTCCAGCCATCCCAGTCGTTTTCCGCCATACCGTCTTCAATGGAGATGATGGGATACCGTTCCACCAGATCAGTGTAGAAGTCTACCATCTCCTGCGCGTTCTTTTGTGCTTTTGCCTCGTTGGCCATAATGTAGACGCCATCTTTGAACAATTCAGAAGCGGCTACATCCAACGCTAGCAAGACTTCCTCTCCGGCTTTGTAGCCGGCGTTTTCAATGGCTTCCATGATAAGGTCAAGTGCCTCACCGTTGCTTTTGAGGTTAGGGGCGAAGCCACCTTCGTCACCGACAGATGTGCTGAAGCCTTTGTTTTTTAGAACTTTTTTCAGAGTGTGGAAGATTTCAGCTCCCATCTGTAATGCTTGCTTGAAGGTAGACGCGCCTACAGGCATTATCATGAACTCTTGGATATCGACATTATTGTCTGCATGAGCGCCACCATTTAGAATATTCATCATGGGTACAGGGAGTTCCTTAGCATTTGGCCCACCAATGTATTGGAACAGTGCCAAACCAGACTCGTCTGCAGCAGCACGGGCGCACGCAAGTGACACCCCCAGCATGGCGTTAGCGCCCAGGTTCGATTTGGTCTCAGTGCCGTCGAGTGCTATGAGTTTGGCGTCAATACCAGCTTGATCGGTTATCTCCCAGCCAAGAAGGCAGTCGGCTATGGTACGATTAACATTATCAACCGCCTGGGCAACGCCTTGGCCCATATATCGCTGCATATCGCCATCACGCAGCTCCAGGGCTTCTCTCACACCAGTAGATGCGCCACTGGGAACAGAGGCACGCCCCATGGCTCCACTTTCTAGGTACACGTCCACTTCAACGGTAGGATTACCGCGAGAATCGAGAATTTCTCGAGCATAGATTTCAGAAATGCCACTCATGTTGCCTCCTTACAAAGCATGTTGTGCTAATGATGATAAAAGGGAAAACCATGTTTATATTCCCACCAACTATGTAGTATAGTTCATATCGACGTTATAGCATATGCTGAGGTGCTTTTTAGCAAATTTTTGTCTTAAAAACCGCTGGATATGTCCAAATTGGGAAAGGAAGCTAATTGAGCAACACGCACAAGTCGACTCACGATATAGATGATTCTGCAACGTTTAGTCAACTCGCAGGAACTGGGAACTGCAACTTAAAGCAGATTGAGAACCTCCTCGGGGTCAAACTCGCAACCCGAGGTCATGAGATCACCATCGTTACTAAGGAGCAGCACCGTTTTGAGCTGGCAGATTTGCTCCTTAAGCAGCTTGTTAACTTAGTGCGCAGAGGTTATCCTTTATTTGCCCCAGATATTGAATATGCTGCCAATATCTTACGTGCGAACTCCTCCACTGTCTTAGCAGATATCTTTTTTGATACCATTCTTATCTCAGCCCGTAATAAATATATAGCGCCGAAAACTCTAGCACAGAAACAATATATTGATGCGATCCGTAAGCTCGATGTGGTTTTCGGGGTAGGCCCTGCTGGAACTGGCAAGACTTATCTGGCCATGGCTCTGGCTGTAGCTGCGTGGCAGCAAAAACAAGTTCGCCGCATTATTCTAGTGCGTCCTGCAGTTGAAGCCGGAGAGAAGCTCGGATTCCTCCCTGGAGATATTGCCGAGAAAGTTAATCCTTATTTGCAGCCACTTTACGACGCACTGTTTGATATGCTTGAGGTTAAGAAAGCTCAGTCTTTAATAGATGATGGGCTTATCGAGGTTGCCCCATTGGCGTTTATGCGTGGGCGGACACTGAACGATGCTTTTATCATACTCGATGAAGCTCAGAACACTACAACAGAGCAAATGAAAATGTTTTTGACGCGTATCGGTTTCGGCAGCAAGGTGGTTATAACTGGTGATACTACCCAGATAGATCTTCCTACTGGGAAACTCTCCGGATTGCTGCAGGCCTTGGAGATTCTGCCGGAGGTGGAAGGGGTGGGAATAAGTTCTTTCAGCGATATAGACGTTGTGCGCCACCCTATTGTGCAACGCATAGTGCGGGCGTATGCCGCTTTGGACAAATAAAAATGTCAGGTAAAACTACTAGTAGTCAGCCCCAAGGAGCTCAGCAGAAGTCTTCAAAAAAAAGAGTTAAAAAGATTGATCAGGGCAATATCCTTCGGCGCCAGCGTTACGCTATGCTGTTTTTTCTTGCCTTGATTCTTGCCTTAATAATCGTTCCGCTGGGAGAGTTTATTCCGGTCAACTTTGTCCCCGGTGATATAGCAACCCGCGACATAAAGGCACCACGCGATTTTCTTGTTCCGGTTCCGGAATTGACTGAAGAGAAACGCCAACAGGCAGCTAATGCGGTGGTGCCGGTATACGATTATGACAGGCGCCCGAGCCGTGCTCTAGCACAAGGGGTAAACAGGGTGCTGCAGCTTTACGCGCCCACAACTACGGTCATTGCTACTGTGGGGCAAGAAAACCCCACTGCGGCAGCTCAAGACCAGCGTAAGGCTATGGTACAGGAGTTACTAGGCACCGATCTGAGTGCTGAGCAACTCCACGCAGTGACTCGTCTAGCTTCCAGCCCTCAATTTGTTCAGCAATTTCGAGCGGCTACCGTCGACGCCCTTTCTGGGTATATAGTTGGGAGCACGGATCTGTTTTTTAACAGTTGGTCTGGGGTTATAACCCTGAAGAACCTAGCTTCTGGGCAGGAATCGTTAATTACCGATATTCAGGCGATTCTTAGTCGGAGTGCTGCAGTTGCCCGGCTTCGCTCCGCAGTGGATGTTGAGTATGGACTGCAGCAGGATTTTAATATGCTGCTGGATTTAGTCTATCAGCTCCTGCGTCCCAATCTTACGTTCAATCAAGGTGAGACAGAGCGCCGGAGGAAGGAAAGTGCTGCCGCTGTATCTCCAGTGCTTTCACAGGTTAAGCGCGGAGAAATGATTGTGCGTGAAGGGGAGCGGGTCAGTGCGGAGCAGACGCGCCTGCTGCGTATCCTGCAAGGAGATGCAGCCGATGTTCTGAAAACAGTGCGCAATGTCTCAGGCTTGTGGCTTGCTATAGTGGTACTTTTTTATACTATGCATAAATTTGCCCATGGCAATATTCGCAAATATCACCCAGATTCACGTGATTTGCTGTTCTTGGTTGCGGTCTTTAGTGCCTCGTTTATCCTAGCTAAATTAGGCATTTTCATCTCTACTGCTATGCAGAGTGCTTTCCCCTATATCGATTCGGGATGCTACTATTACGCACTTCCTTTCGCAGCCGCGGCCATGCTAGTGCGGATTGTTCTCAATTCTGAAACAGCCATGGTGTTTTCAATCCTATTTGCGCTTCTGGTCGGCTTGCTGTTTGCGGACAACCTTTTTGTCGCCCTGTATGTTTTGGTTGGTAGCCTAGTTGCTGCTCATAGCGTCAAGTATTGCATGTCGCGCAGCAGTCTGTTTCGAGCCGGTCTTGTTTTGTCGGTGGCTAATATGGTTACGGTGACTGCCATTTTTGCGGTGGTGGGTCAGCCATTTGACATCCAGTTTCTGTATGCAACAGGTTTTGCGTTCTGCGGTGGATTTGTCAGCGCATTGCTGGTCAATGGAACCATCCCACTTGCCGAAGCGGTCTTTAAATACACGACCGACTTTAAGCTAATGGAGTTGGCCAACATGAATACCCCGATATTGCGTGAGCTTATGATTCAGGCGCCTGGCACCTATCACCATTCGATCATGGTAGGGTTGCTAGTGGAGAATGCCGCAGAATCCATAGGGGCAAATCCATTGTTGGCGCGAGTGGCGGCCTACTATCACGATATCGGTAAGGTGAAGAAACCTCTTTATTTTTCCGAGAATATTAAGAATCAGGAAAATAGGCACGATAAGCTGGCTCCATCAATGAGCGCTCTTATTTTGACGTCACATGTCAAAGATGGGGTGGAGTTTGCGCGGGAAAGCAAACTGGGCAATGTGTTGATCGAAGTAATTCGTCAACACCACGGCACCTCGCTGATAAAATTTTTCTATGAAAAAGCGCAGCAGCAGGCAAAAGGCGAGGTGGTTAACGAGCAGGACTATCGTTATCCAGGACCCAAACCACAGAGCCGTGAGGCCGCTCTCATAATGCTTGCCGATTCTGTTGAGGCCGCAGGTAGATCTCTGGCTAATCCGACTTCAGCCCGGATTCAGGGTATGGTTCAGAAGATAATCAACAATATCTTTATTGACGGACAGCTCAATGAGTGTGATCTAACCTTGATGGATTTGCACAAGATAGCCAAGAGCTTCAATCGTATTCTGGTTGGAATATTTCATCAACGGATTGAATATCCCGAACCGGCGTATAAGGAACGCATAAAAGAGGATAAGAAACCCACTTTAGGTGAGTTGAAAGGAAAAAGCGGTGGAGATATTAATAGAGAACCAGCAGCAGAGCCAAGTGTTAAGCCTGGAGAGGTTACAACAGATAGCATTGAGGATCTTAAACGTCTTGGAATGTCCTGATGGAACCGAGCTTTCGGTTTTAATTGTGGATGACGCTGCGATTCAGGAAATTAACCGAGACTATCTTCAGCATGACTATCCCACCAATGTCATCTCTTTTTCCCAGCAAGAGGGGGAGATGCTCGGCGGAATTGGTACGCTGCTGGGTGATGTCGTTATTTCTGCTGAGACTGCTGCACGCGATGCGGCGGAGGCTGGAACCGAGATGTTTGATGAACTGGTATTTCTGCTGTTGCACGGAATTCTCCACCTGCTAGGGTACGATCATGAACGGGGAACGCAGGCAGAAGCTGAGCGCATGGAAGCCAAGGAACAGCAGGTGTATGCGCTCCTCAAGGCTGAGCATATTATTTGAGAACTCAGTGAAGTTCTACAGCATTAGCATTAGAGGTGTGTTTGATGGAAGAAAAGGGTTCAAGTGACAAGGATAGCTCTTTTTGGCGTAACTTGTTTCAAGGAAAGCGTCGCAATGTGAGGGCTGAAGATGAGCTACATGATTTTATTGAGTCTTCTGAGCGTCAGGGCTTGATAAATGCCGAAGAGGGTGAAATGTTCAGCTCAATCATTGAGTTTGGCGACACCATCGTGCGCGAGGAGATGATTCCACGCACGAAGATGCGCTGCTGTCCGGTGGATGCCTCCCTTAGTCAAATCATTAAAATAATAATTCGCTATGGGCACTCACGTATCCCAGTGTATGAGAATTCTGTAGACCAG
>CAYPNO010000160.1:0-5727 GCA_964411865.1 uncultured Desulfuromonas sp. | reverse complement strand
TAGGTCCAGTCCCAGCTTTGCCGCAACCTACTCTGATATATCAAGATTATAGCGGTATTCAAGCGCAAGGCTCCGCTCTGGGGCCGCAACGTATGCGGTACGGGCATTAAATTTCTCTAGCTCGTTTTGGTGCGGATCATATGTTGTACCAATATCCAGACTCAAAGAGGAAAGTGGGCGCACAATCAACTCCCCTTTAATATTGTAAAAACGGTCATATCCGTAACGTTCTTCACGTTCGCGACGGCTCACCCATATGTCATACTCCTGCGAAAGTTTCAGATAAACCAGTTCTCTATATGTCGGATTGCCGCGCTCGTTCTCAAATTTTCCGGTGATCCTGTTTACGAGAGCATATCCCACCTTGTTCTTATGCTCTACCCGATCATCGCTATCAAAATAAGGTAAATAATCCTGATCTTTCCTGGGAGTATAAAAATAGGTTATTTCAGGCTCAATACTGTGCTGAATTTTAGTCAATCCAGTATCTGCTAAATCGAACACACGTGAGATTCTGGTTGCAAGTCGAGTGGAGAAGTCCCAATTTTCCGCGTGTTCGTAACCTTCTTCCTCACTAGTGTATTTGTCAGCTGAAGTCTGATATATCCGCTGGCGATATCCTACCTCCGACTCTAGCTCAAATATCCCCATGGGCATAAAGAACGCTGCAAGAGAAGGGCGAATATTGGCCCTTGTCCCTGTCAACCCTTTACGTCGCCAGAAGTATGTCCCCTCTGAATCTAATTTTGCGTATAAAAAGGTGTCTGCTATGCGGGTGCGCATGTAGTTGAGCTGCACTTCGGGCAAACGCTGCAGAGTTTTATCGTTATCTGCCCCCTCTTCTAAATCCTTGGTGTAGAAAACCCGCGATGTCAATGCCAACCTGTCCCATACTTTGCTCAAGGCTACCGAAGTTGTCACTTCATCCTTATCGTATTCCTCCGCCACCGTGCCAAAATCATCAAAGTAGTCGCGCTTACTTACGTATTCAGAGTCTACGCTGAAGCGCATATCCCCTGGCAGCGTTCCCAAGTGCTCCCAGCGCCAGGCGTAGCGGTCACTCAAGTCATCATAATTAGACGAGCCGTAGGTGGAGACGTAGTACAGATTGGCAACTCCGGCATTGTCCTGACCAAATATATAGCGGTATTCCAACCCGGTACCAATACCCATGTCAGAAAAATGATCGAGATATATGGTCGCGTCCTGATTCCTCCCCAGCACTTGATAATAGGCTAGAGACAATTGCATGCCGCGTTTACTGGAATACCCTGCCATTGGCAACAGAAAACCAGAACTGCGCTTGGTCCTTACGGGGTAGGTTATATAGGGGAAATACAGAATCGGCAGATCTTTAAGATAAAATTTAACATGGTACGCTTGCGCAAAGCCTTCTTGGGTCACTTTCAGATTGCGCGCCCCGAATTTCCATGCGGGAACGGGGCCCTTACACGTGGTAAAAAATCCATTTTCGATCCGGTAGCGTTCATCGGAGAGTTTTTCTATCTCGGTGCCGCTGAGCCGAAAATCATAGGCAGAGATAAACCCCCCACCATTGCGCACGACTCCAGTGGCAGTATTCATATTAACCTGCATCTGCTCACCGTACAGATAGCCATCTGAATCGCTCAGGAAGACATGCCCAACGGCATCGGCATCACCTGCGTCAGGATCATAATGGACAGAATCTGCCTGCAACTCTGCACTCTTCTGCTCTATGTAAACATTGCCTGTGGCTGTGTACACCCCGGAAACAGCATCACGTTCGAGCGTATCTGCCTGCAGCGACACAGGGGCAGCAGAATCAGCATAATCTGCGGCACAGGCCTCAGTGCTAAAAGTGGCGGTGACAGGAATCCACAGCCAAAACAAAAACGCCACGTACGCGAATGCAGTAAATTTCAGTACGGGCATCAACTTCCCCATAGATAGGCTTTTAAAGTTTGGCGCGCATGTGCCACCAAATACAAGGATCCCGCCACCAGTACAATTTCATCATCGCGACAACTGTTAACAGCGCAGAGCGATGCCTGTTCGATACTGTTGAAAGCTTCAGCTTGAAGCGCGTATCTACGAGCTATTTGCACAAGTTCAGCGGGGGCCCAAACCTCTTCAACTGGAGGGGAAACCGCATACAATTTCTTGGTACATCCTCGCAGCATTGCCACCAAGTGCTCTGCGGACTTATCGCGTTTGAAGCCACCTACCCAGTGTACCTGCACCCTGAGTTCTTCCAGATAACGGAGCAGAGCTGCCATTCCTGCTTCGTTATGCGCCCCATCAAGTAGAACTCGCCGCGGAAGCACGGTAGGGCCAGGAGGACCCAGCCATTCTAGCCGGCCAGGCCAGCGTGTCTGTGCCACAGCAATAGCAGTATTTGCCGGCACGATATGCATTCCACCGCGCTCCATCAGCTCCACCGCCATAAGCGCAACGGCTAGGTTCTCTCCCTGATGCCGACCAGGAAGAGCTGAACGCATCTGCGGCCAGACTCTTTGCGGTGTCTTTATGATAAAATTAAGCCCTGTACCAACATCTCCGTCAACCTGAGCAACCCTGTAATCCGTTGCGTAACGGAAACAAGGCGCATTACGCCAGCGGGTAATATCTTGCAGTTGCGCTTCGATTTCTGGTTTCTGTGGTGCTAGTACCACTGGAACGCCTTCCTTAATGATGCCACCTTTTTCAGCGGCAATGTCGGCAAGGGTATCCCCTAGATAGACCGCATGGTCGTAGTCGATCACAGTGATTATGCTCAACACTGGACAAACCACATTGGTAGCGTCCAGACGTCCACCCATCCCAGCTTCAAGCACCACTAAATCGACCTCCTGGCGCGCAAAATACAGCAGTGCCATAGCAGTGGTAAACTCAAAAAAGGTTGGCTGCAGGTCTTCCGCTGCGATACGTAACTCTTCAGTTAGATTGGCTACTTCCGCCGTAGTAATAAGTTCATTCCCAATGCGGATACGTTCGTTGAAGCATTCAAGATGCGGAGAAGTATACACTCCGACGCGGTATCCGCAGGTAGTGTATATCTGCCCTATAAAAGAGCATACAGAGCCCTTACCATTGGTTCCAGCTACGTGAATCACAGGATAGCGCATGTGGGGGTCGCCCACTCGATGCAGCAAGGCGTGTATATTGTCCAACCCAAGCTTAATCCCAAACATACCCAGACTGTTCAGAAAATTCAACGCATCGTCATTATTCATACAAGCGCTACTCAGGCAGACATAAAGATGCGTAGCATCTGGGCAAGGCGTTCTTTCATCTCCTCCCGCCGCACAATCATATCCACCATCCCGTGTTCGAGCAGATATTCTGAGCGTTGAAATCCGTGGGGGAGTTGCTGCCGAATCGTCTGCTCAATGACCCGTGGTCCAGCGAAGCCAATAAGAGCACGGGGCTCTGTCATGTTAATGTCGCCGAGCATGGCAAAACTTGCAGTTACTCCGCCGGTAGTGGGATCGGTCAGAACGGAGATAAATGGGAGCCCGGCATCTTTTAGTTTTGCCAGAGCAGCGCTGGTCTTCGCCATCTGCATCAAAGATAAGATGCTCTCCTGCATTCGCGCGCCGCCGGAACAGGAAAAGATGATCACCGGCACGCGGGTTTCAAGCCCTTTTTCTATGGCACGAGTAATCTTCTCCCCCACCACAGAACCCATACTGCCACCCATGAAGCTGAAATCGAACACAGACACTACCACCGGTAACCCTTCGATGGTTCCTTCTCCGCAGATTACGGCGTCACCTCCACCAGACTTTGCCAGCGCAGTTTTGATACGATCTTTATATTTTTTACTATCTTTAAAGTCGAGAAAATCTGTTGATTCAATATCGGCGTCCATCTCCACAAATGATTCTGAGTCCAACACCAGGCTAATGCGGTCACGGGCGCTAATGCGGAAATGGTAGTCGCATTTGGGACACACATTAAGATTACGCTCTATCTCCTTCGCGTAGATTATCTCAGTGCAGTTTTGACATTTGACCCACAGCCCCTCAGGCATTTTTACTGTTTTCTTTTCAACCGCTGTTATCGGTGCCTTTGTTTTCTTAAACCATGCCATGATGCGCCCTCGCTTTATATTGAATATTGGTTAAATATTGTTTTGTTTGTTTTCGGCTTGCTGCATCCCCTGCCTGAGCTCTTGTATAAATGCGCTGACTCGCGGCAGCAACTCCGGTGAGTCCGCATAGGCATGAATAATTTTAACCAGCGCGCTACCAACCACTACGGCATCGGCAAATGATGCTATATTGCGTGCATCAGCGGCGGTGGTTATACCAAATCCCACTGCAACAGGAATCGGGCTGACGCTACGCACCCAATTAACCTGCTGCGCTATAGCTGCAGTATCTATCGCAGTCGTCCCTGTAACTCCAGTTATGGAGACATAATACACAAAACCCTTGGCACTACCAAGCAGTTGCACAGCTCGTGCCTCTGGTGTTGTTGGAGCTATCAACGTTATGGCATGAACCGAGTGGGGGGCGAGGTATCTCTCAACCTCGTCCTGATGTTCAAAGGGTACATCAACGAGCAGAACCCCATCAACTCCAGCCTGTGCAGCTCGTACGGCAAAGCGCTCTACCCCATATCTAAAGACCGGGTTATAATATCCCATCAAGACCACCGGCGTATCGGAGCGCTGTCTAAAGCGCTCCACCATATCCAGCACTTTCTTTAAAGAAGCGCCCGCCTTGAGCGCGCGTTCAGATGCTGCCTGAATAGTTGGTCCATCCGCCGCCGGATCAGAAAAAGGGACGCCAAGCTCTATGAGATCAACCCCAGCCGCGACCAGTGCATGCATAATCTCAAGGGTAGTATCTATATTTGGGTCGCCTGCGGTTATAAACGGAATCAAGCCCGCCCGACCCTGCTGCCGTAATTTTTCGAATGTCGTTTCAATACGTCCCATATTCACCCTACCTGCTGTGCATCCACGCCCTGAGCAAAACAGCAATAATTATGGCAACTGCGCTGCCATAGCTGTCTCAATAAGAAGGTTGACGCACAAGTCTAATGTATTGCCTGCGCTGCGTACAACCGCTTTTTCATTTTAAGGCTAAACCACCATGCCTGATGGATAAGGCAATGTGTTTTGCACTTTGGTCTGAAGCAGCTTATCCACTCTTGCGATAAGATCAAGAAACATCTGGGCATTCATGCGCCCAGTCTGAACATTATAGCGACTGGTGTGATAGCAAGGGACGAGCCACTGGGATGCACCGATAAGATATGCCTCTCCATGCACAAATGGATAATCGACCAAACGTTTTATCAACCCCAGCTCTTTATAAAAGTGCAGCAGACTAGTAAAGGCACCTCTTCCAAGGGCTATAATCACCTTTACTTCCTTAAGAGCGCTCCATTCTTGTCTTAACCATGACCTACAGGCAGCAAACTCAGCCGCAGTGGGCTTATTACCTGGCGGCAGACATTTAACCGCGTTGCTGATATACAGGTTGTACAACTCAAGCCCATCATCACCAGCTATCTCAGCACCTACGGTGGAACAAAATCCGGTCTGGTGTAGCAGCGGGTACATGAAATCCCCAGCGCCGTCACCGGTAAAAGGGCGTCCGGTGCGGTTGGCTCCATGCGCGCCTGGCGCAAGGCCTACAAGCCACACCTGTGCATCTGTCGGCCCGAAGCCAGGCACTGGTCGATTCCAGTAATCTTGCGAGCTGAAGCCTTTTTTCGGCTTCAACTGTGCCA
>CAYPNO010000159.1:0-5762 GCA_964411865.1 uncultured Desulfuromonas sp. | reverse complement strand
GGTCATGCCGGTATTGAACAACATCGCCTCTACCAATGAGGTCTTGCCCGCACCTCCATGTGCAACAATGCCCACATTTCTGACTTTGGTCGTGTCATTTGCTCCCATGGTTACCCCTTTCACGAGAAGTTACGCAGTGTAAAGCCATCCGCGACAAAAACATCAAGCCTGTGCACACATCAATCTTGCGCTGCACAAACGAATGCTCTGGCATCTGGCTGCAAAAAAGCCCGTTGCACACAATTCCAACGGGCTTGACATCATCTATTCAACACATACAGCTGGCGCAGGCCATCAAGGGTTAACTGCGGCTCTATCGCGTTTATGCTGGCCGCGACGGTAGCAATCTCTTTTGCCAACCCCCCAGTGGCTATAACTTGCGGGTTGCCGCCTACTTCTTTCTTCATCCGCAAAACAATACCATCTACAAGGCCAGCGTAGCCAAACAACAATCCTGACTGCATACTGTTTACCGTATTTTTCCCCACCACCAGTGGTGGCATCTCCAAAGATATACGCGGCAACTTACTCGCATGTTCATGCAGAGCATCTGCGGATATTTTCAGCCCCGGCGCAATTGCTCCACCCTGATACGCGCCGTCGGCGCTTATGTAGTCAAACGTGGTTGCGGTGCCAAAATCCACCACAATCATGGCAGTGTGGTACTTAGAAAATGCTGCAACTGCGTTGACGATCCGGTCTGCACCAACCTCGTTTGGGTTGTCATATTCAATGGGCATCCCTGTCTTCATATGCCGCCCTACCACCATTGCTTCGGTATCGCAATATTTCCGGCTCATGAGGGTCAGGGCATTGAGCAGCGGAGGGACTACACACGAAATTATCACCGCATTCACCATACCCAGCGTCAAACCAGAATAGCTGAGCAAATCATGCGCCAGCATGGCACACTCATCAGCGGTGCGCGCTTTATCGGTACGAATGCGCCAACTGTGCAACAACTCGTCCTCGCGGTAGAGACCCAACACCGTATTGGTATTGCCAACGTCGATAACCAGTAACATGGATTTAAGAGAGTCCCTTCTATGCAAGTATCAACGGACGCACATCTCCGGAATAAATCGTGCGGGGATGTGCAGAACCCGTATCCACAAGGAGTGCCCCATCAGCGGCAATCCCAATAACAATTCCATTTATGCCGGCACCGCCGTCATCAACATTGACGGTGTTTCCCACTAGGTCAAACAAGGCTTCCCATGCCAGACGCACGGGGGCAAAACCTCGTTCAAGTAATAAAGCATAAAGGGTATCAAGCTCTGTGAACAGCGCCTGAATAAACGCAATTCGATCGACCCGCCGCCCTGTTTCCTGCAAAATCGAGGTCGCCGGATAACGCAAGTCAGGAGGAAACTGTTCTTTTTCCATGTTCAAGTTCACCCCGATTCCAAGCACTAAGTAGTGAATCCCTTCGGTCTCTGCGTTCAATTCATTGAGCAGACCAGCGATCTTCTTGCCATTTAGGAGGATATCGTTGGGCCACTTAACACTGACCCTTACAGCACAAACTTTTTCGATGGCGCGTGCTACAGCGACTGCGGCCAAAAATGTAAGTTGCGTCGCTTCGCTTAATGCTAGGGCTGGGCGCAAAATAACCGAGGCGTATACGTTTACCCCCGGCGGCGAACTCCACTTGCGCCCCATGCGACCACGGCCACTGGTCTGACTTTCGGCAACCACAACACTGCCTTCCGGCGCGCCTTGCTCGGCCAGCACATTGGCTCTGACATTGGTTGAATCAAGCTCGTCATGGCACTCGATACTCTTTGCTATTATGCCGGTATTCAAACCTGCCTTTATAACAGCGGGGAGCAGCACATCAGGACGTGCGTCCAGGCGGTATCCCCTAGAGGGGACAGCTTGGATAGAATACCCCTGAGAACGCAACTGCTTGATATGTTTCCATACTGCGGTGCGACTCACCCCCAGGATCTGGCACAGCTGTTCCCCCGAGATAACCTCCCCTTCATGTTGCAGGAACGCGTGGACTATCCTTTCGCGCAGCTCGTTCGACCCCATGGTTGCAATCCTTTTAAAAGCATCTTTTTACGTATCTTACTTATCTGATCAACATTGAAATATCTACAGCTCGGCTGGAATGGGTGAGTGCGCCAACCGAAATCAGATCTACTCCAGTAGCAGCAATATCCGCCACAGTATCCAGATTAACCCCGCCGGAGGCCTCGGTCAGAGCAACGCCATCAATCAACTGCACCGCTTCGCGCATTTGTTCCAGCGTCATGTTGTCGAGCATGATGATATCTGCACGAGTTGCTAATGCTTCACGCACATCATCGAGATTCTCCGTTTCTACTTCAACCTTCAGGGTATGTGGTGCCACACGGCGCGCACCTTCAACAGCGGCGGTAATCCCCCCAGCTGCAGTGATGTGATTCTCCTTGATCAAAACGCCATCGTACAAAGAGCTGCGATGATTACGCCCACCCCCCATCCGCACCGAATATTTATCTAGCACGCGCAACCCAGGTGTGGTTTTACGCGTATCCACAATAATTGCGTCTGTGTGTGCCACCGCCGCGACAAAACTCGCGGTCAGGGTTGCTACCCCGCTCATGCGTTGCAACAGATTCAAAGCCACACGTTCTCCCTGCAGCAGCACTCTGGCATCAGCCTTGATCCATGCCAGCACATCACCACGCTGCACCTTATTGCCATCGAACTTAATGAATTCAAACGCCACCTCTGGATCAAGGGCGGCAAATACTTGGTGCGCCACCGCTAGCCCAGAAAGGGTAAAATCCTCTTTAGCCACCAACTCAGCACGCTTGGTAACCCCGAGCGGTATCGTTGCCATGGTAGTAACGTCACCACTGCCGATATCCTCACGCAGCGCTCGCTGAATAATTTCCGTTATTTCAAGCACATCGCTCTCCAAATGCCATATGATGTTAACTGATGCAAGCAACCTATAAGTAATTGATAATATTATCCGTGTACCATATTATCAAAAACTCGGGCAAGGACAAAGTCTCGCGCTAGCACATGCATCAACAAGTAAATATGCTAAGATGCAAGTGTTAAAGCCACTAATTTTGCCGCGCCGAGTAAACTATGGACGTTTACACAACAAGTCCAAAAAGGCACAATACCTCACAGACCTAAACGCACTGCAAGAATAAAAACATACAAGGAGAACATCCAATGCCACTACCCCACAAAAAATCTGCCAGCCCGAACATACGCGTCCCTGAAAACGTTTTTTATCCCTCTTGCAGCTTTAGAACTGTAGCGTTGCTGCTCTGTTCCATTAGCGTAATGTTGTTGTCTGGTTGTGTCAGCAAACATGTCTACGATCAACAGCTACAGCAAAGTGAAACCTTGGCCACCAAGGTAGACACCATGAACGCAACCATCACTGGGTTAAAAGATCAGCTAAACAACTCTAGAATTAAACTCGCCGATTGCCGCGCTGAGTTAGAGCAGAACAGCATCGAATTTGAAGCACATAAACAACGCCAAAGCAGCATATACAAAGCTCGGGAACAAAAAACCGAGGAGGAACTAACTACGCTGCAAACCGAAACAGTAAGGCTAACAAACGAAAAATCATCCTTACTTAAAAACATTGAAGATAACCAGGAACAGATAGCTGTGTTGGAGAAAATGAAACAAAAACTCGAAATAGATCTCGAACGTGAGAAAATTGCACGTGAGGCTCGTATCGCCCAGATGTCGAGCACCTACAACGAGCTGGTAGGGAGCCTGGAACAGGAACTGGCACGGGGTGAACTAACTATTAAACAATTGAAAAACAAACTCAGTGTCAATCTGGTTGGACAGATTCTGTTCGCATCAGGCACCTCTGACCTGACCGATGACGGGAAACGGGTTCTTCAACAAGTAGGTGATAGCCTTAAAAAAATCAGCAACAAACGTATCTGCGTTGAAGGACATACAGACAACCTCGCCATCAAACAAAGTAAGCAGAATATATTTCCCTCCAATTGGGAACTTGCCGCAGCCCGAGCTGCAAACGTAGTGCATTTTCTTCAGGATGAAATCGGCATCAGTGGGGAAAATCTTGAAATACGCTCAATGGGTCCATATCAGCCCGTTGCCGACAACAACACCGCAGAGGGACGAGCCCAAAATCGTAGAATTGAAATTGTATTAGTTGATATGGAATAAGAGCTACTAATGGCAATCACAAGGGCGCAATGTGTGCGCCCTGCTCTAACACTACCTCTAGTGCAGGGATATCGGCCATGGAGCTGCCAACGTATTTCCAGCGCAGTACCCCATCATGGTCGATCAACACCTGCATCGGCATCCGTCCCAAACGCAATAGACGGTTGGGCTGCGCATACAGATTCAGGATCTGATGTTCTGGATCGGGAATACCGACGAAGTTCAGGGCTTCGTCATCCAATTCGGCCTTCTTCCAATATGCAGCGAACGCGGAGGTTTCTTCAGGGCCTACAATACCGATGTGGATATTCAGCGCGGAAAATTCTTGTGCATGACGGCGCAACTGCGCCATGTGCCGGCGGCAAAACGGTCACTTGAAGCCACGATTGAGCACCAACAGTACGGGCCCATTCTCCCGCAGCATTTCCAATGTCACCCTCTTCCCATCTACATCGGTCACGCTAAAATCAGGTGCTATGCTTCCTACATTCAGATCATTATTCAATTTTTGTCTCCTTTCCGGTTCACCACAATAGACTGTTTTTTCAGCAGCAGGATTTCTCATCCAACATACAGAAATCCTCCCCGTCCAGACTTTCTAGCTGAATGGTGGAGTGTTCGATACCAAAGTTATGGTGCAAATCTCTCTGCAAATCGCACAAAAAACTGTTGTCGATGTTTTGATCACTTACTACTAGATGAACAGTCAGGGCAACCTGAGTGGTGCTCAGCGGCCACACATGCAGATCGTGCACCCGTTCCACCCTTCTATGCTGCAAAAGATAAGTATGGACCGCCGCAACATCGATATTTGGAGGCACCGCATCCATGGCGTAATTCAAGGAATCTCGCAATAAAGACCAGGTGCCGATAAACACTACCACCACTATAACGATGCTTAGCAGTGGGTCAATCCACAGCCAGCCCGTGTATAAAATGAGAACCCCGCCAATTACAACCCCCAAGGAAACCGCTGCATCTGCAGCCATATGCAAATATGCACCTTTGATATTCAGATCGTGTTGCCCTTTGACGAACAGCAACGCTGTCGCGGTATTAATCACCACCCCTATTGCGGCAACCACAATAACCGTAACCCCCGCCACAGGTTCAGGCTGAGAAAAACGTTTGAACGCTTCCCAGGCTATCCCACTCAAGGCAACCAGAAGCAGCACGGCACTTAGCAAAGAGGCCATTACCGTAGCCTTACGCAACCCGTAGGTACGTGTCAGCGTTTTAGCTTTAGCGGCGAGCACCGTGGCACCCCAGGCCAGAACCAAACTGAACACATCACTGAGGTTGTGCCCGGCATCGGCAAGTAGAGCCATCGATCCGGCCAGTGCACCATATATCGCTTCAATAATTACGAAAACAACGTTGAGCGCAATACCAATGGCAAAGGCGCGATTGTAGCTATGTACTGTGTGAAGATGATAGTGCACCATGTTCTGTCTCTACATCCTCCTGCTTTTACACTTTAATTCAGAGACTTCATCCAAAACTGCAAGGCGTGGTGGCGCGTTTTTCCATCCAATCCCGGCCAAGCTAGGGATGCAGTTACCCCTTCAAGCTTAGCAAAATTGACATGGTTCAAG
>CAYPNO010000158.1:0-5834 GCA_964411865.1 uncultured Desulfuromonas sp. | reverse complement strand
CTATGCTATTAAATAGCTCAGTAATTATGCTGATTTTTTATGCACGTAAGGCATAAAAATCTGCATAAAACCGGGCAAACTCGCCTTGCTCAATCGCGCCGCGCATTTGGTGCATAAGGTGTAAATAATAATGCAGATTGTGCTGAGTGTTGAGCATTGATGCAAGAATTTCATTGCTCTTATACAGATGACGTAGATAAGCTCGACTATAATTGCGACACGCATAACAATCACACAATGGATCTATCGGAGCTGCATCATCCTCGTACTGAGCCTGCTTAATACTTATTTTGCCGGCATGGGTAAACAACACCCCATTCCTAGCGTTACGCGTGGGCATGACACAGTCAAACATATCCACCCCGCGCCGCACCCCTTCTACTAAATTTTCTGGGGTGCCCACCCCCATCACATAACGGGGGCACTGCTGGGGCAGCAGCGGCAAGGTATAGTCCATTACGGCATACATCTGCTCTGCCCCCTCGCCGACAGATAGGCCACCAATGGCGTAACCGTCAAACCCTGTTTCCATGAGACTTTGCACACTTTCGCGGCGCAGATCTTCGTACATACCGCCCTGCACAATGCCAAATAGTCCACTGCCATCACTACGGTCATGTATGTTTCGACATCTCTGCGCCCAGCGCATGGAACGTTCGGTTGATTCGGCAGTATAAGTGCGCGTGGATGGATACGCGATACACTCATCAAAAACCATCACAATATCCGCCCCTAGAGCCTGTTGGATCTGAATCGACGATTCCGGGGTAAGAACTTTGCTGGAGCCATCCAGGTGAGACTGAAACTTGACCCCCTCTTCCTCTATGTTGCGTAATTTCCCTAGGCTGAACACCTGAAATCCACCACTATCAGTGAGAATCGGGCCAGACCAGTTCATAAATGCATGCAATCCACCTAGACGCTCAATAAGCTCATGACCAGGGCGCAAAAACAGATGATAGGTGTTACCCAGAATAATCTGCGCACCAATCTCATGCAGAGTTTCCGGCAGAGCCGCCTTCACGGTTCCTTGAGTGCCAACAGGCATAAATACCGGAGTTTCAATGGTGCCGTGGGTGGTGGTTATGCGTCCCCTTCTTGGTCCATTGCCAGCCACAGCTGTGGCATCGGTGTGCAACAATTCAAAACTAAACGCCATGGTCGAGCCGTTCCTTCAACAAAAGTCTAGGAGACTGCTATCAGCCTCTTAGGTTATAAACATGCAGTCGCCGTAACTGAAAAAGCGATAGCGTTCCGCCACCGCCATGGCATAGGCGCGCAGGGTAAAATCGGTACCAGCAAAGGCACTTACCAGCATTAGCAAAGTAGACTCGGGCAGATGAAAATTGGTCAGCAGCGCATCGACAATCTGAAAGCGATATCCCGGATAGATAAACATATCGGTCATGCCACTGTTGGGCATGATCTCTTGACTCCCTTGATTTCTGTGTCTATGCGCGACGGCATACTCAAGGGTACGCGTTACAGTGGTCCCAAGCGCGACAACCCTGCGTCCCTCTGCTTTCGCCTGGTTAACAGCAGTTGCAGTCTGCACGGGGATACTATAGGCCTCCGCATGCATACGATGTTCCAGAATATTATCCACCCGCACCGGCAGAAATGTTCCTAATCCAACATGCAAGGTTAGAGGGGTGACAATAACCCCTTTTTGATGCAAATTGTGCATAATCTGCGGGGTGAAATGCAATCCAGCGGTGGGAGCGGCCACAGCCCCAGGGACATTTGAAAAAGTGGTCTGATAGCGTTCCAGATCTTGATGCTGTGGCTCGCGCTCGATGTAAGGAGGCAAAGGGATGCTCCCGTTATGTTCTAGCCAAGCTAAAAAATCGGTGCCTGAATAATCAAAGCGGATGCATCTATAGCCGTCCTCGCCACCATCAAGCACTTCAGCATCGAGCTCTTGAGCAAGCTTCAGGCGGGTTCCGGGGCGAAGGGTTTTTGAACTGCGGGTCAGGCACATCCAGCATTGGCCCGATAGCTCCTGCAGGCGCCGCACCAAAAACACCTCTATCTTCCCTCCACTGGCCTTAAAACCATGCAGGCGCGCTGGGATTACGCGGGTATCATTTATAACCAGGACATCGCCACTGCAAAAGTGGTCTTCAATATTTCTGAACAGGCTATTGTGGATGTGCTCCCCGTCGCGCTTTAACACCATCAGGCGCGAATCTTCACGCTGAACAGCAGGCTGCTGCGCGATCAATTCAGCAGGTAGGGCATAGTTAAAGTCACTAAGCAGCATAAATACAAATCATGAAAAATAATTAGAGGCAATATAGACCGCTGCAAGACCAGAGAGCATTAACAACAGCCCCATTCCACGCATGGTAGATTCCGGTAGAGATAAAATCTGCAACAACATCTTTTTAACTCCCAGTGGCGAGAGGAACCATGGAACCCCTTCTACCACCATCACTACTCCAATTACTGTCAAAATAAATTCCATCCACCCAATTCTTTATAATTTTACGCACTGGATTTGTGCAGAAGAACCACAAAAAAACCCGCCTATGTTGGCGGGCTTTTTGTCTATATCCCGTTTATATCAGGCCAAATCTTTCGCTGCCTGATAAATGATATTGAACAATTCCTCAATGTTCTCTTCGGCAATGCAGGAGAACGCAATACGCAGGTCGGTCTTGTTTACTGAAATGGTTCCCACACCGTATTTATCCAGCAGGTGTACACGTAGATTTTCTGCTTCTACCGTCTTCAGTTTTAAGCACATAAAGTAGCCGGAGTTGAATGGATAATACTCCCATATATCCGCAAACTTGGTATCGATTAACACCTCTTTAACCTTAAGCGCCCGCCCTTTCATGATGGCGAACTTCTCTTGCTTCTGCGTAATGAACTGATCTGAACGTAGGGCATCGAGCACAAAGGTCTGCCCCGGATGGGAGCAGTTGGAGATGGTGGCACGGATGCAGCCAAGGGTTTTCTTTTCCAACGCAGTCAACACCGCGTCGCTCTTGTCAGCGAAGGTGATGAATCCAGTGCGGAAACCCCATACATACTCCTCTTTGGTAGCGCCATCTAGTTTTACAGCGAGAAGTCGCGAATGAACGTTGGCGAGTTTACCATACAGCGACTCCTGCATAGAATCTTCGTAAAACAGCCCAAAGTAGGCATCGTCAGTGATAACAACCAGATTGCATCCACCTTCGGCCACTTCTTTAAGAACCTTGACAATCTCATCCCCTTCTTTAACTGTAGGAGTGTAACCACTTGGATTGTTAGGGAAATTCAGCAGAACCACGGCCTTGTTTTTTTCCGCTGCGACATTCTCCAGCGCAGTCTTAAAAGCCGGAACATTAAACCCGCCATTAACGGTAAAGGTGGGGAACTTTTTGATTATTGCACCCCTACGGGTGGTAAAAGTGAGGTTATAATTACCCCACATCATATCTGGCATCACCATATGGTCGCCTGCATCGAGAAACAGATCCGCGACGATGGAAAGGCCATGGGTCAGGGCACTGGTTACGATGGGAACTCCAAAGTTCTTATCCTGCATGCTCGGGTTTTCCCGCAGCATTTTTTCGCGCCAAAGTGCGCGCAATTCAGGCTTCCCAGCCGGAGGTGCGTAGGGGAAGATATCTTTTGGATCATATGCAGAGAGCTTATCGTGAATACACTGCAGATACATGGGACCGTTACCCTCAGTAGCTATACCGATGGTAGCATTGTATTTATGCGCTTTGTCTTTAGCTTCTGCCGACTGGGTGAGAATCCCCTTGGGAAAAAACAGGTTCTTTCCCAGATCGGAGAGCATCTCCAAGACATGGGGGTTATTCTGTGCCAATACATCATTCAGTTCTTGAGCCAGTGGATTCATGATTATTGCCTTCTCTCTCAAGTATTGTAAGGAGCCGACCACCTTGATCGGAATAAAAACACAATTCGTGATTAAATCAGGATTGTCCGGTTTATGTCAAATGCTATTTACTTTGTCCATCTGGTTCACAAATTTCAAGTTCTAAACAGCTCTGCGCGGAGGCTAAGATACGGTGGGGATATCTTCCCATCGAGTAGTGTAAGCCGGTGAAAGGTGGGAGCGCTTCATGCGCCAATCTTCTTTTATCCCCTGCCCTCCGAACCAGATTCTCCCTCTGCCACTGTGATTGATAGCATCGATAGCCTGCATCAATGCCGGCTTATGCTGTTGCTCTGAAGTATAGTCAAACAATCCCGCTTGCACCTCTTTTTCAAGACAAAGGTCTGTCAGCATCACCCCAGCCTTGGCGTAGCGATAGCCGCTACGCCAGATACTCTGCAACGCACTGGTGGATGCATGTACCAGCGCCAGGGTGTCATTGCTCGGAAAATCCAGCCGCCGCTGAGCTGAGGTGGAATAGTGGCGTTCAGTTGTGCTATAGGCTCCAGTGCGGATAAACACAGTTATCTGTTGAGCTGTCTGCCCCTGCTCGCGCAATTTTTCCGCCGCCCTGACAGTATAGGTACAAACGGCTTCGCGCAATTCATCAAAGGCGGTAATACGTTGTGCAAAGGAGCGTGAACAAATAATTTGCTGCTTATTGACTGGAGAAGATTCAAGGGTGAAACAGGGCTGGCCATTGAGTTCATACACGGTCCGCTGAAGGTTTATCGAGAAACGACGGCGGATTTTCTCCGGTGAACTTTTGGCTAAATCCGCAACGGTGCAGATCCCCATGGCCTGCAGTTTGTCCTTCGTCTGTCGCCCTACTCCCCACACCTCACCTACCGGGGTTTGCTTGAATAACTGCTGACGCTGTTGAGGATCGCACAAATCCACCACTCCACCGCTGAACGCTTCATTCTTGGCTGCACCATTGGCGAGTTTAGCTAGGGTTTTAGTCGGAGCGATTCCGACACAGACGGGGATTCTGAGCCATTGCAGCAGACGCTCGCGCACCTTACGCCCGAATTCCAGCCGCTGTTGCAGCGGTGCATCTTCATCGGGAAGGTGCAAAAACGCTTCGTCAATGGAATAAACCTCCATACTCGGAACCATAGCGTCAAGAATGGTCATCACCCGCGCAGAAATATCCGCATACAGAGTATAGTTGGAAGAAAACACCATTACATTATGGCGCTCTAGAATTCCGCGCACCTTGAAGTGGGGCTCCGCCATCCCAATCCCCAGTGCTTTGGCTTCCTGACTACGTGCCACCACACAGCCGTCATTATTCGACAATACCACAACCGCACGCCGACGTAAGTCCGGACGAAACAAGCGCTCACAACTGACGTAAAAGTTGTTGCAGTCTACCAAGGCAAACATCTAAAAACCTAGCGCAATGAGTGAATGACGTTGGTAACTACCCCGGCAATAGTGGTATCAGCATCAGGATGAATTGTGATCGGTCGATACGCCTTGTTCATAGGTACAAGCCTGGTTTCCGGGTGCATTTCAAGACGTTTGACCGTCAGAGAATCATCAAGGCAGGCAATAACGATATCTCCATGACGCGGCTTTAAGGCTCCATCCACAATAAGCACGTCACCATCATGGATGCCCCCCTCAATCATGGAATCGCCACTAACCCGAACAAAAAAAGTTGCCGCTGGATGGCGGATACATAATTCATTAAGATCCATTTTCTGGTCAATATAGTCCTGCGCAGGACTGGGGAATCCAGCTTCAATATGGTCAGCAAACATGGGGATGGAGCAATATGCATTATCGGGATTCAAAACTGGGCTGAATATTTCAAGCGCAACGGCCTCTGGTGCGGACATAAACACTTACCTGTCATATAAATACTGTATATTGGTCGCAGCTATCAGCAAAATGCTGAAACATAAGTACACAGGGGCACATAGGCAAT
>CAYPNO010000157.1:0-5837 GCA_964411865.1 uncultured Desulfuromonas sp. | reverse complement strand
GAGCCTGATCCGGAACCCGAGCCTGATCCGGAACCAGAGCCTGATCCGGAACCAGAGCCTGATCCGGAACCAGAGCCTGATCCGGAACCAGAGCCACTGCCTGAGGTTCCTTCCTCACCAGAAGGGAGCACTCCAGCAGATGGAGAGACTCAGCCGGGTCAGAACGCTGATATACCAAGTATGCCTGATGGCGACATGGGCGGCACGCCTACGCCGCCGAGCGATAAACCCTCTGGGGATTTTGCAAACCCGAGTGATTTGCAGCTTCCATCTGAAAACGCAGGATTGGCTCCAAATACTTTCGGTGACAGTGAGCCGCGTAAAGGTATGTACGCGCTGGAACTGGATATGGAGATCAGCAGCCGGATTGTGGACCTCAATGAAACCTTCGCGTTTCAGGTTCCGGAAAGCACCTTTGCCATTAAGGTGAGCTCGGATGCTCCCCTGGATGAGCAACCGGAAATCAACCTCCGCGCCATGTCTGCCGATGGATCACCACTGCCGGATTGGCTAGATTTTGATCCGGAAACTGCCACATTCAGTGGAAATTCACCGGATGGAGTCGGGGTTGTTGATGTAAAAGTTATCGCATTTACCCCCGATGGTCAGGAAGCTGAAACAGTGTTCAGCATTGTCATACAGAAGAAGGCAACTGTATTGCCGGCCGAAGGAGACGACACCGACAACATTGAGGGGCAGTCAGAAGAAAGAGAACAGAACGAGGAAAGCGAGCAGGACGAAGAAACACCTGCAATCAGCGCAAGTGGCATCGCCGCTGGACTATCACTCACCGGCATGGGGGGGCTGTTGCCTCATGCTAAGCGCAGAAATATCGCAGGAGCAGAGTATGCTGAATCCTGCCAGTTTGAAGAGGGACGGAGCCAGTTTCTTGCAGATCTGGGGCTGAATCGAGATTAGAAATTTATTGAACGGTTGTCATACCTGTTCTGTTATCTCAATATCTTATTTTACTACATAGGTGGGTAAAGCCTGGCTGGATGAAAGGGAAGTCATGAAGCAGATTGTTCTATTAGGGGTAATAATCATGATGTTGGCGGGGTGCTCGATGACGCCGCGCCCATTGGCAATGCATGAAGTGGAGCAGCGCTCGTATCAGGATTTGAACGAAGCGCTGGAAATGCAGGAGCCGGTGACTGGTCCCATTAGCTTATATGAGGCGATGGCGCGGGCGCTGAAGTATAACCTGGAGGGGCGCCTGAAGTTGATGGAAACCGGTCTGGCGCTGGAGCAGAAGAAAGTCACCAGTTTTGAGATGCTGCCCAAGCTGGTGACCTCGGCGGGATATAAATCGCGGGATAACTACAGTGGTTCTTCCAGTATGGCGCTTGAAGGGGCAAATAGGGGGAACGAATCGCTGGTTTCTTCCACCTCGCAGGAAAAAGAGAGCGTCACCAGTGATGTAACCCTGATGTGGAATATCCTCGATTTTGGTCTTAGCTATGTGCGCGCCAAGCAGGAAGGGGACAAGGTTCTTATCGCCGAAGAGCACAAACGTAAAACCATTCAGAACATAATTCAGCAGGTGCGTACTGCGTATTGGAAAGCGGCCAGTTCGGAAGTACTCCTCGCCGAGCTGAATTTTCTTCTTGCGGATACGCGCAGTGCCCTGGAGCGTTCACGCCAGATCGAACGTGAAGGACTGTCCAAGCCACGCCAGTCGCTGGAATACCAGCGTGCACTGTTGGAAAACATTGTTTTTATAAAAGGGACAATACAGCAAATGCACGATGCGCGAGCAGAGCTGGCGCGCCTTATGAATGTTCCACCCTCTACCCCTTTTACTCTGGTGGTGCCTGCAAATATAGCTGAACTGCCGAAGATTAGTCTGGATGTCGAGGAGTTGGAGCGTCTGGCGTTGAGTCAACGCCCTGAGCTGCGCGAAGAGGATTATCGCGCGCGCATCACCTCTCTTGAAGCACGGAAGGCGTTGCTGCAGGCGTTCCCGAGCCTGAATTTACACGCCGGGTTCAACACCGACACCAACTCTTTTTTGCATAACAGCCAGTGGTGGGAAGCAGGGGCGCGGGTCTCGCTGAATCTGTTCAAACTATTGTCGCAGCCAGCAGTAATGCGTGCGGTCGAGGCGCAACAGGGGGTGGATAGCTTACGCCGCCAGGCTCTGAGTATGGCAATTCTTACTCAGGTGCATTTGGCATATAACGGCTTTATGCAAGCGCGGGAACAGTTTGAACTTGCGGATCAGATCGAGCAGGTCAGCACCCGCCTGAGCAAGTTGACGCTGGCGGAGAAGCAATCATCCACTGGTAGTGATCTGGAGATGATCCGCAGCGATACCAGGGCGATGGCGACCAAACTTCGCACCAT
Organism: uncultured Desulfuromonas sp.; assembly: GCA_964411865.1. Lineage (GTDB taxonomy): Bacteria > Desulfobacterota > Desulfuromonadia > Desulfuromonadales > Desulfuromonadaceae > JAIVHC01. Next base: position 3,491 of record CAYPNO010000157.1, on the reverse strand, counting down.
GATCTCCTACGCGCAGTTGCAGCAGTCATACAGTCAGGTGATAAATACGGTGGGTATTGATGTGCTGCCGGATAAGATCAATGATGTGCCGTTGGTGGAGATTGAGGCATCACTTAAAGATTCCGTTGTCGGAATCGAGGGGTTGCTTGCCCGGAAAGCAGTTAATGAATAATGTAAGCACTGCCCACCACCCTGCGGGGTTGGTGGGCAGTGCTCTGTTGTGTGTTGTCCTGCTATTTTCTACCCCGTGCCTGGCGCAACCGCTAGAGGTACGGGGTCTTATTGTTTCTGACTTACGCACCACCCTGTCGGCGCAAATATCCGGCACCATCGATGTCATCCATGTGGATATGGGGGGAGCCTTCAAGAAGGGGCAGGTTCTGGTGCGGCTGCAGGATAATATCCAGCGTACTCAGGTGGCGCGCTTGCAGGCTGAGCTGCGCGGCGCGCGCCAGCAACTGGAGGCGAACCACAAACTGCAGGAGCTGCAATCGATCGGCACCCTCGAAGTGCTCCAGAGTGAAGCCTTGGTGGAGCAGAAGGTGAATGAGCTACGTCTGTACGAGATTCAGTTGCAGCAATGCACCGTCTCCGCCCCTATCAGTGGGCGGGTGGTGGAGAGGCTGGTCGCTCCCCATCAGTTTGTTACCCCCGGCACCCCTCTGCTGGATATCATCGATGATAAACATCTGAGTGTGCAGGCGTTTGTCCCTTCCCACTGGATAAGCTTGCTTCACGTGGGGCAACCCTGCAATTTGTACGTGGATGAAATCGCCATGACCCTACCCGCACGTGTGACCTCCCTTGGTGCGCAGATTGACGCCAACAGCCAGATGTTGGAGGTGCGGGCGCGGATTGAAAATATTCCAGCCCAGCTGCTGGCCGGGATGAGCGGACGCCTTGATTTCGGGGTGCAGTCTAGCGTAGAGGGCGTCCATGAGTGATACCGCGCAAGTAACATTCCTCAGCGCGTTGGTGCATCTGGAGAAACGCCTGCGCCAGGCTGAGAATGTTGATACCCTGAGTTATCGTCTGGCTAACGAAACACGCAATCTGGTGCAGTACGAGCAGTTGATTGTGTGGCGCTACGGGAAACGCGGCATCACCTTGAGTGCGGTTTCCGGGGTGGATCGGGTAGAGGCGCTGGCACCTTTTGCGCGTCAGTTTCAGGAGTTGATCCGCCATTTTCGTGCTGAAAAGAGCGGCAAGGGGGTGTTTGACCTGGGGCGTGAAGAGTTTTTGAGTGTCCCGGGTGGTGAGCTACTGGCGGATCTGCCGTGGCAGCATCTGTTGTGGGTGCCGCTGGCAGCGCCGGAAGCGGTACCTTGCGCCGGACTGCTGGTTTTTCGGGAGCATAGCGGGTGGAATGAGCAGGAAAAGAAGCTGTTTGAACATCTTGCCGGCACCGCGCACCATGCGTGGAAATTTCTCCAACCTCGGCTTGAGCGCACCCCGCGTCAGCGGCGCTGGGCAGGTCTGGCGCTGGTGGCGGTGCTGCTGGGGTTAAGCTGTTTACCCGTGCGTTTATCGGTGCTGGCGCCGGGGAAGGTGGTGGCGCAAGAGATGATGCTGGTCACGGCGGCTCACGATGGGGTGGTGGATCAGATTCATGTGCAACCGAACCAAGTGGTCACGCGCGGAGAGCTGTTGGTCACGCTGGACCAGACTAATCTTTCCAATCAGCTCAATGTTGCACGCCAGGCGAATGAGGTGGTTAAGGCACAGTATCAACATGCGCAGCAGCGCTCTTTCAGCGACCCAGAAGCGCGGGAGAATACCCTGCTGTTTCGCGCCCGATTGCAACAGAAACAGGCAGAATTGGAATACGCCGAGTCGATGTTGCAGCGCACCCTGATCACCGCACCGCGTGACGGGGTGGCGTTGTTCAGTAATGCCAATGCGTGGCGCGGGCGTCCGGTGGCGACGGGTGAGCGGATCATGACGGTGGCGTCGCCGCAGGTGGTGGAGTTGGAGGTGCTCCTTCCGGTCGAGGAAACCATCTACCTGAAGTTGGATGAGCCTGCGCTGTTCTTCCTTAATGTCGCACCCAATCGCCCCCTGACGGTTACCATTGAGCGGATCGGTTACGAAACCATCTCGGACCCGGTGTTGGGCCCGGTCTATCCGCTTAAAGCGGTTTTTGCTGCGGATGCTATCTCAGGCTCCAGTGTCGCTTCAATCCCCGGTGCCCGCATCGGCGCACGGGGGACGGTGCGTCTGTACGGGAAGAAGGTTCCCCTTATCTATGCCCTGCTGCGCAAGCCGTTGACCTATATCCGTTTGCACCTGGGGGTTTAGCGCATGGAGGGGATTCAGGCTTCAAATGAAGAGATGGCGCTGATTCCGTTGCGTCGTGAGCTGCGGCTGTATCCAGCGGCGCAGGAGGAGGGGCGCCCCGGTTGGACCTTGGAAGATCCGGTGCGCAACCGGTTCTTTCGCCTTGGGCGTCATCAGGTAGAGCAATTGGCACGCTGGGATTGCGGTTCCGCTCAGCGCCTATGTGAGCTCCTCAGTCAAGAAGCCGGGCTAACCCTGGAAGCTGACGAGGTCGCGCAGTTTCAACAATTCCTCCTTAAAAATGCACTGTTGCAGCCTGGCCACCCTGCGGTGGAGAATCATCTGGAAACCCGTTCCAGGCAAAAAACCTCCTGGTGGTCTCGCGCCACACACTCCTATATTTTCTTCCGGGTCCCTCTGTGGAATCCGCAGCGTTTCTTAAATAAAACCCTCCCTTACGTCCGGTTCCTCGCCAGCCCTGCGGCTTTTGTCGTTTATGCCGTCCTGCTGTTGGCCGCGCTGCTGCTGCTGACCCCGCAGTGGGGATCCTTTATCGATTCGTTTTCATACTTCATAAGCTGGCAGGGAGCAGCGATCTATCTGGCGGTGCTGTTTCTGGTTAAATTTATGCACGAGCTCGGGCATGCCTATACAGCTACCGCCTACGGCATCAAGGTGCCGGTCATCGGGGTGGCTTTTATTGTGCTGTGGCCCATGCTCTATTCAGATAACACCGATGCTTGGCGCGAGCAGAGATCTTCGGTGCGCACCAAGATCGTTCTAGCGGGGATTAGCGTAGAAATTGTGGTTGCAGTGTTAGCGACCTTTATGTGGACGGTGCTGCAGCCTGGGGTGCTTCGCAGCCTGTGTTTTGCCCTGGCAACCACATCGCTGTTATCTTCATTGCTGATCAATATCAGTCCGTTCATGCGTTTTGATGGTTACTATCTGCTCTCGGAGGTGTTGGGGGTTCCGAATATGGCACCACGCGCGTTTGCGTTGGGGCGCTGGCGTCTGCGCCGCCTGCTGTGGGGCTTGAACATCCCTAAGCCGGAATATTTTTCTAGCCGCATGGAACGCATCCTTACCCTCTACGCTTACGGCACTTGGCTGTATCGGCTCATACTGTTCACTGGGATAGCCTTCATGGTTTATCATCTGTTTTTCAAAAGTCTGGGGATCATTCTGTTTTTGATTGAGATCTATGTTTTTAT
>CAYPNO010000156.1:0-5856 GCA_964411865.1 uncultured Desulfuromonas sp. | reverse complement strand
CAACACCCACCATGACCGCGACATAAACGCGGCCAGAAACATATTGGCGGCAGGGTTTGCCGCAACAGTCTGTGGAGAGGGTGTAAGCCCGGTGTCTCTTTGAGACCTCGGCTGTTCTCTACGAAGCAGAAAGCTCCTGGTAGCAATATCAGGAATCCCCTTCCTTCAGGGAGGGGAGGATGTCAAGCTTAGGAGAAAATCGTATGAACCAAGACATTATACAATTATTGCCGAAGTTTTCCGAAATTCTGGGGCTGGATGAAGAGCCTCTGGGCATATTTTTCTCGAATGAGAAACCTGCTGAGGGTTATTCCCCGCAAGCCGCGGCTACCCCAACGCGTGAAAGAGAGATGAAACAAGAAATTGACTGGCAGCAAATATTTACCCAGTTCTCCTGTGTAATGAAAGATATCTGGCGGGCGCGAAAAAATAAAACTGCGGCATATTTTTCTGCAGAGCAGTTTGGTTGCCCTGGTTCTGCCTTCTGGCTGGGTTTTCTCAAACCTCAGACAGAGACCATTATTCATTACGTTTCCAGCGGCATCCCCGATCATATGGAAGGTGAATTTTACTGTGAATCGCCTGAGCAGCTAAGGAAGATGTTCGATTATGTTGATCCTGAACCTGCGACTCACAAATATTGTATTTTTAAACCTATGAGTAGTTTTACTGCGGAGGAAGAACCGAAACTGGTAACCTTTTTTGCACGTCCTGAAACGTTGAGTGGGCTGCACCAGTTGGCGACATTTGTAACAAATGATCCTGAAGTTGTCGCGTCTCCTTGGGGTGCTGCTTGTGGAAACCTTGTGGTGTGGCCACTGCATTATTTAGCAAAAGGGCTAAATAAGGCAGTAGTCGGAGGCTGGGATCCTTCAGCAAGAAAATATTTCAAGACGGACGAATTGTCCTTTACTGTCCCTTTTGGGATGTATACTGCGATGATGAAGCGTTTCGAAGAATCATTCTTGAAGACTGAGACTTGGGCAACGGTACAAAAGAAAATTACCCGCAGCAAAAAAGCCTGGGGCGAGATAGCGTAATGAGTAAACAGGGAGCCGCATAAAATGAACCAGATCTACATTCAATATTACCAAACTGAAATAGGAGAATTGATACTTGGTTCGTTCGATAAGAAGCTTTGCCTACTTGATTTTAGATCGCGAAAAAAGCGCACCAGCGTGGATAGTAGAATCAAAAATGCCCTTAAGGCTGATTTTGTGGAGCAAGACGATGCCGTTTTAGCTGAAGCAAGAAAACAACTCGATGCATATTTTAAAGGGGCTAGACAAACCTTTGATATCCCTTTGTTGATGGTTGGAACTGATTTTCAAAAGAGAGTATGGGATGCTTTGCGCCAGGTTCCTTACGGTACAACCTCTTCTTACGCGCAACTGGCCAGTGACATTAATAACGCCAAAGCGGTGCGCGCAGTTGCCAATGCAAATGGGGCAAACCCCATCGGTGTAATTATCCCCTGTCACCGTATCATTGGGAAAGACGGTACGCTGACAGGTTACACTGGAGGGTTGTCGATTAAGAAATATCTGCTTGAATTAGAGCAAAACACAAACACGCTTAAGTGACGCGGTTAAAATTCTACAGAGACTGAATTAAAAGCTAGACATCTCGTCTAGTATACAGATCTCCACAGCACTTGGGAGTAGGGCGAAAAAGCAGGGCAGAGGAGGAGGCTATGAAAAAGATAGGTGTCATTGTGGGAAGTCTGCGCAAGGGCTCATTTAATCGAAAAGTGGCAAAAGCGTTTATCGCCCTTGCTCCTGCGACGTTAAATCTAGAAATAATCGAAATTAGAAACCTTCCTTTCTATAATCAAGATCTCGAGGCTAACCCACCTCAGGCATGGACTGAATTCAGGGAGCACTTAATGGAACTCGATGGAGTTTTGTTTGTTACCCCTGAGTACAATCGTTCGATACCTGGCGTAATTAAGAATGCCATTGATGTAGGTTCGCGCCCCTATGCTAATAATGTGTGGGATGGGAAGCCAGGTGGCATAGTTAGTGTTTCCATTGGAGCTATAGGTGGATTTGGCGCTAACCACCATCTGCGTCAGGCACTAGTATGCCTCAATGTACCCACCATGCAACAGCCTGAGGCTTACATCGGAAATGCCGAAAGTCTCTTTGATGATAATGGTGATCTTGCTAATGCTTCAGTCGAAAAACTCGCTATTAAGTATATGCGTGCTTATGCTGCATGGGTTGAATTGATCACTTCCAGCTGTTAAGTAAGAAGCGCATTATGGTTTTTCTCATATACGTAGCTGATTTTAATTGCATCTCTCCCCAGTCTTTGTTATAAAACCTCTCGCTTCATGCCGAAGTGGTGGAATTGGTAGACACGCTAGGTTCAGGGTCTAGTGGGCGTAGGCCTGTGGGAGTTCGAGTCTCCCCTTCGGCACCAAATAAAATAAATAACCGTCGCCTTCGGGTGGCGGTTTTTTGTATCAAACCTCCATGCTGCACGATCTCCCCTTCCATATCTCTCCGCCTCAGACTGCCCTGAGCACGACCAGTGTTCTGTCGTCTCTTTGGGGGGCTGAACCACAAAAAGCATCAACTGCTTGAAATGTACGAACGGCAATTTCTGCGGCTGTATTCTCAGTTGCATCATTCAGGATATGTAGAACATGGCTGGAGCCAAACATCTCACCTGCTGAATTGATGGCTTCCCAGATTCCGTCTGTGCCGATAAATAGAATATCGCCTTTTTGCAGAGTCTCTTGACATACAGATGTGAAATCTACCGCACCCATAATTCCCAAGGGGATGGTGGTAGGGGGCAATTCTTCCACATTTTTGGATTCGGCACGGTAAAGATAAACGGGGCCATGCCCTGCGGATAACCAATGGAATGAACTGGTGATAGGGTCAAGATGAGCGGCGAAGAGCGTCATGAATTTGGTGTCTTCGCCATTTTTATTGAGAAAGGTGTTCAGCTGGGAAAAAAGAGTCTCTAGATCCTCCTCCCCATTGGCAATGGTTGCCTGCAAAATCCCCGCAACAGAAGTCATCAGCAGGGCAGCTCCAACTCCATGCCCAATTACATCACCAACAAGCAGACACCATTTGCCGGTGGTTGTCTCGATAAAATCGTAATAGTCCCCTCCTATTTCATCGCAATAGTCGAGGCGCCCCCACAGATCAAAGCCTTCTATTGCAGGTGCTGCCTCTGGTAGAATCAGTTGTTGAATTTCTTTAGCGGCGGTAAGAGCCCGCTTAATTTCTTGCCGCTCCTGAAGGTGTGGCCCAATGCGATTGAATGCGTGTCCCAATTCTTCAAATTCATCTTTGCTGCTGATAACAACCTTGGTTGTGAAATCCTCGTCCGCCAGACGCTTTGCCGCCAGAACCAGCGCAGCAATTGGTCTTGTAACGGCTCTTGCGCGGAGCATACCTATAATGATCACACACAGTAAAACCCCAAAAGTGAGCAAAGCGGTCTTTTTTAACGCACCGCTGAATTGCTCCTCAACGAAGGTGGCGGCCTGATTAGCGGGTAAATTGATTTGAGAGTTGGGGATGATAAGCAGTGGGAAAGGATCTGTTTTTGCTTCGCCAGTATAAATCCAGGTTGATTCTTTACCGTCGAATTCAAGAGTAAAAAACCCTGTTGTTTTTTCTTTGAATGCTTGAATAAGCTTCTTCCTCTCGGAATTCACTACAGCAGCATCAAATATCAGTTGAGGATCGACATCTTTTCTGAGCTGGTTTTTCTTATTGAATATTTCCAGGTGGACTCTAAGCGGAAGGGTGCGCGCAGGAGTTTCTGCATCGATAGTCACGACAAACAACCTGCCATGCTCGTCCCAGGGTTGCGGGAGTTGCCAGCCTTGAAAAAATTGCTGCGGATCAAAGTTTATTGCCGTGACTCCGGCAGGCGTTCCATCGGGAAAGCGGACGGGGCTATACACGGTGATCTGTAGACGTGTGTTGACCACTTTAAGTTGCCAGTTGATGTTGTGTAGCTGTTGTTTTGTCTCCAGATCTATTTTTTGCGCTGGTGTGAGCACTTTGGGGGGGAAAGTTGATTCAAGTCCTGAGTTTAGAAAGGTTGCTTGCCAGAGGAAATATTCGGGATTTGCCTGCTGGGTAGAAAGGTAGGCTGGCGTCAGCTCAGAATCAGTGAGGGTGTTCTTTTCTGCTAGAATATCTTCTATCTCGCGTGTCTGTGCACTGACCGCCTGTAGAATAAAAGCACGATCCCTAAGCAGCAGCAACGATTGGTAATGAACCAGTGACTGTAGTTGCTCAAGCGCGTGCTCCTGCAGGGTGTCTCTAGTTTCGGTAGTTAGTTTACTGCTTATTTTTCGCAACGTGGTTTGATACAGAGCTCCGTTGAGTAGCAGCGGAACCAGACTTACCGCCAGCAGTAAGAGTAGGAGTTTATAGCGAAAACGCATATGTATCTTTTTTCTCATTTTATGGTTTCTTTCAGAAATTTTCTCTTAGCTATTCTTTCAGACTAGGAGCTATTCCTTTTTTAGGGCAAAGCGTTCGGTCAATTCGGCTAAGTGCTTGCTGTGGGTTAAAATAAGCGCTTCGTCTTTTTCTTGCAAATTTGTGTCTGGTTCAGGGGTTAAAAATTCGTTATCGCGGTAAATTCCAATTATCCGCGCCTCTTTGGGCAGATCAAAGCTAGAGACTTTACCCTTGGTGCTGGCGGTGATCTTTACTGTGATAAAGCGTGCTTCGTACTTGATGCGTGAGGATAGCTCGAGGATATCAACTCCGGCGACCGTATCGGCCAGGTAACGGCTGATGGTTTTGGATGGGGTGACGGTATGTTCGAGATTCAGTTCGTGGCAGATATTGAGATAGTCTACATTGTGGATCTGCACTACGACGTAACCATATCCAAGGGAGCGCCCCACCAGAGCGGCGATGATGTTGTACTGGTCATTCTCCGACAGACAGAATAGGTAGTCAGCGTGCTCTGGGCCGGCATCTTGAAGGATGTTGGGGCGGCTGCCATCTCCATGCAGAAAGCTACAATCAAGGGTGTCGCTGAGGATTTCGATCTGTTCCTTGTCCTCTTCAATAATAACCACTTCATGGCCACGACTGATTAGCAGGGTGGCCGTTTCAACCGTAAGTTCTCCCGCACCGACAAACACAATTCTCATCAGATATCTCGCTTTCTCCCAATCCAAGTGCGGTGATAAAAGAAAACCAGCCAAGCGACACATTCAAGTCGGCCTAAAAACATGTCCACGCATAACACACTTTTAAGCACAATAGGCAATTGTTGTGTGGCGATGCCGGTAGACAGTCCGACGGTAGCGGTGGCCGAAACTACTTCAAACAGCGCATCCAGTGGAGCGTACCCATAGGCGACAAATGGCAGCCACGATAGCACGATCACTCCTACGAATAACAGTATGAGCATGAGAGAGTCTCTGACCTCGTCGGGCTCAATGAACCGCTTGCCGAGTTTTTGTTGGATAACGGTATTGGGTGGCACGCACATGGTGCGCACAAAGTGGTGGATAAGGCCGATGAGCATCAACAGGCGCAGCAGTTTGAAGCCTCCTGCGGTGGAGCCGACCCCACCGCCGATAACCATAGAAAAGATTAAGAGTAGTTTGGAGGCATTATCCAAACTACCAGCATCAAGGCTGGAAAATCCGGCAGTGGTTTGCGCCGAGCACACCATAAGTGGAGCATGGTGGAAGGCTGCACTCCATGTGTAGCCGTGGCTCCATAGTGCAAGGCTCATCAGTGCAGTAAAACTAAAGACGAGGATAAGCAACAGGCGAATTTCGAGGCTTTCCAGCAGAGGGCGCAGACCCTCGCGCCATACCTGATGATATAGCACCAGCGGGAGCGCTCCGGC
>CAYPNO010000155.1:0-5893 GCA_964411865.1 uncultured Desulfuromonas sp. | reverse complement strand
GGCGGTTTAGAAGAAAAGCTCGCGCGGAGACCTATGTCTCCGTGTGTTACCCGCCGAGTAGGCGGTTTAGAAGTGCTCGGGGAGCTGCTCGGGCTTGATGCGGCCGTTACCCGCCGAGTAGGCGGTTTAGAAGGCCCCGCAACCCTCGGCGGCAGCTCCCTCGCGGTTACCCGCCGAGTAGGCGGTTTAGAAGGCATCGAAAACGACCAGCTCATCAGCCGCGCCGTTACCCGCCGAGTAGGCGGTTTAGAAGTGGGGAAAAGCCCCGACCGGGGTCGGGGCGGGGTTACCCGCCGAGTAGGCGGTTTAGAAGCCACCTGACCGACTTCTCTGTCGGGCGCATAGGTTACCCGCCGAGTAGGCGGTTTAGAAGGCAGGCACGTCTACTGCTGCAGGCGCGGGAGCGTTACCCGCCGAGTAGGCGGTTTAGAAGACGGTGCTGGTGCTGTAGCGGCTGTGGCTATCGTTACCCGCCGAGTAGGCGGTTTAGAAGTCGCGAGTAAAATAGCCATACACGATGTTGCCGTTACCCGCCGAGTAGGCGGTTTAGAAGTTCGCGGGGTTGCCAGTCGGGGTAGTCTTTGGGTTACCCGCCGAGTAGGCGGTTTAGAAGGATACGCGCAACCAGGGCGGCGTTGATACCGCGTTACCCGCCGAGTAGGCGGTTTAGAAGTGGGATACTTTGAGGGATGCCTCCTTGGATACGTTACCCGCCGAGTAGGCGGTTTAGAAGGCAGAGCGGAACTTGTCGCGCTCGTCTTCTACGTTACCCGCCGAGTAGGCGGTTTAGAAGGCCTGCCGGAATGGTGCGTCTACATCGAAACCGTTACCCGCCGAGTAGGCGGTTTAGAAGCATTTGGGAGATTAGAGGTTACCTGCCCAAACGTTACCCGCCGAGTAGGCGGTTTAGAAGTTGCTATTAAAAGATTGGTGTGCTCACGCGCCGTTACCCGCCGAGTAGGCGGTTTAGAAGGATGATCCACGATCCCATGAGCATCTGCGCCGGTTACCCGCCGAGTAGGCGGTTTAGAAGTTTGACGTAGGTTTCACCCAGAGTCAGGCCCAGTTACCCGCCGAGTAGGCGGTTTAGAAGGTTGGGATGCACAACCGGATCGAGAGTGGAACGTTACCCGCCGAGTAGGCGGTTTAGAAGAGGTGTGCGGGTATAGCTTCATACCCGCGTTCGTTACCCGCCGAGTAGGCGGTTTAGAAGTCTCGGGTACATGAACGGGCACATGGAGGGCAGTTACCCGCCGAGTAGGCGGTTTAGAAGATCTGGTCGGCAGAGAGGCCGAGGCGCTTGGTGTTACCCGCCGAGTAGGCGGTTTAGAAGCTTATCCGCAAAATCCTGGTCTGTCTCAAGTGGTTACCCGCCGAGTAGGCGGTTTAGAAGAAGCGTTGGTTGAACGGTGTAATCCTCATCTAGTTACCCGCCGAGTAGGCGGTTTAGAAGGTGTGCGCTCTGCCCGATGTGGGCAGCAGCATGTTACCCGCCGAGTAGGCGGTTTAGAAGTCGATGCGTTTGTGGCCGATGAAGCCGGGCGTGTTATCTGCCGAGTAGCGACGGAATCAACTATTTCGAGGATATTGTCGCCATGAAAAAAATCGGGTTTTAAAAAAGCTTTTATCTGCTATATATTTCAAGAACGTATTCTCTTGGTAGGTGAGCTTTATCTTGTTTACGCCTATCGAATCCAGCCAATTTTTTAATAAAGGAGTTCAAGTATGCGTTTTTTTGCTGTTTTTGCTGTAGTTTCCATGATGGTTGTTTCAGGGCTGCCAAAGCAGGTGCATGCCGAAGATGCGTGGGAGTATTTTTCCGTTCAGGACGCACTTAACAGCCCTATAGCGCAAGAAAAGCTCGAACCAAGGGTCAAGTTTTTTATGAAGGGACAATCTCACGGGAAGGTCAGCAACATTACGCGTGAATATACCGCCAACAAACGCACTCGCAAATTTGGGCGCTCTACCGAGGAAGCATGTCAGGTCGCTTTCATCTCTGCGCTGATGGCTTTTCAGGATCGCGCGCATAGAGAGAGCTGCGACACCGTAATTGATTTGTATTCAGTCACCAAAGATAGAGAGTTTGTTAGCTCGGATCAGTTTTCGTGTCTCGTTGGTGGGATGGTGGCAAATGTTGCTTTACGCGGCAAGGTAGGGAAGCGATAAACAGTTGGGGTTGAGCCTCCTACACCCACCACAGCACTAGGGAGAGAGACCCAAATGAGGCCATGGTGGAAAGGACGATTGAGGCGGAAGCTAGATTAGTATCGCTGTTAAGCTGAGAGGAGAGCACATAGATGGCGGTGGAGGTGGGCAGACAGAAAAAAATCATGGCGGTTTTAAACGCTGTACCTTCCACCCCAAACAGATACAGGGAGCCTGCCCCGACCAGGGGCAGCAATACTAGCTTAAATGCCAGTGCTACGCTGGAAAGATGCAAGTGCCCGGGAAGATATTTGAACGAGAAAGCGCTTCCGATGGAGATGAGGGCAAGAGGCAGCGCCACCACGGAAGCGAGGGAAAACGTATTGTGGATAAATGCAGGCAGCTGCATCCCCGATGCGGAGAGCGCCAATCCCGCAAGACATGCAATTATGAGCGGATTGGAAGCTAAAGCCCGCATCAAATAACGACACTTCTTGGTGCGGGTCATCTCCATACCGGAAAACCAGATCAAAATGGTGACCGCCATAACATTAATGATGGGGATCAGTATTCCCACTAGGACGGCAAACTGAACCACAGCCGCATCACCCATGGCCTGCATCACCACCGCCATACCAATATAGGTGTTGAAGCGGTAGCAACTCTGAGAAAAACTCCCAGCCTGAAACGCTCTCACCCCACCACGCACAATAAATAGCGTGCTTACACTAAAGACTATGGTCACAGCTAAAAGCCCAGCATATATCAAAGATGATTCTACCGTACCGGAACCAGTGGCAGTACCTACCTTCCAGAACAACATAGCTGGAAAAAAAATAAAATATACCAGCTTATCGGACGCGCGGAAAAATTCCAGCGGAACGAATTCTGTGCGGCGGATGCCATAACCCAAAACAATCAGGGCAATAATGGGAAACAGGGTCTGCAGAATCACGGGTAAACACCTTAAATCAGAAGATTTGGGCAAAAATGCGAAGGCGAAATCACTATAATGACGTTATACGAAAAAACCTCAAGCTGCGCTGTCACCGCCTTTAATTATTTAGCCAATAAGATAAAACCGTACCTGATCTATACATTAAAAGCAAAATCAAAGTGTTTGCATGTCAAATATCAATTTGGTATACAGGCGCATTCCGTATAACCTAGTTCCTCTATTATTTTCTTTATGCTGCTGTATACTTCATCAGCCGGACTGACAGAAAAACCCAGAGGCGTCGTACATGTAACGGCGTTCTACCCTTAAAGGAGAATTTAACTATGAGCTCAAGAAAAATCTTTACCGCTATTCTGGCGGGATTCTTTGCAACATCGATGCTGCTCAGCGGCAGCGTTGCCGAAGCCGCTAAAACACGTTTGGCGTTTTCCGGTGGCCCGGATGGCGGCACATTCCAGTATTTTTCCAATGCAATCTCATCGAGGTTGTCCCGCATGGAAAAAGACGTGGAAGTATCTAACATGGCATCTGCTGGCTCGGTTGAAAATCTGCGTCGAGTCAATTCCGGGGATGCTGATTTTGGCATTGTGTACTCCGGCGACATGTATTTGGCGCGTAACGGAAAACTGACCAATGACACCCGCAAGTACCCTAATGTTCACGCAATGAGTTACCTGTATGGGGCACCGGCACATCTGGTTGTTCTGGCTTCGAGCGGTATCAACTCAGTAAGTGATCTCGCTGGCAAGCGCGTTGCGGTAGGTCCTGCAGGCTCTGGCGCTGCAGCTTCTGCACAGCGCTACTTCACTGGGGTTGGCCTGTGGGATAAAATCGGGACTGAATTTATCGGCTACAGTCAGGGTGCTTCGGCCTTAGGTGACAAGCTGGTGGATGCAGTGTGGGTATTTGCCGGTTATCCCAATTCGTCAGTTATTCAGGCAGCGGCGAGCAACGATATCAAGCTGCTTAGCCTAGTTGAGGCTGGTGAAGCTACCGATTTCTTCAGTGAAAACCCGTATTACACCAAGGTCATTATCCCAAAGGGAACCTACCAGGGTGTTGACTATGATGTGCGTACCATTCAGGATTCTGCTATCTGGGCAGCAGGTAAACACGTAAAAGATCAGCACGTGTTCAATGCGCTGCGCGATATCTACTCTGACGAAGGGCTTAGCTTCATGGTCAGCGCCAACCGTGCCGCCAAAGCAATGAGCATTGGTGAAGGACTGTTCGGGGTTGCAACCCCAGTTCACTCGGGCGCACAGAAATTCTGGACAGAAAAAGGTTTGACTCTTACCCCCGAGCAGAAGTAAAACTACAAACCACATCTTAATCATGAAGGGAACGAGGCCTTTGCAGGCGCTCGTTCCCTTTTTAATGACCTCTTTTTCCTTTTACTATATTGTGTATCGCCCGAACGGAGTGCGCCATGTCCGAAGAACTCGAGAATAATTTTGAGGATCTAAACCCGGAAGAACGGGAAAAACTGAAGAAAATTGTTGAAAAGGACTCCAAGTCATTTCGCAAACCAACCGGCTTCTGGAGCTGGATTGTGGCCGCGCTCGGGGCAGCGCTGGTGCTGTTTTATTTTTATGCCGCTGGAGTCAGCTCTGTCGGTACTCAGTACCATTTAGGCGTTTACGTCCTCATCACCTATATTCTAGTGTTTTTGCTCTATCCCGCAGGTAAAACATGGGTAAGGGCTGGGCTTAACCTCCTTCTTTCTTTCATTTTAAGCTGCGCAGCTTCCATCTTTTTTTACTACAAAAACCACACGCTTTTTTATGAGCGCCTGATGGATGTCTCGGAGCAGTTCCACACAGGACTTGGTGCTGGCTTGAGCGCACTTATGCCCATGTGGCCGTTGCTGCTCACGGTTGCAGTTTTAGCTGTTATGCTCCACTATGCGGATGTTTTTTGTGCCAGACGTTGGGAGAACCTGCCAACATCTTCTGATGTTTTGTTCGCCTTGGTCGCGACTGGGGTGGTTTATTACTGGCTCAGCCAGTTTGAAGCTCTTAACTGGCGCGCTGGGGCGGAAAATGAACTAGATGCGCTCATCAGCATTACCGGCATCCTGATCTCGTTTGAAGTGTGCCGTCGGGTGCTGGGCTGGTCCATGACCCTTATCGGCCTGACAATGGTGGCGTTTGCTTATTTCGGGCCCTATTTGCCAGAGTTGCTGGCTCATCGCGGCTTTAGTTTTGAACGCATCTGTAATGCCCTGTTTCTCACTACCAACGGGGTGTTCGGAGTTATGGCCAATGTTCTGGCCACCTATGTAATTCTGTTTATATTTTTCGGTGCGTTTCTGCATAAATCTGGGGCTGGGCGCTTTTTTATTGACCTGCCTCTGGCTATGGCAGGACGCAGCACCGGCGGACCTGCCAAGGTTGCGGTTATTGCATCCGCGCTGTTTGGGTCTGTCTCCGGTAGCGCTATCGCCAACACCGTATCGACCGGAGCATTTACCATTCCGTTGATGAAGCGTGCTGGTTTCCGTCCTCATGTCGCCGGTGCTATCGAGCCGGCGGCTTCGATCGGTGGTATGTTCCTCCCCCCGATCATGGGCGCAGGGGGCTTTCTGATGGCTGAACTCACCGGCATGCCCTACTCCTACATCATGATGATTTCCATTGGACCGGCGCTGCTGTATTTCTTCTCGGTTTTCTGCATGATTCACTTTGAAGCCAAGAAGCTGAAAATTGTCGGCATCCAGGATGAAGAGTTCCCCCACTGGCGCACAGTCCTTAAGAACGACTGGTACTTTGCCCTGCCGTTGATAAT
>CAYPNO010000154.1:0-5901 GCA_964411865.1 uncultured Desulfuromonas sp. | reverse complement strand
AATTTCCACTTTTTGTTACTGTGGGCGAGCACGGGCAATTCGTGAATTGCCCCTACGTGGTGTGTGCGTGCGCTCGTGGCGGTGTGGTGGGAAAACACCGTCATTGCGGACTTGATCCGCAATCTGCCTTTCGCCCTTGGGAATAGAGATCCTGAATCGAGTTCAGGATGACGGTGGTGACGTGGCAAGTCTTTTCTCAACTTACCTCTATCCTACAAACGGATCAACAACCCACCTACATATTGGGGCTGGAGGTTTTCGGGTTTGAGGGCGTAGAACTCGTGCTCCCAGATTTCGAAGCAGAATTCAGCGAAGGCGCCACTGCCGGGGGCTAGGGATTCGAGCCAGGCGTGGGTCTGCTGGCGCAATTCGGCAAAGTTGTCTTCGGTATGGAGTGCGTGGTGCAGGGTTACGAGTTCTGCTGCCGCTATGGGCTCGGGAGTGGGATCGTGGCCGAGGATTTTGTTGGCGATGGCGGTTAAAAAAAGCTCCGACAGGGTCACTTCGCTGGCCTGGGGCGGGATGCAGCCATCCAGATCGAGTTCGTCCGGTGCGGGGATATTAAAAACTCCCTTAGTTCCAAACAACGGCAGCAAAGCTTCGACGGTGCCAAGTTCTGCGCTGACGGCCTTCACGTCGCTGTAGTTGCGAAAAGGGCGCTCGTTGGCGCGGGTGGTGGTTTCAACTCCGGAATAAAAACGTGGTTTGGAATGTTTTAGGGCAGTTATCAGCGCTGCGTCGGGACCATCCAGGTATGAACCGGCTGGAGATTTCTGCACGACACGGGCACGGCGTTGCAGGGCGATGGTGAGGCAAAAACCAAGGCGATACAGGCTTTGCAGATACACCTGTTCGAACAGTTCGGTGGCACGGTTTACATCGCTGCCCGCCAGAAAGCCCAGCGCAATATTGAGGTAATTATATACATCTTCAAGGGACTCCTGCACTTGGGCAGAGTCGCCGATATCTACCTGATCGGCGCTCATGGCGCGGTTGAGCAGGTAGGTTAACTCCTGGCACAGGGCATCGTTCATGCTGTTGCCCATGACATCAGCAAGCAAATCACGCGGATGGGTTACGCTGAGCGCAAAGCCTGGTACCGGCACCTCGCTATTTTCAGGGGCGAAATCTGCCTGATTCTTGGTAAACTCCGCTGGGTCAAATTCTTCTGGATTGAGCCAGGCGCGAATTTTACGCGCTTCGTGGGTCTCGATGAAGCCAAGGTCGGCTAAGCGCCCGTTGCGATCTCGATACACATCTTCTTCAAACACCAGCTCGGTTTCGTGGCGCACGGTTTCCATCAGCTGCAGATATAAACCCTGGCGTTCACTGAAGAGTAAGTCCAGTAGTGCTTCAATCCATTTGGCCTGCTCCGGGTCGCGGTATTCGTATTCGTAAAGCTGATCGCGGCGCAGACGCGGCTCCTCGCGCTCATCGTCATCCAGGGCTTCGAGGCCAGTTGTGATATAAATTTGTTTTTTAAACAGCAACGCAAGCAGATCAAAGTCCATCGTGTCGAGGATGCGCATGGTGTCGGTTTCATTTATATTTTGAAGCTGCTGAAGCCAGAACTGCGCATCAACTGCATCCATGTTGTCTGCGTGCCAGCAATCCATATCCACACACAGGGTTATCTGCTCGCTGCTGGCCATACTCAATAGTTCGGGCACATCCGCTGATCCCAGCTCTTTTACAAGAAGAAACAGATCCTGCGGCGGCATGGCCTGCACCAGGGCAGCGCTGTTGGCGCTGGCAAGGATGGTCTGGTATTTATTGCGCCCGCTCAAATGGCGCAGATGTTCCAGCTCTGTGTTCAGGGTTACGCTATCAGGTGCGGACTTTACCAAGCGCAGATGCGTTTTTTTGATGTTTTTTTGCGGTGCCATAGCTGTACCTACCCTTCTATTTTGCGATGTATGTGAACTACACCCTCAAGTTGAATATGAGTTAGTGCGAGGAATTACCAGAACTGTTTGATGAGGTAAGTTTAGATGGAAGTGGGGTTGGGCGCAACGTTCATTTTTTGGGGGATATTTGGGTTTGTGCTGCCGCGGGTGGAGGGGAGATTCGTGAATCTCCATTATCAATCGTCCATTTGCATCAATGGCGATAACAACCTGGGCGATTCGTGAATCGCCCCTACGCGTTCTGTGGGGGAAACTGGGCGATTCGTGAATCGCCCCTACGCGTGTGTCGGGGGGAACCTGGGCAATCCGTGAATCGGCCCTACCGCTTGCGAAACACCAGATGTTCGAGCATGAGGCACAGTAACACCCCGACGACGAAGCCGTTGCCGAGCATGGGACGCAAAAGTTGCGGCAGGGTATTGATCGCTTCGGGAGGGAGATAGGCGACGCTGGTACCCACCAATACCGCGAGGCCGATAGTTAGGCCGTGTTCGTAGCGCACTGCGGTGGCCTGCTGATATACCACCATCAGGCCGGTAGCTACCTGGGCACATAGGACATAGAGCAGAACGGTGCCGATAACTACGGAGGGGATGGCGCTGAACATGGCGGTCAGGCGTGGGGAAAAGCCGCACAACACCATGCCGAGTCCAGCCGGAACTAACGTCCAGCGTGAGGCGCAGCGGGAGGCGGCAATCACCCCCGGGCTCATGGAGTAGTTCACCGGCCCCAGGACTCCGGCAAAACCGGAAACCATATTGGCCAGCGCAGTAACGGTCAGACCGCGTTGTAATCGTTGGGGCATATTGGCAGGTTTGAGCATCTGATCTAAAGCCTGCATGGAGCCGATATCGTTTATCACCAGCACCATGTAACACACCATAAAGGCGGCAACCACGCCGGGATCAAAGACAAATTCAAACTTGAGCTGCTGCAGAGGGATCGCAAACGCGGTAACAGCAGCAGTTTCGGTGCTACCTGCAAGCAGTTTCCACACCAGGGTGCCGCCAAGCATGGCCCAGATAACCAGGGTGGACTTCCACAACCCGCGCAGAACGGGCTGGAGGGCAAACAGCAGCACGAGCATCCCAAGCGAAAAACCCAGACGCTGCGGTGCCTCGTGCAACACGGCGGCGGGTAAAATCAGGTTGCGGATGGTGGGCAGGAGGGTAAAAGCGATCAGCAGGAGGACCACCGCCACCACTTGTGGGGTAAACAAACGCTGCAACGGCCCAAATAACCCTGAGACAGCCGCTATAAACATCAAGGCACCACCGATCAGCATCGCAGTGGGTACGGCTCCTGGGGCTGCTGAAGTGCTGGCAAGGGCACCCACCAGCAGTACCGCAGCGGGACCGAGGATCAAGGGGAGCCTATGTCCCCACAGCACCTGTACCAGTTGTGTCGCTCCAGTTATGAGAAGCATCATTTGCAGATAGCTTACCGAATCCGCGGCATTATCCATCTGCAGGCTGGTTATCACCTGGGATAGAATCACCAAGGTGGGAACACTAATGGCGAGCCACTGCAAACCGTACAGCAGCAGTACCCCAAAGGGTGGGCGATCATCGAGCTTATAGTGCATATCCATAGATAATCTCCGTCAGTATCTATGCGGAAAGATAAGGGGGATGGCTAATGTTGCGCCAATGAGGATACAGCAAATGGGGATTCGGCGGTGATCTGTGCCCGAGGAGGAGCTAGGACCAAGGTGCTATGGTCGGGCTACAAGTTCCCGCAGCGGGGCAAGCAGGTGCGGCATGGTGCGGACATGTTCCTGTTGTTCTTCTAACACAGCTTCTAGAATGGCATCGGTTGTGAGGGGGTTGGCCAGCACCACCCGAAATACGGTAATATTCTGCCCCTGGTAACGTACCGGAGCCAGACGGGTGCGTGAGACAAAGGTTTTTCCTGCGGCGCGCTGCGCCTTCTGCACCGCCACCACCATGTCATCTAGCTTCTGATTGATCTCTTGCGCCACATCTGGACGCGCCGTGGCTAGTTTATGCCGCAACCAGGCCGGATTATATCGATAAGTGAGGATGTTGAGTTCAGGCGCGGTGATCAGCTCAAAGTCTGGATGAGCGCTAATCATATCAGCGAAATTCTGCGCCCGTTCGATCCCTTGATCGATAAGGAGTTCATAGCCCTTACGTCCGATGATATGCAGACCGGCATGCACCAGCATCGCTTTGCCGGGACGCGAACCTTCGAGGGTATGGGTACCAAGATCCTTGGAGCCTGGACGCAAAATATAGGCGGCATGATGCTCGATGGCGGAAACCGCCTGTGGATCTTTGAACAGCACCATCCCTGCCCCCATGGGGACATACAGCTGTTTATGCGCATCGATAGTGACAGAATCAGCGCGTTCGATCCCGCGCATACGCCAGCGGTTAGCATCAGAGAACAGAGTTGGGCCGCCCCATGCCGCATCGACATGGAAGTGACACCCAATTTTCTCAGCTAAATCTGCCATCTCTTCAAGGGGATCAATGGTGCCGGTTTCCGTGGTACCGGCTATGCCCACCAGCGCCATCACCCGTTTGCCTTCGCTTTCCAGGCGCGCGCAGGCGTTACGCAAATTACGCATATCCAAGCGGTTGTTATCATCAGGATCCACTAAAATCAAATTATCGCGCCCAAGGCCAAGGACATCCACCGCTTTGGCAATAGAATAGTGCGCGCGGCGCGATACCAGCACCGCAAGCCCCTCGCATTTAAGGTACTTAAGTGCTTGATACATCCCTTCATTGGCGATTCCGCGAAATTCACCGTCCGGGGCGCACAATTTATTCCGCGCCAGCCACAAAGCGGTAATATTGGCGATAGTGCCGCCGGAACAAAATACCCCCAGGGCGCTACGGCTATCATGGATAAAGCGGGAATAAAAAGCGTCATCACGGGCATACACAAGACGGTTAAGGATCGCCAGCACCTGACGTTCCAACGGGGTAAATGCCTTGGAGGTCTCTACCTTGACGGTGTTCTGATTCAAGGCGATAAGAATACGGGCCAGCGGCAACATGAAGTAAGGCATGGCCGAGGTCATATGTCCGATGAAGCCGGGTGAGGCCGTATGCACGGACCGAGCTAATAGCATATCTTTTAAGAATAAAGTGTAATCAGACACAAAGGTGGGTTGTTCCGGAACCTGAGAAGCGGAAAAATCCCGCTCAATCTCTTCCAAGGGTACACCACTAGCTACCACATGCTTCTGCAGAAAGCCGGCAAGATCAACGCTGATATCTTTATCAACTTTACCAAGGGTAGAGGCTGGGGCTTCGGGAACAGTAAAAATACGGTATAGATTCTGTAACGTGGCTTGGGCTTGTTCAGTCATGAAAAATCACCAGATGCGCCGCAAACCCGACCTGATCGCCAGGCGGCTTCGGTTTATAGAGTCATTTAAATGGGATTATCTGCATTGCAAACTACGTTCGCCTAAACACATAGGAAGCACACCGAAAAATATTATTATGTGCACCGCAGTTGTATACAAAGGATCTGTTGATGTCAAATTCAAACAGCTTTTCATTGCACAAAGCATGGACTTTCCAGAATTGTATTCTTGCAGTTAATGCTGAGTCGATACGCAGTTTGTGCATAGATCTAGTGGTCGGAACATATCTGCCCATCCCCACATTTTTCTACAATCTGGCAGAAAAAAAGTAAAGATTTATATTTGCTAAAATTAGACTTTACAAAACTATTTTCATTATGCTATCAAATTTACATTTACTTAACCCTATTTGCAGGAGGTAACAAATGTACAACATGTTTTTACGCTCTGTCTTGTCCCTACTCTTGGTATTCACCATCTCAATTTCAGCAGCCGTCGCTGCCCCTAGCGTCAATGTGAATACTGCAACAGCTGAACAGCTACAGCAAGTAAAAGGGATTGGACCTAAAACTGCGGATAAAATTGTGGCTTATCGCCTAGAGAATGGAGATTTTTCCAGTCTAGATGAACTGCGGGAGATTAAAGGAATTG
>CAYPNO010000153.1:0-5910 GCA_964411865.1 uncultured Desulfuromonas sp. | reverse complement strand
CATCGGCAAGCAGCAGTTTAGGGCGTACGATCATGGCGCGAGCTATGGCAACGCGCTGTTGTTCTCCCCCAGAGAGCTCCAGCGGTTTGCGCTGCATCTTATATTCTAGCCCCACATACTGGAGCATTTCAAACGCCCTAGAGCGCGTTTCTTTCACACTTATCCCCTGAACTTGAAGTGGCAAAGAGACATTTTCAATTACGCTTCGATTCTGCAGCAACTTAAAATCCTGAAACACAAATCCAATCTGTCGGCGTAGGAACGCAATTTTTCTAGCGCTCAGACGGGTGATGTTTCTTTTCCCCATAAGAATTTGCCCTCGGGTAGGGCGGTCAGCGCAGTACAGGAGGCGCAACAGGGTTGACTTCCCTGCGCCAGAAGAGCCAGTGATATATGCAAACTCCCCTGCGGGGACCTGCAGGTCAATATCGTACAATGCCGGTACGCCATTGGCGTGAATTTTAGCAATTTTACACATCTGAATCATGTTCATGCGATATTTCCCTTACTGCTTTCCCGTTTTAGGTCGTTTTGCTATCTCGGCCATAACTTGAGGTATTAAACTGGCTGCTTAATACAGAAAGTTAGTATTAACACCAAGATAGATGGAGGGAATTATGCTGCAAAGAGAGCGTGCCACCTGTCAAAAATTTCCACTTTTTTAGTCCCGAATTTCTCCAGGGATTTCCGTACTTGAGCGGGTGTTTTTTCTTGCCTCAGTGTTTGTGGGTTCTTAGAGTAAAACAGATCGGCGTAGGCAACTATTTTGGCTTCGATGCAGTCTGGTACCATATCCCGTCGGGGTAATTGCAAGTGCTGCTGCCCAATATCTTCTGCCGTAAGCCCTACCCCGATATGGTTTTCACATATGCATGCATGTTGGTCAAGCCTCTCTTGCCGCAGTATTTCTGCGCCGTAGATTCCATGCATGATATATGGGTACTCACCATAACATCCAATGTCAGGAGCATGGACAAAGCATATTCCTATATCGTGGAGCATTGCAGCTTGCTCTACAAGGTCACAATCGATCTCTACAGTGGATGCCAGAGCATGTGCTATAGTGGCGGCTTTTAGGGTAACGGCGGTGCAGTGTTGTAGTAGTATTGAGTAGGCGAAGGTGTGTGACGGATAATACCTTTGGAGTAAAGTTATAGGATTAAATGCATTCAAGGTATTAATATCCTTATTTGTTATCGCAAGCAATTCCTAAGTTGTTATCATATATTGAGCCGCTTTCCCCCTTGCCCCTTTTAGCTTGCAACCGCTTCGGTGGTCTGTTTATATGTGGCCGGTGAGCTCCACGCTATATTGAATCTAGCTGAATGGGGTGTTTAGAAAGAGACGTATTCTGTTGAATTTGCAGCGTACGATTGAAGCCTGTCTTGACGGAATCAAAGGGCTAAAATTTATTTTTTCGTTGGATAGAGATACTAGCGTATTTCAATGCCAGTCGCGAGAGAATTCGTCCATGTGTTTGTTTGCAGTGCTGACTTGGGAGGAGAAATTAAATGTCTGAGATCATTCCGTTTAGAGAATGTGTATGCCCCTGCACACAGGAATGTAGCGGCGGGGCAGAAGAGACAGACAGGGAAACTAGGATTTACATAGATGGAGTGAACGCAGAACAGTTTGAAGATGCCGATTGCTCCTTGCTTTTGTTTGAAATAAAGTACATTTACGCTGACGGCCCTGGGACTCATTGTGGAATTATCACTGCAGTCCACCTAGAGCAATTTACTTCAGGAAAAATACTTCCCTTGGAACAGGCGGATGAAATAACGATCAAGAATCTGCAGGAGCAACTGGAAATCGACCACACCCAAGGTGTAATAGCTTCTGCGCTGTACTCAGACCCTTGTTGTGTACTTGAAGCACTTGGTGAGAACGAAAAACAACGCCCGGCAGATATCGAAGTGCAGCCTACGGAAGGTATCCGTTGTCGTCTGTGGAAGGTGAGTGGGCAGGCGCTATTGGCGAAGGCGCAAGCGGTGCTGGATAAAAAGTCACTTATCCTTGTTGAGGGACGCTCTATTTACGAAGCCATGTTGCGCAATCGCGACAGACGCAGAGAGGTTGCTGTTGGCTACAGTGGTAAGGAAAGCTGCAACTATATTGTCATGTCGCTAACCAACATTGATGATTTCTCCCCAGGTTATGGATTGACTATTGGTCCGGTGCTCGCTACTTGCTGCATGGAGCGTTTTAGTGACATTCCGCTGTTATTGGGTAAACTTGGCGAATTTTTTGATGTCAATGGCGAAGAGGTTGATTCTGGTGCTGCAATTGTTGCCGCGCGCATCCGCCAGATATTGGGCGACCCAGAAGAAGCTCCTACTCTCATTCTATATCCTGGCGGCAGAAATATTTACATCCTTCAGTTGCGTGCTCACGAACATTTGCAAAAAACAGAGTTTGATGAGAAACAGCTTGGCGCTGATTCTCCTGCTATTTTATTTCAACGTATAATCCTTAATTATATTCTAGAGCTGTCAATTGAAGATCTGCATGATAACACTGTGTTCTCAATTCCAGATTCTATTGAAGAAGCCTGCGTTCTTACCCAGTCTGGCGCTAGCTGCGTAGCTTTTTTTGCTCCGGAACCGAGCATATCTCAGGTACGGGATATCGCCTGGGATGCGATTCAGGTGCCTGTGGGTTTGATTCGTTGTAGCCCTATGCTTCCGCCGGACCTGATAAGGTTTTCTTTGCGAGACTGACACCCAGTAGCAGTTGGATCAACTCCATCCCTCTTTTTGTAAGCATTAAAAGGTTGTTAACTACATGGATTTTGGAAATTCTAGAAATTCTGGTTTGGCTACATCCCTGCATTCTGCTTTAAAAAGAGTGGGAAGGGTGTTTTCTGCTACAGAACTGGTGCAGATGATGTTAGGAGGTTCTGAGCGCAGCAGTCAAATTAAACAAATGCTTGATTTGTTGGTTTCTCACGGTGTGGTGCGGAAGGGAAAGAAGGGTCATTATACCAAACGGAACATTCCTGCACTATTGAATGGCCATGTTCGAGTAAGAAAAAATGGACGGCGTGTGTTTGTCCATGCTGCATCAACATCAAATCAGAGCGAGTATCAACTTTCAGCGCCGCAATTATATCAGCCGATGGATGGAGATCGTGTTCTAGCGCTTGAAATTGGGGGCGATGCGCACCGTCCTGAAACACGTCGTTCTGGTGGGCGTCGGCTTAGTGTCCTTGTTCTGGAGATAAAAGAGCGCAAACAGCAGACCATTACAGGGTTATGCCACTACAATTCTGCCGATGATACATGTCTAGTTTACGCTGAACCATCAGATCTGTCTTTTCTTCTCACTAAAGAGGGGCAGGTGGAGAAAATGAGTCAGCTTGATGGAAAGGTGGCGCGCTTAAGCATAGCCGCCTATCCGGTTGGAGGTCGCCCCGGACGCGCTGCCTTGCTTGAAGTCCTTGGTTCGGCAGGTGATCCGCATGTAGATATTCTTGCAGCTGCCTCTAAAGTTGGAATTCCCCTGCACTTCAGTTTCGAAGCGGAGCAGGAGGCAATTTCGATTCCAGCAGAAGTCCAAGACGATATCTCTAATTCTCGTATAGACCTATGCGACGTACCCTTCGTAACTATTGATGGTGCTGACGCAAAAGATTTTGACGACGCCATAGCGCTTGAATCGGCTCAGAATGGTGGCAATGTTCTGTGGGTCGCTATAGCTGATGTGAGTCATTATGTCCAGCCAGGTTCTTCACTTGATACAGACGCCTACGAGCGTGGCAACAGTACCTACTTCCCTGGGTTTTGTCTCCCCATGCTGCCGCAACAGCTAAGTAACGGTATATGTTCTCTGATGCCTGGAGTTAAACGCCTAGCAGTGGTATTGGAAATTCACTGTACCGTTGTGGGGGAGGTGTCGCACATGAACGTACATCTGGCAGTGATGCGCAGTCACGCCCGTCTTACCTACACTCAGGTGCAAGATTGTCTGGATTCCGCCGCTGACGTAGATAGAAAAATATCTCCACTAACGCGGAAAATGCTTGTGGATCTGCTAGGGTTTTCGCGCCAGTTGAACCAAAACAGAACTGCAAGAGGTGCTCTAGATTTCGATCTACCCGAAGCGCAGATAGACCTAAATGATGCTGGACAAGTGATCGGGGTTCTTCGCCGAGAGCGTCTGGCGTCCCATCGTATTGTGGAAGAATGTATGCTGTTGGCAAATGAGAGTGTTGCCGACTATCTGCAAAGATTCAAGGTGCAGGGGATTTATCGACTCCATGACAAACCGGAGTTGAGTTCGATCAGTCAATTCCAAGAATTTATAAGTGCGTTCAATATAGGGATAAATATAGATAGCGATGGAATTAAGGCCATTCAGTTGCGCGAAGTTCTACAGCAGATTGACGACCCTGCCCAAGCGTTCATAATCAACCGTGTTTTACTTCACAGCATGAAGCAGGCATATTACGCAGCGCATCCGGGTGAGCATTTTGCTCTGGCGACTTCAAGTTACGGGCACTTCACTTCACCTATTCGGCGTTATTCAGACCTGATACAACATCGGATGTTGAAGTTGTGTAAAGCTATGAACGCAACTACAAACGCTTCAGCGCCAACTAGTACGCCTCTGGTGGGGCCGGCAGCGCTGGAGGTTATGGCAGATCACGTAACAAGTTGCGAGCGCCGTTCGATGGAAGCGGAGCGCAATATCGTAGCCCTGCGCAGTTGCCAATTTATGCAGGATAAGTTAGAAGAAATCTTTTCAGGTTTTATAACTGGAGTTACGGAGTTTGGCTTTTTTGTCGAATTGGATCCGTTTTTAGTTGAAGGGTTGGTACATGTCCGCACCTTAGGGGACGATTATTACGAATATGACCCTGTGCAACGGATGCTTGTGGGACAGCGCCGGAGACGACATTTTAAAATAGGGCAAAAAGTTAATGTCATGGTTCAAGATGTCCGCCTTAAAACAAGAGAGATTGACTTCGTGCTGCCTGAATCCATACAGACGATGGAGAGGACTTTAACGCGTCGAAAACGTAGAACCTCAAGAGCTAAACAAGAATAGGGGCGACGTTAAGGGAGCCGTCTGGATTAGGTCTGTATCAGACAAAAGCTCTACGAGTTAACAACAGACATTGCAGATATGTTGAATATTCATGAAAATTATCCGCTCGTTGGATGAACTAAGTAGGCCATTAGGCAAAACTGTTGCCACTTTGGGTAATTTTGACGGAGTTCACCTCGGCCACCGCGCCATATTTCGCAGTTTGGTAAAGCGCGCTCGCTACGAAGGTGCAGTCTCTGTGGTCTGCACCTTTGACCCTCATCCTCTCAAAATTATTGCGCCCGATCATGCTCCGCGCCTGATCAATACCCGCGCCGAAAAAGAACGCCTCATTGCAGCGTCACAGATCGACCTCCTGCTTCAAATCCCTTTTGATTCTCATTTAGCCTCAATGTCTCCGGCAGTATTTGTGGACAAGATACTTTTGGATAAGTTGGGTGTGCAGCATCTTATTGTTGGATATGATTATGCCTTTGGCAAAGGACGCGCAGGTGGTGTCGGGTTTTTACGTACCCAAGGAAAAGAGAAGGGTTTCGGGGTGGATATTTTCGGCCCAGTACAATTTGACGGCAGTGTTCTGAGTTCAACTCGTGTACGTCAAAGTGTTCTGCGGGGAGATGTTGCAGGAGCGAAGAACTTGCTTGGTCGCCACTTCAACTTAGAGGGTAGAATAGTGCATGGAGATCAACGCGGGAAATCCATGGGTTTTGCAACCGCCAATATTGCAACAGATAAAGAACTCCTCCCCCTGAACGGGGTTTATGCAGGGCGTGTACGGTTTAACTCTATTGAATGCAATGCAGTAATTAATATTGGGTGTAAACCAACATTTGGAGAAAATGCATTAACAATAGAGGTTCA
>CAYPNO010000152.1:0-5936 GCA_964411865.1 uncultured Desulfuromonas sp. | reverse complement strand
GAAGAAGGTGTCGAGGGTCTTATCCACGTATCTGAAATGAGCTGGACCAAGCGGATCAAGCATCCCAATAAAATTCTGTCAATTGGCGATGAAGTTGTGATTGTGGTTCTAGCCATGGACACTGAGAACCGCCGCATATCTCTTGGACTCAAGCAAGTTGAGCCTAATCCGTGGGACGCAATTGGCGAAAAAATACCTGTTGGCACCGTTATCGAAGGCCAAGTCAAAAATATTACCGACTTTGGTATATTCGTGGGTGTTGATGAAGGAATTGACGGATTGGTGCACATCTCTGACCTGTCTTGGACTAAGCGGATCAAGCATCCCTCAGAACTATACAAAAAAGGTGACTTGGTTAAAGCGGTTGTCCTGAATATTGATACTGAAAACGAGCGTTTTTCTCTTGGTGTTAAGCAATTGACCCAGGATCCGTGGCAGATTATTCCTGAGCAGTATGCTCCGGGTACAATCATCCGTGGTAAGGTTACTTCGGTAACTGAGTTTGGTATTTTCCTTGAAGTTGAAGAGGGCGTAGAAGGCCTTATTCATGTGTCCGAAATCAGCAAAGAGAAGGTTGAGTCGCCTAAAGACTTTGCCAGTGTTGGTGACGAATTAGAAGCTGTTGTTCTGCATGTAGATACTCAGGAGCATAAGATTGCCCTGTCTATTAAACATATGTCAGAGCGTAAGGAAAAGGCTGAAGTAGAGGAGTATATGGGCGCTCAGAAAAAAGCGACCTCTAGCCTTGGTGATCTGCTTAAAGGTGCCATGGGCACTCCTGCCAAAGACTAAACACCTGTAACAACAACCTCTGCCCCTACTGTTATTGATGCAGTAGGGGCTTTTTTTTCGGAAAACTTATGAAAATAAAGCCTGTAATAATCGTTCCGCTTGCTTTCATCCTTCTCTTTGGTCTATTTGCGGGTCTTCTGCTCTTTGTTGGCTCCAGATCAGGTGGCTCTAAAGCCTTTACCCGTACGGATAAAATCGGAGTAATTGAAATTACTGGCCCGATCACGCAATCGAAGCAGATTGTGGAAGATCTTAAAGTTTTCGAACGCAACTCCAGAGTAAAAGCTGTGGTTCTGCGCATTGATTCTCCGGGGGGGGGGGTTGGTCCGTCGCAGGAGATATATGCTGCAGTAAAAGCGGTGAAAAATAAGCCTGTCGTTGTTTCTATGGGCTCTGTTGCAGCCTCTGGTGGCTACTATATTGCTGCACCTGCTACGCATATATTTGCTAATCCTGGTACTATCACGGGCAGCATCGGAGTCATTATGGAGTTTCCAGATATAACTGCGTTGCTGGATAAAATCGGTTTGCATCGTCGTGTAATTAAAAGTGGTACCTTTAAGGATATAGGCTCTCCGGTGCGGGAGATGAGTGCAGAAGAACAGGCTTTGCTGCAAGGTTTGATTGATGACGTTTATTCTCAGTTTGTTACTGCGGTAGCCATCGGACGTGACTTGGATCCTGAGGCAGTAAGAACATTTGCTGATGGACGAATCTTCAGTGGGAGCCAGGCCAAAGAGATGGGACTGGTTGATGAACTTGGGGGACTGCAGGCCGCTATTGAATACACAGCGCGTCGCGTAGGTATCGAGGGTGTTCCAGTCATAATTTACCCTGATCCGGAACGGGTGAGTTTGCTCGACCTGTTTCTGCAACGCACTACTGCCTCAATGCAGCAGCTTCTGCATCATGCCGAGAGTGCGCAGCTGAATATTTTATGGAAAGCTAACTATTAAAGGTTGGGAAATATGACCAAGAGTGAACTTATAGAAGAGTTGATCGAAATGAATGTGTCTGTAAATAAAAAAGAGTCTGAGCTGATAGTCAACACTATCTTTGATTCTATTACCACTGCTCTATCTTCGGGCGATCGGGTTGAGATTCGTGGGTTTGGATCGTTTTCAGTCCGTGAGCGCGAAACCCGTCAAGCACGCAATCCCAAAAGTGGGGAAGTTATCCAGATCCCAGCCAAAAAAGCTCCATTTTTTAAAACTGGGAAAGAACTCAGGCAGCGTGTTGACATCAGTTAGCGCATGTCTCATCCAATCTATATGCACCGCCTGAGGATTTATGTTTAAATCCGGACACTATCGTTTTAGAGTCCCTTCCGAGTATTCTGGGCAGCGTCTCGATCAGGTTATTCCTGCCTGCTGTTCGGAGTTGTCTCGCTCGTATGTACGTAAACTTATTGATATCGGTGGTGTCCATGTTCAGCACCGTCGTGTACGAAAGTGTGCGCTTGAGACAGCAGCAGGCACCGAAATCGAGATTTTTATCGATGGCAGAGCACTTGATCCGTATCGGATAAACCCTTCAGAGGTTATTTATCAAGATAAGTATATACTTGCGTTGAACAAACCAGCCGGCGTGGTAATGCAACCAACTCCAGCACGCTACAAGGGCAGTGTGTATGATGCGATGCTGTGTTATTTGCAAAATCCTTTCCAACGACATGCTAGCCCTGAGCTTGGTATGGTACAGCGCCTCGATCGTGATACCTCAGGAGTGGTTGTGTTTTCAATCCACAAACAAAGTCACAAAGCATTGACTGAATGCTTCACTCAGCGTAAAGCGCGTAAAGTTTATCTTGCGCTAGTGGAGGGTGAACCGAACAATGTAGAAGGAAGTATCCACTCGCTACTGGCGCGTAATCGTGCCAGCAATAAAATGCGCTCAATCGCTAAAGGTGGAAAAGAGGCGCTAACAAATTATAGAGTGCTGGAGAAAGTGTTGGGCTTTGCATTGTTAGAAGTTGAAATTCTTACCGGAAGAACACATCAGATTAGGGTTCACTTAAGTGAAATAGGTTTGCCTATTGTTGGTGATACATTCTATGGAGGCTCCCCTTTGATTAACTCCATGAAGGTAGAGCGCTCTATGCTCCATGCTCATAGTCTTGAAATTCCCCATCCGTGCATACATACTGATAAGCTTCATCTTAACGCGCCGCTGCCGGTCGATTTTTTAGCCACTCTTAGCCAATTAGGTTTCACCGATGCTTCAATATCCCGCTATAAATCCAATAGCATTTGAACTAGGCCCCCTCGCGGTGCGCTGGTACGGCTTGATGTATCTGGCAGGTTTTATGTGCGTCTATATCTATTTGTCCCGTGCCTCTAGGCTCAATCTCCTTAATATTACGTCTGAAGATGTTGGAGATCTTCTCTTTGCAGGCGTGCTTGGAGTTGTTCTTGGTGGACGCCTTGGTTATACATTATTGTATAATTTTAGTTATTATGCTTACCACCCGTTAGAGATTTTGCATGTATGGGAAGGTGGGATGAGTTTCCACGGTGGGCTTCTTGGGGTAGCTATAGCAGTAATTTTATTTTGCCGCAGACGTGAATATGCTGTTGGTCCAATAGCAGATGCATTGGTTATCGCGGCATGTTTTGGTTTGTTCTTCGGGCGGATTGGCAATTTTATAAATGGTGAACTGTGGGGCAGAGTTACCGATGTGCCTTGGGGCATGGTATTTCCTGGAGGAGGTCCTTTGCCGCGCCATCCCAGCCAGTTATATCAGGCAGCATGTGAAGGACCGGTGCTGTTTGTAGTTCTTAATTTGGCACGGCGGTACACACGCGCGACTTGGAGTGTGTTCTACACTTTTATTGCGACATATGCGCTGTTTCGGTTTGTACTCGAGTTTTATCGTCAACCGGACTCGCATTTAGGTTTTGTCGCTGCTGGGCTTAGCATGGGGCAGGTTTTATCAATCCCGATGTTTTGTATTGGCTGTGCAGGGGTGTATATGCTTAATCGGAAAAAACCCGTGGTAAACTAGGCTGAATATGGACAGGCGGAGTGAATTTATGGCAGAGATCAAGGTCTTAGTATTTGACTGTGATGGCGTCCTTTTTAACAGTATGCAGGCCAATATTGCTTACTATAACGCCATTCTTGGTTATTTCAAACAACAGCCTATAGAATCTGTTGAAGATGATCGAGCTGCAATTTGTCACATGGGATCGAGTCCACAAGTTTTTGCTGCGCTCCTTGGGGAGGATCGGGTTGCGGATGCTATGCAAGTGGCGCAGCAAATAGACTACGCTGGTTTCTTCCCTGAACTAATTCCGGAACCATATTTGTACGAATGCTTGGAAGAGTTGGCTCAGTACTTACCGCTGGCAGTTGCTACAAACCGCCGCGGAGGTATGCACGATATTGCAACCTACTTTAACTTGGACTTGTATTTTTCCCACTTAGTCACCAGTTGTGATGTGTCTCGTCCTAAGCCGTATCCAGATATGTTGCATCGGGTTGCGACTCTAGCTGGATGTGAGTCTGGTG
Source organism: uncultured Desulfuromonas sp. (assembly GCA_964411865.1). Lineage (GTDB taxonomy): Bacteria > Desulfobacterota > Desulfuromonadia > Desulfuromonadales > Desulfuromonadaceae > JAIVHC01. The sequence continues at coordinate 1,634 of CAYPNO010000152.1, read as the reverse complement.
AGCTGGCCTATGTGGGTGATTCTGAATACGATCGATTAGCTGCCCAGAGGTCTGGAGCAGTGTTTATTTCCTATAAGTGGGATGGAGGACTGAAGGTATCAGACCATCGTGAGCTGATTCAGCTAATTAAATCAAACATACAGGTCGGATAGAACTAGCATTCTTTATCAACATTCCTTTCTGTATAACTAGAACTTTTAAATTTTTCACCATTTTGCAACAGGGATTTGCGCATAATCAGCACGTTTCCTGTTTCACAGCGATTGTAAGTAACGCTGTCCATCAAACTGCGGATCAAGAACACCCCACGCCCGTGATCAAGCGCCGGATCAGGAGTCTGTACATCTTCAGTGCTGATGTCAAACCCTTGCCCCTGATCATAAACCTTGATCGAGAGAAGGTCGTCAGTGAGGTTTATGGAGATGTGTACGTCTTTGTTAGGGTCGTTCTTATTGGCGTGTTTTATAGCATTGGCCATCGCTTCGGTTAAAACCAAGTTGATGTGGTACGCCAGCTCCTCTGGATCAGAGTTGTTAAATTTTTCCAGCGCCCCTGCCACGTCTTCACCAATCTGGCCAATAAGGCGCAAGTATTTGGTTTGATTTGGGACTTTAATGTCAACTTCCAGTAGATTTTTCATAGGTAGTCATTCCACATCATTGGGTTCCCAGGCCGGGCAGGCCTGTTAATCTGCCCAGCCTTTTGCGTTAACCATAGCACAAATTAGAAACTTGCCAAGGCTTCTTCTTCGCCGGGAAAGATTTCAAAAACTCGGTGGAGGCGGGTAAGTTCAAACATGGATTGAACTTGCTTTTGTAGCCCGCATAATTTCAAGCTACCATCGCGTGAACCCGCATTTTTAAATCCTGATACCAAAGCCCCCAAACCAGATGAGTCGATAAAGCGCACATGCTGTAGATCGATTACGATGTTGGATTTGCCTTCTTCAAATTGGTTCATGAGTTGACTTTTCAGTTCATTGCTATTGTGGGCATCTAGGCGCTCTTCCTCTATACTCATTACAATAGCTTTGTCAAAATCTTTTGAAGTTATAATCATATTCCTGTTCCTCCTAAGGAGTTAGGGGTTAAAGTATCTTTACTACAACCATGGTTACGTCATCGTTGAAGTGGCGGCGACCTTGGAATAGGCGAGTCTCATCCAGAGCAATATTAATAATTTCATTACTGTTTTTTGTATGATGGTCACGAATCATATCCTTAAAGCGTTGCATTCCAAAGAGTTCATCGAACTGGTTTTGCGCTTCCACAATACCATCTGTGTACAATACTAAAATATCACCGGAGTCTACAGCTATTTCTTTCTGCTCAAAATCAACTTTTGGGAGAATCCCTAGAATCATCCCTTCTGCATCCAAGTGCTCAAAACTGTCGGTGGCAGGTCGATAAATCAAGGGCTTGTTGTGCCCAGCGTTGGCATAAATCAGGTTGTTTTTCTGTAGTTCAAAGCGCAGATAAAACATGGTAATAAACAACTCTGAACTGGTTAAATCCTGGTACAGAAAGTTGTTTAAGGTGCTAAGGGTGGTTTGGGGCGGAAACATTTGTTGGTTATGAGCCCGAATAAAGGTACGTGTAGAGGCCATGAGCAACGCCGCCCCGATGTTGTGTCCC
>CAYPNO010000151.1:0-5966 GCA_964411865.1 uncultured Desulfuromonas sp. | reverse complement strand
TGCTGATCCTGCTGATCCTGCTGATCCTGCTGATCCTGCTGATCCTGCTGATCCTGCTGATCCTCAAGAAGCTTCTGTACCAAATCCCGGTTAAAGCTGGCATCTTCTAGCTGTGGTTGGAGCTCAAGCGCCTGCGTGTATGCCTCTATCGCCTGTTGAAGCTGCCCACTCTGTGCCAGAGCATTGCCGCGATTATACCAGGCATCAGCATGTCCAGGTTCTTGCCATGCCTCCAGCGCTTCGGTATATTTTCCCGCGCGATACAAGGCACTCCCACGCCACTCTGGGTCGTTGAAAGCAGCGCTTGCGACATCGAAGGCACCTGCCTCAAAATGGTGCGCCCCGCGCTGATTCGCATTACGCCACAGGGTGCTCTCTGATTCAGCGGCATACAGCCCTGGGGGCAGCAGTAGAGCCAACGGAAGACAAAGCAACCAGCCCCGTCTAAAAATAAAGGAGACCAACACCGCCAGTGGGATAAGGAGCCACACGCCCGCATCACGCCATAATAAAGTTTGCATACTTTGTCCATCAGCTTCTTCGGCTTCTTCAGCGCCTTTTTCTTGCACCAACAGGGTGTCTAAATCAGCACCATCCAACGCTAGGCGCATATAGCGCCCTCCGCCAGCAGCGGCAAGGCGTTGCAGCCCTTGAGTATCCAGTTTTGGCATTACTATCTGTCCGGTCGAATCCTTGACAAAGCCTCCGTTAGGCGCAGGAAGCGGAGCTCCCTCTACGGTGCCGACCCCCAAAACTGCCAACCGATAGCCCTGCTCACGTACGCGCTGCGCCGCCGAGAGATAACGTTCTGGCTCATCTTCATCGGTAATCAATAACAGTGTCCCTTCCGCTTGCCCGGCCTGCACGAGCAACTGCACCCCTTTTTCCAAGGCTAGATTTGGTGCGCTGCCCCCCACCGGCATAATGTCTGGGTCAAGGCTGCTTAGCATCGCTTCTATGGTGCGGGTGTCGTCCGTTAAAGGGGTAACTACATAAGGCTGCGCCGCGAAAACCACTAGCGCAGTCTGCCCCTCACGCCGTTGCTGTAATAATTCAGCTATTTTAAGGCGCGCTTGTACTAGACGGCTGGGCTTCAGATCGGTGGCATACATGGAGGGGGAGAGGTCCAGTAAAATGATGACGGCAGAATCCTGTATAAACAACGGCTGTTCCAAGCGTTCCCAAGCAGGGCCGGCCAGCGCTAAACTAAACAGCGCTGCTGCTACCATCCCCGCTGTCTGTCCCAGCATTTTTCTCTGCTTCTCTCTTCCTTCTCCAGCCGCTTCAATAAGGATATAGGGGAGCAACTGCGGGTCACAGATCTGCCGCCACACCTGCTGCCAGCCCTGTTGCGGATGCGCCCTATGCCGCCACAACCACATCAGACCCAGAGCCAGAACAGGGAAAAGCAGCAGCCACCACGGCCGCAAAAAATGAAAATTAGCCAAGTCCGTCTCAATCCCCATGCTGTTTCTCCACCCCCAAGGCGGTCGACAGCAACAGCCCCACCAGCAATGCCAGCGCCAACGCCAGCGGCCACGGATAAACCTCTGCAAAGGGGCGATAATAACGCGCATCACTGTCTACCGGTTCCAGCGCATCTATCTGTGTGTAAATCTTATTCAGCTCAACGGTATCGCGCGCACGAAAATAGTTCCCCCCGGTCTTTTCCGCGATACTCAGCAGCGCTACTTCATCCATATCTGCCGAGGGGTTAACCGTGCGCGCAAACAAACCACCAACCTCCATCTGCTCAGCACCGATACCTATAGTATGGATACGAATCCCCTCTTGGGCGGCAATAGCGGCCGCCTGCTCCGGCAGAAGAACGCCACTGTTATTGCTCCCGTCGGTAAGTAGAATCATAACCGCGCTCTGGCGCGAAGCAGTGACATTACGTAGGTGTTTCACCCCCAGGCCGATAGCGTCTCCGATGGCGGTGCGGTCACCCGCCAACCCAATCACCGCCTCGTCAAGTAACTGGCGCACCGTTTTACGATCAAAGGTCAAAGGGGTCTGCACGTATGGCTTATCCGCAAACAAAATCAATCCGACGCGATCTCCCTGCCGCCTAGCGATAAAATCGTCCGCTACCACCTGTAGCGCCGTCAGGCGTGGAACTTGGCGCCCATGCACAGAGAAGTCTTCAATGTTCATACTCCCAGATAAATCAACACATAGAAGTAGGTCGCGCCCCGCCAACGGAAGTTGAACGGGCTCCCCAAGCCACTGCGGGCGGGCACACGCCAGCACCAGCAACAACCAAATCAGCGCCATCGATCCTAGGAGGAACAGTCGGCGCCACCCACACTTGCGCGGTCTTCTTCCCTTCTCGACCCTGCTTCCAATCAGAGCCTGAAACGGATCAAGGCGCGGAACCCACAGCGCTGCACCCTTTTGCTCCTGACTTGGAGGGGAAAAATGATATACCAGCAACGGCAAGAGCAACAACACGCCCGCCCACGGCCATGCAAACACCAGCATCAATGCCTCCGTGTGGATTCCCGTGTGGAATCATACAAATCTTTAGATAAAGGTGGCAGACCTTCAAGCCAGAGCTGCGCCAGATCGAGCAAGGCGGTTGTATCAACCACGGTGCTTCCAGGTGGACGGTAGGGTGTATCCACCAGACAACGCCCTACACCGGTACTGAATGAATTGGATCCTGAACCCTCAGCAGCACCACCCAAAGTACGATCCAGAAAATGGAGCCACTCCTGCCCATATAGCGCAGCACAACTGGCGTCAGAATAATGCAAAATAGCCACCCGCCGCAGTAATACCGAAAGTTCAGCCACCAGCGTATCAGGCTGCGTCAACCACTCCTGACGCAGAAGCTCAAGCTGCTGCAACGCCGCTCGCTGCCCCTGCAACTGCCAACGACGTTGGCGCTTGAGCCGACTCCGCTGGCGTAGCCACCAGCCCAGCAGCACCAGTGCTAAACCGAGCGTTAAAACCACCCACCACCAACCAAGCGCCGGTGGCCACCAGCTCACCGCCTCCGGCAGATGGATATCGCGCAACCCTGCGAGGGGCTCTTCCCCAGAAAGTGGCATCAACGCCTCCCGACACGCAATGGGCGCACCCGCTCAACACAGTCCACAGCCGAAGCGGTGGTTGCGTACGCCACATAATCAGCCCGATGCTCTAGACAAAACTTCTTTAGGCGCTGCTGCTGCTTGGAAAAATATTCCTGATACGCGTGCTGCTCTCGTGGTCCGGCGCTCAAACACAGCCGCCCCCTACCGTTGCTTAGCACCAGATTTCCTGCTGGCGGCAGAGCCGTTTCAAAGGGATCGTAGCAGTGCACCAGACACAACTCGCTGTGGCGGGTCAACAACGTTATCTGCTTCTCAACCCCTCCATTCCACTGGCTACAATCACTTATAAGCACCACAAAACTACCAGGGCGCACCACTCTATGCATCTGCCCTAAAGTCTCCTCCAAACGCTGGCGCGGCTCAAACGGCAGATGGCGCTCACGCTCCCATGCTGGGCTGGCGACCATCTCACGCAGCACACGTAACACCGCTTCCTTGCCCAACTGCGGGCGCAACCCCAGGGTGTGCTCTTCAGAAAATAAAAACGCGCCAAATCGGTCATTATGCTGCAGCGCCTGCCAACCTAGCAGCGCCGCGAGGCGCGAAGCCTGCACCACTTTGAAACACCCCCGCGTTGCAAAAAACATCGGACGCCGATAGTCCAGCGCTACCACCACTGGGCGTTCACGCTCCTCATCAAACATCTTGGTGTGGGTTTTGCCGGTACGCGCGGTCACGCGCCAATCGATAAGGCGCACATCGTCACCAGGCTGATATGCCCGCACCTCGGCAAAGGTCATCCCCCGTCCCTTAGCGCGCGCCATGTATCCACCTTCAGTTGCGGCCCGATTTAGCCCTTGATGACGCCGGTTCTGCACCAAAAAAACACGCTGTGCGATAAGCTCATCCAGCCCGATCTGCGTCGGATCCGCCTGATCTACCTGTACCGCGCTGATCCCACCAAACTGTGCCATCCACTTCCTCCTTGCCCTCAACCCTTCATACTAAACCCTTAAGGGACCGGCACCCGCGCCAGCAGCTCTGCAATCAAATTCTCGCAAGAAATCCCTTGTGCCTGCGCTTCATACGTAAGCAAAACCCGATGACGCAACACATCACCAGCAAGATTCTGAATGTCTTCCGGGGTAACATACTCGCGCCCATTCATCCACGCACGCGCACGCGCGCAACGATCCAGCGCAATGGTCGCACGCGGACTAGCACCGTACTGAACCCACGCGGCAATATCTTCTCCATACAGCTCCGGCCGCCTGGTCGCCATAATCAGCTGCACCAGATATTCCTCCAGATTAGGCGCCATATACAACCCCAGCACCTGCTGGCGCGCGGTGCGCAACTCAGTGCGATGGATCACGGCATGGGTAAGCTTCGCACTCGCAGGGCTATGTGATTGCGCTGCCTCCACACGCGCCAGGTGCAAAATCTGACGCTCCGCATCCGCCGCTGGATAATCAATCTTCACGTGCAATAAAAACCTGTCTAGCTGTGCTTCCGGCAGCGGATACGTCCCCTCTTGCTCAATGGGATTCTGGGTCGCCATCACCAGAAACGGCTCACTCATAGGGTAGGTTGTATGCCCAATCGTAATCTGTCGTTCTCCCATCGCTTCAAGAAGGGCAGACTGCACTTTGGCGGGGGCCCGATTGACCTCATCGGCAAGGATAAGATTGTTGAACAGCGGCCCCTTGTGAAACACAAAACAGCCCTCTTGGGTTCCTGCTTGCGGGCGATAGACCTCTGTACCAGTCAAATCTGCGGGGAGCAGGTCGGGAGTAAACTGAATTCGATGAAAATCACCTTCTACATATTCCGCCAGTAGCCGGATAGCCCGCGTCTTCGCTAAACCTGGCGCCCCTTCCACCAGCAGATGCCCATCCGCCAACAGCGCAATCAACAAACGCTCGATAAGTTGGTGCTGCCCGATAATGCGCCCCCCCAGCGTCTGCGCCAGCTCTGCAAAACGATTCTGCAACGGTTCCATAGCCCAAAACTCCCTCGGTTAATATATTTAATAGGCGTGAGCACAATCTTGCGCCGCGCCTCGGCTGCGCTGCATTAACACACCAAGTACAACTCGATACGAAGACTAATAATTGCCCAAGGTAAAATCAAGAGAACCAATGTAGAACTGTGCGAACGCACAGGTAGTTTATCCGAAAGGTGCCAGCGTATTTTCTCACAGAAAGAGGAGAGTTAAGGACTCTTACTTCGATGCTACCCGCGTTGCTGGTGTGGAACCTGTGGCCGCCCTTACGCTTAAACTTGCTTCAACATTTTCTGCATCTGCAGGGCCTGACTTGAAAGCTCCTCCGATGCAGCTGCACTTTGCTCGGCGTTGGCGGTATTTTGTTGCGTCACTTTGTCAATCTGCGATACGCCAATATTTATTCGATTAACCCCTACAGACACAACCGCAAACCCTTTGCCATGTTGCTCAGCTCGGGCCGCTTATACCGCAGCATTTAGAGCCAACAACTTTGTTTGCAACGCTATCTCGTCTATGATTTTGATCATGCGAGAAATTGTTTTTCCCCTAAACTAAGACGGGCAAACATTAAGCAGTCCCCACATGACAGGGCTGCACCTGCATATATTGTTGGTTAATTCTTAACTACGGAACAATTCCTTTAAATCGCTCTATAAAATCACATTGGAAAACGGCTGAAAACATGACTTGTTTGGACAGATATGTCCGCCGTTTTATTGTTACAGGCTCGCCAATGATGGTGATTTGCGGGAGAAGAATGGCAGATATTATTAGGCTAAGGGGGCAATACTTCAAAGGTGGAAAGTGCACCTCACCCCTGTATTGGGAAGATACCGACTATACCATATGCCCAATCCATTCAATTTCTATCAGAGCATCTTTGGGTAGCGCTGCAACCTCTATACAGGCACGGGCAG
>CAYPNO010000150.1:0-6028 GCA_964411865.1 uncultured Desulfuromonas sp. | reverse complement strand
AGGGGGAAGGGAGATTTGTGAAAATCAGACTTCTTGAAAGGAGAAATAGGCGTATTTTGGGCACAGTTATCCCTTCGAGGTCAATTTTTACCGTTATTTGCGTCTATAACATTGCTACATTGTCGTTTAAGTCATGATCGGTGGTCCTTCTCGGGCTAAGGCCTGTATTCGCTCTCGAATCTGCAAGAGTAAGATGTAGGCCGGTTTTTTGTCACTTATGAGAATTTGCAGCTGTCGCGAGCGCTGCCGCACCTGTCCTGCTATGTTGATCAGGCCGAATCTGATCGCTTTGAAGCGCTTACGCCGCCAACTTGTGGGTAAGGCCAGGCGTTTCATCGCGGCGTTAAGATTCAAGGCGAGGATCATAATGCCCCACCATGCGGCATTTTCTCCAAAGTCGCCTGCGGGCAGTTTGCCGCCGGCCAGGTCGTCTTTCATGACGGCGTGTACCTCTTCGCTTTTGCCGCAGCGTTCATTGCCCCCTTCGGCGCAGTAGCGCAGCAGCTCCTGCTGGTAGGCGGCGGTATCGGAGCGGACAGAGGCTGTTTCAACCCCTGCAGGGAGGTTATTCAACGACTCTTGCAAAAGGCGCAGTTGCTGGTATCCGGCAGGAACATTTCCATCTCGAAACTCGGAGAGTACGATCTGATCCTGTTCAAACCAATACACATTGAAGGGCTGATAGGCCTTATAGTGCTGATAACACGACAGTGCCTGACTCTTCTCGCTGTTAACGAGTGTGGCATCCATATCGAGGGTTGCATGGGTTTGAGGTGAGCGACTGTGTGTATAGGCAACGAGATCCCGGTTGATCTTTGCTAAGGCTTTAAGGTTTATGTTTGGTTCAGGGATAAAAGCACTGTGGGCCTGGCGTTTGGCTTCTTGTTCCGAATCGTGGAATGCTGACAGATAGCGAAATACCGGCGAGGGAGAAACAAAGGCACGGCGACGTTCTTTGCGAAATCTCCGCTCCAGGCGGCGGCGCTCAGATCGGGGCAACCCATGATGCTCAACTTTGCGCATCACTTTACAGAGCCCTGCGTCAGCCTCGAGTTTCTCGAGGTCAGCGACGCAGTCTCCACCGGCCAGATTGAGCAGAATCAAAGACATAACAATCTGATGATCACTCCAGCCCTGGGATTGCTCCCTACATACATTAAGATGACGGCAGATGGAGTCACGCAATCCACAAGCGTATGCTAGATCGAGGTATGCGGGTAAGCCTGCAAGTGCTGTTAGACTGAGTCATTTTTCTTTACTTGGTACTGGAAAGGAAGAACGCCTTGTGCCATAATTGTTTCACCTCGTTGATGATAGTTTTTTGTTCGCACAAACATTCTATCTCCCCGGCTTCGCTGGGATCAACGAGGTTTTTTATTTTTTAGGTGGTGAATCAGGGTGTGCAGTCGCTTTTTTGCGCTTTAAAAACACGGGTAGGTAATATGTGGAATGGTTTTGCTTAAACAAAACGATATTGAATCCCTAACTGCACGGGCGGAGTTCGCACATCTGCGCTCAGAATGCCGGATCCGAGCAAGTATCGATGTTGATCCCCCGACGTCGCTGCGCTCGCGTCGGCGCATGCGCTCCGCCGCCCGCCAAGTTTTGCAGGATAGGCCTGCTATCTTCAGAAAATTGTTTGAACCATCGCTCCCCACAGATCCACTCGCATTGAAGCGCTACCAGAAAGGGGCTCCAGCGTTTGTTCTCTCCACCGCAGCTACTCGCATCGGTAAATACGCCAGGGGAGATATGTTGCAACTCGAAGTTATGCTATTCGGGGATGTACACGTAAAGGCGCTGCCTCTTCTTAAGGTATTTTTCATGCTGGGCACGGCTGGGTTACGTCTAGATAGCGGGCGCTTTGTCCTTGAACGTGTAACATCTAGTGATGCCTCTGGGGTGTTCCTTGAGGTCTGGAATCAATACGATGCACAGAATTGTCGGGATATCCCTTTGCTGGATCTTGGCTGGTGGCTTGGAGGGCAAGCACAGGTCTGCAGTCAATTCGAACTGGCTTTCAGTACTCCAGCGCGTCTTCTAATCGGTAATAAACCCATGTTCGCTCCCGATTTTAACAAGTTGTACCCTTTTGTCCTCCGCCGAGTGACTTCGATGCTTTATACCCATTGTGGGGTTGAGGTTAATCCTCTCCTGTTCAAAGCGCCGGATTTGGTGTGTGCAGCCAATGAATTGCATTGGTATGACTGGCGCGAGTTACGTGGAGATACCGGTGCCGCTAATCCATTGGGAGGGGTGTGCGGATCCATCAGGATGTGCGGGGATCTAACAGGTGCTTTTTTACAGCTTCTACAACTTGGCAGCGTTATGAACTTGGGTAAGAACGCTGCGTTTGGGGCGGGCAGTTACCACTTTTCCTGTGAGTAGGCTTCGGTACTGGGGCGTCATTCCTGCAAAGATGAGAGTTGATCTTCTCGTAGTAAAATATCCATATCTTCAATAGTAATATTGCGACCACTGACAGTTATTATCCCCTCCGCAGTCAATTTCCCCAGTAGGCGAGAGAATGTTTCTGCTGTGGTGCCAAGGAGCAGTGCGATCTCACCTTTGGCTGCCGGCAGGCGGATGTGCCTACTGTGTTGTTTTTCACTCAAAGCGCGCAGATAATGGAGCAACCGCTGCCGTATGTCGCTTAATGTCAGCTGCTCCACCATTCCTAATAAATATTTAATCCGCTGCGATAGCGCGCCTATGAATTGCATGGCAGCGGCGGGATTGCTTTCGATGTGGCTAAGAATCTTGCGGGCATCAATGGCAAGTAGTTCACTGTCCTCAAGGGTTATGGCACTTACGGGGTAGCGATTTTTCAACTGCAACAATATTTCAGCAAAGTATTCTCCAGCATCCAGCAGGCGAATTACCGCTTCTTTTCCGTCCTCGGTAGAACGGAAGAGCTTAACCTTACCCCGTGCCAGAAAGAACAGCTCTGAGCCCTGATCTCCTTCATTGAAAAGGAGCTGCTTTTTTCCTGCTTTTAAATAACGACAGCTTTCTTCCACCAGTTGACGGTGCTGCTGATGGGAGGAGGCGGAGGCGTTATTACCAAAAAAAGCCTGCATAAACATATTGACTGCTGCTTCTTTATTCATTATTTGTCCTGTATTGTGTGCTGTAGATGTAAATCATATGCTTGGTTCAGACTCTGTCTGAGGGCCCATCAAGTCGAGAGTTTGCTCCAACACGTGAATAAGCGCACCGATTTCAAGCTGTTTTTTTAAATCAACGGGCAAGTTATCTAAGCTGGACTGGAAACGTTTTGCTGCACTTAGGGCATTTCTAATATCCATGCATAAGTTTTCTTGTTCAGGCGCGTTTCCACGCTTAAGATCACGAAAGGCTCTGGCCAACTTTGGATGTGGTAACGTACCGGAGAAAACCTGTTTGCGTAAATCTTCAAGCTGACTTTGTTCCATTAGATTGTCATTGTTGATCTGGTCGAGCAGATTCAGGCTGCGATAGTCTGGTAGAGGGATAGAACTGGTCTGGTCTTCAAGTGCTTGCGGTTTGTGGGTTCTTAGGTACTGGTAAGCATGGGTGAGTTTGTCCGCAGTTTGCTGGCGGATTCGGATCTCTTTTGCGCAATATTGCGCAAAATCAGGGTATCCCCATTCTTGATATTGCTTTGTGCTGCGTACCTGTGCGAGTAATTCTCCCAACTCAACCCACGAAGACTTGAACTGTCTAGCGCTGTGCAGAATAGTGTGCCGAGTAGTGCCAGGCTCTACCTGCATGAGTAAGTTTTCAATATGTTGTTCTGTTTTAGAGGTCACCTTTGAAAATATCCTGCTGTATGAAAATATGGATTTGATAGTATAGTTACAGGTTCTTGTAGAAGTCGAACGCCGTTTGCACGTTTCCCTGCATAATAACATACCTGGCTCGCAACAGGAATCATGCAGGTGTTTGATTGGCTGCGGTCTCTGACATCGATTCTAATTTATAGCAAAATTTGCTAATTGACGATTGGAAATACCTCCATGAAAGCCAAGGTATGGAAACGCTGCGTAGTTGGTGCGCAGACAGAACAGATGTTGAAACTTGGGCATCCTTGGGTTGTCCGCGATCGTTATACAGATCAGTGGCCTACTGGCGTAGTTGGTGAGGGCACTACTTTACATGGCTCTGACGGCACATTGCTCGCGTATGCCCTGCGTGACGATGATCATAGGATTGTGGCGCGCGTTATAGGTTGGCCGCAGGACGGTGAGGCACCGCGCATAAATGAGCACTGGTTTTACACCCTTTTTGAAGCAGCTTACAAGTTGCGCAAGCACATTATCGAGCCAGAGTTGTGCGATGCCTATCGGTTGGTAAACGCCGAAGGCGACCTGATTCCTGGTCTCACTGTTGATGTATATGCTGAGTTTTTGCTGGTACAACTTTACAGTAGGATTTGGGAGCCATACCGCGAACCTATGCTTCAGGCGCTCCAGCGCTTAATGCGTCCGCAGGGTGTGTATGAAAAATTTCGTCCGCGCAAAACTCGGACGCTAGAGAAGAAAGGAGATAAGGAGTTCAGCACTCTTTTGTTTGGGCAGTCGGCTCCAGACCATCTGCAAGTTAAGGAAAATGGGCTGTTATTTGGCATTAATTTAAAGCGAGGTTTGCACACTGGTTTATTTATGGACCAGCGTGAGAATAGAAAAAATATTCTCCCTTTTTGTGCAGGCAAGCGGGTTTTGAATCTGTTTTCATTTACCGGAGCCTTTTCGGTAGCTGCTGCAGCCGCAGGGGCTGTGCAGGTGACCAGCGTGGATGCCTCGCCCCTGTATCAAGAACGGGCGCAGCATAACTTTGCCCTTAACCGTCTTAATCCCGCAAAGCATGAATTTATTGTGAGTGATTGCAATAAGTTTTTGGCACAACTGGCGCAAAGTCGCAGAGAGTTTGACATGGTTATCATGGATCCTCCGAGTTTTTCCACTGTGGGAAAAAAGCGTTTTACCACCAGCGGAGGAACCTCCAGCCTAGTAACTGCAGCTTTGCGAGTGCTTAAAGAGGAAGGGTTCTTGGTAACCTCATCCAACCATCAGAAGGTTGATCTTCCTGAATATTTAAAAGAACTACGCCGCGGGGCGCTGCAAGCTGCAACATCCCTGCGGGTAATTCAGACAAGTGGCCAAGGTCCAGATTTTCCGTTTCAGGTTACTTGCCCAGAAGGGCGGTACCTTAAGTACGTGGTTGCAGTTAAGGGTTGAATCTAAAGAAAAAGATTTCATCTCAGGATGAGCAGGTTGAATCGCTTTCAACGCGTGCACTGAGTATTACTACGGGTTCTTTGGGGACATCTTGGAGGTGTCCGCGTGTGGTAGTGGGGGTGTTTTCGATCAACTCCACAATATCCATGCCGACAACAACATTGCCAAACACTGCGTAGCCAAAGTCTGCGGGGGCGGTGTCGCGGTGGTCAAGGAATCCGTTATCTGCGACATTAATGAAGAACTGTGCGGTAGCACTGTCTACCACTTGAGTTCTAGCCATGGCAACGGTGCCGATGGTATTCTTTAAGCCATTAGCGGCTTCATTCTTGATAGGGCGACGAGGTTTGGTTTCGCACATTTTTTCGTCCATCCCGCCACCCTGAATCATGAAGTTGCGGATAACGCGATGGAAAATTTTACCGTCATAGTATGCATCGTTAACGTATTGCAAGAAGTTTTCTACACTGATTGGTGCCTCTGCAGGGTAGAGTTCAATAACAATGTCTCCGACACTAGTATGCAGACGTACACGTGGTTTGTTTTCCATAGGGTATGTTCTCCTCCTAAGTTTTAATTCAGAATAGATTTTCTGCACGTAAAGTTGCACAATGTAGCATGGTTTTAAACTTATACGGAAATTTATTGGTGGAAATGGGCCGTAATTGGTACGGTGCAAGCTCCGCGAGTTAGAAAGCAGGGAGTTGAAACTAGAAGTTTGTTGCTCCCGCAATCTCTTTTAACTATATTTAAACACCTTTTGATGTTCGTCTATTTTGGGGAGTGTTGGGTTTTTTCGATTTCACTGA
>CAYPNO010000149.1:0-6061 GCA_964411865.1 uncultured Desulfuromonas sp. | reverse complement strand
ATCTGCAGACATAAACCACTTGTTATCTTTTACGAAGCGGTAAAAAAGTTCGGGCTGATAGTTGTTATCGTAGGCTGGGTTCTGGTCTTCATAGATATCCCAGAGTATGAGGTTGGTGAACGATCCGTACAGATCGGCCTTGGTGAAAAAACGATACTTAAAACTATATTGCAGTTTGAGATCATTGCTGCCGATGATGGCGTAATTCGGCTTATGCATGGAAAAAGGATTTTCGCGGTAATTTCTAAACACCCGCTGTTCAATTAACCGCTGGCGTTTTTCTGCGTTCTCGGTATCAGTGCTTTTAATTTCTGCATAAACCGGCAGCGCCAGAAAAAGTATGAGTGCTAGAAAAAAACAACTTGATTTTTTAATCGTACTCATGAAAATGGCCCTCGAACCAAGATAGGAAAATCGGAGCCAGCAAGTGCAGGCTGACAATAAAGAAAAACCCACGCACTATACCTGTTAAACGTGTCTGCAGCAATGTTATTAATCGCCAAGAAACCATAAAGGATTTCACAGGTTTCCTGTGAAAAAATATTTTATGCAACGTGAAATAGCTAGAACTATTGCAACCGATCTGAACCTGAACCTAAATAGAGTTAGTGCAGTTATTGAACTGCTCGATGGGGGTGCTACACTTCCGTTTATTGCGCGCTATCGTAAGGAAAACACCGGCAGTATGGATGAGCTGGATATCGCTGCGATCAGGGATGTCAGAATGCGTATAGAAGAGCTGGAAAAACGTCGTGAATCCGTGATCACATCGCTAAGTGAACGTGACCTTTACGCGGGGGAGCTCAAACAACAAATCGATACAGCGACTACGCTCAAAGACCTCGAAGATATTTATCTGCCGCATCGGATTAAACGCCGCACCCGTGCCACCGCTGCGCGTGAGAGGGGACTTGAGCCTCTAGCGCAACTAATTCTGACTGGAACCGGGGATGCGAGCCAGGCGGCAGTAAAATTCATCAAGCCTGATGTCGATGTCAACAGTGTAGACGATGCCCTCTCTGGTGCGCGGGATATCGTGGCCGAGCACATAAATGAAGACCCTGTCACGCGGGTGTTTATGCGTAATCTTTTTATGCAAAAAGGGCTGCTTGAAAGCAGCGTAGTCAAAAAGAATATAGAGCAAGCACAGAAATTCAGCGATTATTTCGACTGGTCTGAAAAAGCTGCTGCCGCGCCATCCCACCGTCTTCTGGCTGTCTTACGCGGCGAGGCAGAGGGTTTCCTGAAGGTTTCGCTGCGCCCACCTCAAGATGAAGCCATCATGGCACTACAACGTCATGTGGGCTCCAAAGATAAAAACATGGCGCAGTTGTATGCCGCTATTGAGGACTGCTATAAGCGCCTATTAGCGCCGTCAATGGAAACAGAACTACGTACTCAACTTAAACAACAGGCAGATACCGAAGCCATACACGTATTTCGTGATAATGTGCGCGAACTCCTAATGGCAGCACCTCTGGGACAAAAAACGATCCTTGCAATTGATCCCGGCTTTCGCACGGGGTGCAAGGTGGTTTGCCTTGATCAACAGGGTAAACTGATCCACCACGATGTGATTTACCCCTTCACTGGGGAGGGGAAAACGGCACAAGCGCAGAAAACCATTCAGGACTTGGTCAAGCGTTTCAAGATAGAAGCCATTGCCATCGGCAACGGAACAGCTGGGCGGGAAACCCAGAGTTTTATTGCTGACTGTGCTCTGACACCGGCACCGATTATTGTACAGGTAAATGAGAGTGGCGCTTCTATCTATTCAGCATCCGATATCGCACGCCAGGAATTCCCCGAGCATGACATCACGGTGCGCGGTGCGGTCTCTATCGGGAGACGTCTGGCCGATCCTCTTGCCGAACTGGTTAAGCTTGATCCCAAATCAATCGGAGTAGGGCAGTATCAGCATGATGTAGATCAGACCGCGCTGAAAAACAGTCTGGACGATACCGTTGTTTCTTGCGTAAACCGGGTGGGGGTTGAATTGAACACCGCCAGCGCAGCGTTGCTTACCTATGTGTCAGGGCTGGGGCCACAACTAGCCCAAAATATAGTCACTTATCGAGAGGAGAATGGCCCTTTTGCCAGCAAAGCTCAGCTAAAAAAAGTAAAACGTCTGGGGCCAAAGGCCTTTGAGCAGGCTGCAGGGTTTTTGCGTATTTACAATGCCCCAAACCCCCTCGATTGCTCTGCAGTCCACCCTGAGCGCTATAATCTGGTAAAGCAGATATGCTCAGACAATGATACAAGCGTGACAGAACTTATGCAGAGTAAAGAGAAACGAAGTTCCATAGACTTAAAACAATACTGCAGCGGTGATATCGGCCTGCCGACGCTCAACGATATTATGCAAGAACTTGCCAAGCCAGGGCGGGACCCACGTGCACAGTTTGAGGTGTTCTCGTTTGCAGCGGGAATCGAAAAAATCGGAGATTTACATGCCGGACTAATTTTGCCTGGAATCGTAACCAATGTGACCAACTTCGGGGCCTTTATCGATATTGGCGTGCATCAAGATGGGCTAGCCCATATCAGCCAACTGGCAGATGGATTCGTAAAAGATCCGGCAGATGTAGTTAAGATTGGACAAAAAGTGATGGCACGTGTACTCGAGGTGGATGAAAAGCGTAAACGCATAGGCCTCTCTCTTAAAAAAGGGTAGGGGCAACGGATGATACCAATGCGTTTACGCAAGGAGCTAAGGAGTTGTTCAATAGCGCCAGTTTACCAGAAGCATCATGGGGGCTAACTGTTCTGGCATGCCGCCAAACCAATAGATATTGTTCTTAATGACATTTATCAGGCCGATCTGAAGACCTTTGTCTGCTTTTTCAGCAAAATTTATCAGACCCAGTTGCACCCCATGCAGTTCGTTGGCATGATTGAACCACGCCAGCTCAACTCCAGACATGCGCCCCGAACAGTAATTGGCAAAGCCAGCAACCTTAACACCGGTGAAATTCTCGGAATAGTTGGCCAGTAGTCCTAGGTTCACCCCTGAACTCATTCCGCTAGAGCCGTTTATAAGGCCTAGAACTAGGGCACGTTGTGGATTTTCCCCCCAGATGCTGAGTGCTACACCGTCTATCCGAGTTGTACTGGAATGGATAGCAATATCTGGGGTCAGGCTGAGTTGAAAGGGTGCGACATCTGCCTGTACGTGGGTTGCCATGCCCGCAATGCATAAAATAGCCGCAAATACTGTTACAAATACTGTTTTTTTTGCCATTAGTTTCTCCATGTCGTTAAGCTCTCTTTTATGTGGTCTATATGGTTCATGCCAGCAGCAACTCCATCCCACCATCATGGCATAAAACGTTTTTATGCCTCACGCTCTTGTCTTTATTCTGTCTGTATCGGTATTATCGCCCCGGATGTTTGCCATCGCAGGTCTCTAACGTTTCAAACAACGACCAGCACATAACTATAGCTGGTAATGGATAATTTAACAGTATGGATAAGTTTAGACACGATTTCAATACCATTGCTCAGTGCGGAATTCTGGCTAGCGGTGGGCTTACCCGCCTTGCCCTAAGTTCAGCTGATCAGGAAGCTCGCGCTCACCTCATTAAGATTATGCAGCAAGAGGGGCTTAAAGTACATATAGATGCGGCGGGGAATATCCACGGATTGCTCGAAGGAAGAAACCCGGAACTGGCTGCGGTAGCTATCGGCTCTCATCTGGATTCTGTTCCCCAAGGGGGGCACTACGATGGCGTAATTGGGGTACTAGCCGGTATTGAGGTGGTCAGACGCCTTAACACAGCCGGGCTACGGCCACTACGATCTTTGATAATCATCAACTTCTGCGCCGAAGAATCCAGCCGTTTCGGGGTGGCAACTCTAGGAAGCAAGGCCATTACAGGCAAAATAAGTACCGATGAGCTCAAACAGATCATCGACAGTGAAGGTATGAGTTTTTACACAGCCCTAAAGCAAAGTGGCTGCAATATAGATGCGCTTGCGCAGGAGATGATTGGTAAGGATGATATTCACGCGTTTCTGGAACTTCATATAGAACAAGGACGGATTCTAGAGCAAAAAGGTATCGATATCGGTTTAGTAACAGCTATTGCCGCCCCAAGCCGATTTGAACTCACTCTTACCGGACGCAGTGACCACTCCGGCAATACTCCCATGCATCTTCGCCGTGATGCACTAGTTGGTGCGGCAGAAGTTGTCTTGGCAGTAGAAGCGATTGCGCGCAATGCTGGCACATCCGGGGTAGGTACCGTAGGTGCGCTAACAGTTGAGCCCGGCACCATGAATGTGGTACCGGGTAGAGCTTGTCTGCAAATTGACATACGTGACACTGATATGAAAGCTAAAAACCAGGCAGTTACAGAATTGCAGCGTAGAATTAAACGTATAGCACAGATGCGTAACCTTGGTTTCAAAATAAAAACACTGTGTAATGACGAGCCAATAATTCTGGATTCAACACTGCGTAAACGAATACAACATCTGGCCAGAAACATGGATATACAGACCTTGGAAATGCCCAGCGGTGCTGGCCACGATGCCATGCACTTTGCCACTATAGTTCCCACAGCACTGCTGTTTATCCCCAGCATCGAAGGGATAAGCCATAACATAAAAGAACAAAGCTCTTTTGAGGCAATTGCAAAAGGGGTAGAGCTACTTTATGCCAGTGTAGAGGATTTAACTGCGGTATAAATCTTGTGCAGGCATCAATTTCACTTCTGCCACATCCAACACTCGCAACTGCCATGAGGATATAAGTATGAAAACAGAAAATCTGCACATCAATCCAGAATTGCTCACATCTGCGGATTCTGCATCCTTGCAGGACTTTTGTGCATCAAGGCATCCTGCAATTATTGCTGAATTGATATCAGTCTTACCCAACACGGATATCTGGTCAGTACTCCAACACGCAGAAAAACCTCTCCGCGCCGAAATTTTCAGATTTCTCCAAGAAGATCAGCAAATTAAGCTAGTTAGTACTTTAAACTCCAAGGATGTCGCGGATCTTATGACTGACATGCCTCCAGATAATCGCACTGACCTGTTTAAAGAACTGCCTGAAACCGTGCGGGAATCAGTGCTACCAGCCCTGGCTCAAGCCCAGCGTGAAGACGTTAGGTCTTTATCGGCGCACAAAGAGGGTACGGCTGGAGCAGTCATGACCTCTGCCTATGCGACCTTAACCCCTGAATTGACCACAGAGCAAGCCATCGAACGTCTCAGAGAAGTCGCGCCCGACAGCGAAACGATATACTACGCGTACGTGCTGGGGGAGCACCGCCAGCTTCTGGGCTTTGTATCGTTAAAAAGGCTTATTTTAGCGCAGCGCACAGCACGGGTGGATGAAATAATGCATAAGGGTGTCATCTTTGCCAAGGTTGCGGATGATCAAGAAGAGGTAGCCAGAAAAATTCAAAAATATGACTTACTCGCTTTGCCGATCATCAACGCCCAGAATGCCCTGGTAGGAATAGTCACCCACGACGATGCCTTTGACATCATCACCCAGGAACACACCGAGGATATGGAGAAATTCATGGGGATCGGTGGTACCCATGAAGATGCAGTCTATATAAAAACAAGCGTATGGAAACATTTTAAAAACAGATATCCTTGGGTGGTCGCACTGGCAATGTTGGGTTTAGTCTCCGGCTTTATTGTGCAGCATTTTGAAGGTCTGTTACTTCAATTTGCCATTCTGGCGATGTTTATGCCTATGCTGGCTGATACCGGCGGCAACACTGGGAGTCAATCGGCCACATTGGTGGTTCGAGCCTTAGCACTTGAAGAAATTTCACCCAAAGATATCTTGCGTATCCTTGGTAAAGAGCTTCGGGTTGCGCTGTTACTGGCTTTATTGCTTGGGGTGATTGCCTTTGGACGGGTATTTTTTTTTGGTGGTGGGTCGACGATGCCAGATGGTTTTTCCTTGCTGCGGATTGCCAGCGCTATTTCACTTGCATTGGGGTTGCAAGTGATCACATCTACCTTGATAGGAGCGTTACTTCCCCTCGGCGCCGCCAAAATGAAATTGGATCCGGCAGTGGTAGCAAGCCCGGCG
>CAYPNO010000148.1:0-6067 GCA_964411865.1 uncultured Desulfuromonas sp. | reverse complement strand
GAAATTTTTGCCTCTTTGATGTCAGCCTCATCCTCTCCAACAATCTGATACACCACCTCTGTCTCGTTATCCACATCATACAGAGTGACAGTGGCCCCAAAAACAATTTTGTCCGATTCAATCTTTGTGGGGTCAATCACTTCAGCGCGCGCAATTTTATCGTTGAGATCCTTGATGCGGGCTTCAATATACCCCTGCCGATCCTTGGCAGCATCGTACTCGGCATTTTCTGACAGATCGCCATGTGATCTGGCTTCGGCGATATCCTCCACCACCTTGGGGCGATCAACGCGCATACGCTGCTTCAGTTCCTGGCGGAGTTTATCGTACGACACAGGGGTCATGGGAATTGAGTCTGACATGGCAAATTCCTTTATTTTCTCTATTTTGTGTATTAAAGCAATAAAGTTACGGGCAGGCTCATGGCCCACCCGTAACTTTAACTCTTCTGTTTAATTTTCGATGCAACTGCTAGCGCACCTATGTGGAGCATAAATGCTTCTATTTTTTTAATCTAGGGCACGCATTATACCTACGCAGAATAGGAACGTCAAGCTCTTCAAGATGCTTACCTATATCTCTTTGTGCGCTACTTTCCCAGCCCGCAGGGTCATTACCGCTTTCCCTTTCATACTCTGCTGTTCGAACGGGGTATTGAATGAGCGCGAGTGTATACTCTGGCGTGTTACTTCCCACACATGCTCAAGGTCAATCAAGGCGATATCAGCCACAGCGCCAGTATTCAGGGTTCCACGTGGAATCCTAAGCACATTCGCAGCTTTGCAACTCAGGCACGCAATAACCTCATTGAGCGAAAGCACACCCTCGTCAACCAGACGTAGAGCCAGCGGCAGCGCGGTTTCCAGCCCAATCATACCGAAAGCAGCGTACACAAACTCCATATTCTTATCATCGATGTGATGCGGGGCATGGTCAGTTGCAATAGCATCGATGGTGCCATCCCGCAGACCTTCTTTCAAGGCAGCAACATCGGCGGCAGTACGCAGCGGTGGACCAACCTTGGCATTTACTTCGTAACCACGCACAGCCTCTTCGGTCAGAGTGAAATGGTGAGGCGTAACCTCGCAAGTGACTCGGACCCCACGCTGTTTGGCTTCCCGAACCAGCTCAACGGTGCGTTTGGAGGAGATATGACATATGTGCAGACGGGAGCCGGTAAGCTCTGCCAGCATAATATCGCGAGCTACACTCGCCGCCTCAGATACCCACGGGTTTCCAGTCAATCCGAGTTCGGTGGAAAGCGGGCCTTCGTTCATAACCCCGCCGTCTTTGATGGATTCGTCCTCAGAGTGGGCGATGATGGGCATATCAAACCCGTGAGCATACTCCATGGCGTGGCGCAACATCGCTCCATCTTCTACATTAAGGCCGTCATCAGAAAAACCCACGCAACCGGCCAGCTTGAGATCGCCCATCTCCACCAGCGAATCCCCTTGTTGTCCTTTGGTGATGCTGCAGATAGGAAATACATTGGCGTAACCTTCAAGTTCAGCCTTTTGGATCATATACCGGGTGATGGCTTTATTGTCGTTACTTGGATTGGTATTGGGCATACAGGCAACAGAGGTAAAGCCTCCGGCGGCGGCGGCCCTGGTTCCAGAGACGATATCTTCTTTGTACTCGTACCCCGGATCGCGCAAATGCACGTGGATATCTACTAACCCCGGGGTAACCAGCAAACCGGTGGCATCTATCACCTGGTCATCTGCTCCTGGCTGCACCTGTGCGGCAATATTTTCAATACATCCGGCATTGATCACCACGTCCAAGATAGCGTCAATGTTTTGCGCAGGATCTATTACTCTTCCGTTTTTTATAATAGTTTTCATGGCACCTACCTTTTATGCATAAAAAATGGCTTACTGATCATCACTTCCGCCTGCTAACAGGTACAAGAGTGCCATTCTGACCGCCACGCCGTTTTCTACCTGATCCAGGATAACGTTTTGTTTTCCATCGGCTACATAGGATGAAATTTCCACTCCGCGATTCAGCGGTCCGGGATGCATGACGATAGCATCCGGTTTGGCTAGCTTCAGGTTTCCTGGATTGAGCGCAAAAAACTGGGCATATTCACGCTTGGTAGGCAGCAACTTGCTCCCCCCTTCACGTTCCAGTTGGATTCTGAGCATAATAATTACATCAGCATCTTTGATCGCGGCGTTAATATCGGTATACACCTCCGCGCCGAGCGTATCCAGCCCGGGGGGCAGCATGGTGGCCGGGCCAGCCAGACGCACCGTAGCTCCCATAGTTCGGAGTGCATACAGGTCTGAACGCGCGACTCGGCTACGGGCGATATCACCGATGATCGCAACGGTCAATCCTTCCAGCGTTCCCTTGTGCTCTTTGATGGTCATAAGATCAAGCATCGCCTGGCTCGGGTGCTCATGCGCACCATCGCCCGCATTGATAACCGCGCAACGACTTAAGCGCTTTGCGAGGTAGTCCGGTGCGCCCGATGCAGGGTGGCGCATCACGATGACATCGGCGTCCATTGCTTCGATGTTTTTTGCTGTGTCTTCAAGGGTTTCCCCCTTGGTGACTGATGAAGAAGCAGAAGTTATGTTGATGGTATCGGCAGACATCCTCTTGCCAGCCAACTCGAATGAGGTTCGAGTTCTGGTACTGTTTTCGTAAAAAAGATTGATGATGCTCTTACCCCGCAACGTGGGCACTTTTTTAATGTCGCGCTGATTGATCTCCTTGAAACTCTGTGCTGTCGCGAGAATAAGGTCGATGTCTTCGCGCGACAGCACCTTGGTGCTAATGAAATGTTTGTGTGCAAATGCCATAGGTGTTTTCTCCATGCTCAGGTGTAATGCACCTTTTCAGGGTTTCAGCAGTCTTACCTCATGGGCCTGTCCGCTTGAGTCAAACTCAACCTCTATCTGCTCTTCACTAGCGGTGGGGACATTGCGCCCAACGTAGTCAGCCCGAATGGGCAGCTCCCGGTGTCCCCGGTCTATCAGAACCGCGAGCTGGATGCTTGCCGGCCGACCTATATCCATAATAGCGTCCATGGCGGCACGAATAGTTCTGCCTGTTTGGAGCACCTCATCCACCAGAATCACATTGCTCTTGCCAAGCTTGAAGGGAATTTCCGTCTTCCCCACGGGGCGTAATTCGCGGGTGCTGCCGACATCATCGCGGTACATGGTGACATCGACGACTCCAAGTGGAACCTCAATCCCTTCAATTTCTACAATCTTGTGCTGAATCATGCGCGCAAGATGATCTCCACCGGTGCGGATTCCAAGCAGCACCATGTTTTCACAACCTTTGTTTTTTTCCAGCAACTGATGACTGATACGAGTGACCGCACGGCGAATCGACTCATTATCCAGAAGTATGGTGCAGAGCCCGGGCATAGAACCTCCTATAGTATCTTCCACGGTTTAACTACAACGGATACATCTGCACCCTGCCTGGAGCTAAATGCAGAAAATGCAAAAAACAGATACAAAAAAACCCGGCCAGCACTACGCAGGTCAGGCAGGTTTTATTTATATTTTCAGGAACTGAATAATAGGCGAAAATATCTTGCAGACGCAAGAATGCTACAGACGTGAACTTGATGAATGGTTCGGACATTTTAACCCCTTGCAGACCTCTCTGGATCAGCTTAAAAGGATATGTGTTGGCTCTATTGCTATTATTTCTAGGGCTGTACCCTCGCAAAACTCTACTCTATGCGAAGCACAATAAATGCCGACAAACTACCGCGCGCAATCACGCGCGTCAAGAAATAAGTGCCCCTTTTCAGTAATGTTATTTGCGCTTGATGTCGCTAAGGGGTTTCATTCTGGGGATACCAGTACTTTTTCAAGGGCGGCGCGGAAATCTTCCGGCAGGCGACAAGGTTTTTTGCGTGCGTAGCTGTAAGCCAGCAACGTGGTGGTCCCCTCGGCAGTAATCACGGTGTCACGTTTGATACAATATTTGAGTTCAAAAGAAGAGCGCTTCAGCCCGGTTATAGCTACCCAGATCTTCAGGTCATCGCCGTGAAACATTTCCGCTTTATATTTGACATGAGCTTCAGGCTGAATTAAGCCACAACCGCCGATATCCATTTCACTAAAAGGGCCCAGATGCGCCAGAAAAGCGATGCGTGCATCCTGAAAAAAATTCAAAACTGCTGAATTAGCTACATGGCCACCGTAGTTGATGTCGCTTATACGCACCCTATAATCAATATGAAAATCAAACCCCTGCATGGCGTTCGCCCCCTCTTTTCTTGTGGATTTCCTCGCACGCTATTTAACTCTGGCACTCTGGGCAGAACCAACTCGAGCGCTGTCCGATCACCTGTTTTTGTAAAATGGTGCCACATTCTGTACACGGCTCTTTATCGCGGCCATACACCAGTAGTTGTTGCTGAAAATAGCCCGGTTTCCCACTTCCATCGACAAAATCTTGTATGGTAGTCCCACCGGCTATTATTGCCTTCTGCAGCACCTCAATAATGTGCCGGTGCAATGCTTCCCACTCGGGTTGACTCAACCCACCTGCAGGACGTAGCGGATGAAGACGGGCGAGAAACAAAGCCTCGTTGGCGTAGATATTCCCCACTCCGACAACCACATGATTGTCCATGATGAAACTCTTAAGCGCCCTTTTGCTCCCCTCACCCTTGCGGGTAAGATAATCCGAGGTAAAAGCATCTCCTAACGGTTCAGGCCCAAGTTTATCTAGCAGTCGATGCCCCTGCTCCGTCGCCGGCTTCCACAGCACTAGGCCAAAACGGCGTGGGTCACGGTAGCGCAAAACACCCTTGTCGAGGATAAAATCTAGGTGATCATGGCGTTCTGGTGCCTGCGCAGCGCTCAGATAACGTAGCGAACCAGTCATGCCCAGATGAATGAGGATTGTACCCTTTTCGACCTGGAGCAGCAGATACTTTGCCCTGCGTTGCAGCGCAGTGATCCGCTGGCCTGATACGCACGCAGCCAAATCAGCAGGGATGCGATAGCGTAATTGCGCCTCGCGGATGCACACATCTGTAATAGTTTTGTACACAAGTAAGGGCTCAAGTCCGGAACGGATCGTTTCAACTTCAGGCAACTCAGGCATGTTTAAAAGCAGACTCCGCGCTTGATGATCATTTCACAGCTTAGATGTTCATCCCCAATTGCGCAGAGCTCGGTTACAGGCACCTTGTATCCCCGCAGGTAGCGCCAACCCCCTTTTACCTTGCTGAGTTCGGCAACTTCATAGTAACTGGCGTCGCTGCCATCCGGCAGGGTTACTTCCATACTATGCAGCACCTTGACGCGGTTTTGTTCGGCATCTTCGGCTGCAAATTTTCCCTCGCTAAACTCTTGCCTGAGTACGGTACATTTTCCAACTTGTGGCGCTGCAAGTAATTCTACCCGCACGTGCCCAAGATAATCCTGACAACTGGTAAAATTGCGCCTGAAGTTAGAGTCGGGGTGATAGCTGGCGTAGATAAAACTGTATTCTGCACACTGAAGAGCGGCTGCCCGAGCACAGATGAGCCCAGCTGGCCTCAGCTGAGAAAGAGCTTTGAGACTGAAATCAATATTATGCATATGCGTTTAGTCTGCTTGCCAATTAAAGGCTAAAGGCGTGGATCTAGGATGTCGCGCAACCCCTCTCCAAGCAGGTTATACCCCAGAACCGTTATCAAAATAGCTAGGCCAGGAAACACCGAAAGCCACCAAGCCGTACCCAAGGTTTGCTTGCCAGCAATGAGCATGTTCCCCCAAGATGGCGTTGGAGGTTGAACCCCGATGCCGAGAAATGACAGGGCGCTCTCGGTAAGGATGGCTCCGGCTACCCCCAAAGTGGCTGAAACCAGAACCGGAGAGATTGCATTAGGGAGGATATGGCGCAGAATTATGCGTAGATCGGAAGCTCCGAGCCCACGAGCAGCCATGACAAAATCGCGCTCGCGCAAGGACAGGAATTCAGCTCTTACCAAACGCGCCACCCCCATCCAACTGGTCAAGCCTATAATAGTCATGATGTTCCAGATGGAAGGTTCTAAAAATGCAATGACCGCCAGAATAAGAAAAAAGGAAGG
>CAYPNO010000147.1:0-6108 GCA_964411865.1 uncultured Desulfuromonas sp. | reverse complement strand
CTCATGACATCCTCAGAGGTGCTAAGTCCCATAGCCGCAGATATGCGTGCCGCAATCACCATGCCAATAGAAACTGCTTCTCCATGAAGAACCGTACCGTATCCGCAAAGTTGCTCTACTGCATGGCCAAAAGTATGCCCAAAATTGAGCAAAGCACGCACCGACTGCTCTGTTTCATCTCTGACAACTATGTCCGCCTTGATGCGACAACAATGCATTATGGCATAACTCAGTGCTGCTGATTCCTTGCGTAATAACGCGGCATAATTATCTTCAAGCCAGGCGAAAAAACTACCATCTGCGATAACTCCATATTTCACCACTTCGGCCAATCCTGCATAAAAATGACGTGGTTCAAGAGTATTAAGGGTGGATGTGTCAATGATAACTTTTAAAGGTTGATAAAAAGCCCCGATCATATTTTTGCCCATAGGATGGTTGATGGCGGTTTTACCTCCAACGGAACTATCAACCTGCGCAAGGAGAGTGGTGGGAATCTGCACAAAGGGAATGCCACGCATATATGTAGCCGCTGCGAACCCGGCCATGTCGCCTATTACGCCTCCACCTAGGGCGGCAACAGTCGTTTTACGATCGCATGAACGATCAAGCATGTAGGTGTAAATACTATCAAGGCTATGAGCGTTTTTGTGTTCTTCACCATCAGGGAGAATTAAAGTATCAACCCTATAACCAGCCTTCCGGAGCGTAGACTCAACCTGGCGAGCGTACAGCGGTGCCACTACTTCATTAGTGATCACAACAACATGTTCTGACAATTGAAGAGGGGCCAGTAACTCGCCCAAATGCACAAACAAGTCATCCCCAAAAGAGATATAATACGCACGCTCAGCAAGTTCAACTTTCATCTGCTGCATAACGGCAAAACTCCCAAGCAAATAAAACACTAACCTAACAGCAAGTTAGCCTGGTCAAGGAATAAGATAACTTGCAATCTTTTGTGCAATGGCACACGGGCTAAGATTAGCGGTCTCAATTATAATATCAGCGTTCTGATACAGCGGTAAACGTTTTTGCCACAGCAGTTTCAGTCTGCCTGTTTCAACATTGTGCGCAAGGGGTCGATTGGGGACTCGATGCAAACGTCTGCAGATATCAGCCCAAGGAGCACTCAGATAAACCACAGTACCATGCTGGTGCATAATCTCACGATTTTGCACACGCCCCACCATCCCTCCCCCTGTAGCAATTATTCGATAAGCTAGGACGGCTGATGAACTTTCGTAGCTACACGCGTGCAGAGGCGAGCTGGTAGTAATGTTGCATAACTCTTGCAGAACAGCAGTCTCGCAGGAACGAAAATACTCTTCGCCGTAATGAGCAAAGATTGACTTAATGCTCATGTGCAAACGTTGCTCTATAGCGTTATCAGTATCAACAAACTGGCCTTCAAGCAAATTCGCAAGCTTCAGGCCAACAGTGGATTTTCCCGCAGTCATAAAGCCAATCAGAAAAATATTTTCGAGCTGCATTTAAACCATTTTATCGAGTAAGAGTTTACTTGTATCTGTAAAATGAGCAAAAAAAGACAGGCTATACCTGTCTTTTTTTGCTAAGAATCAACTACTTGGTTGCTACTCAACAATACGAGGTGTAATAAAAATCAACAACTCACTTCTAACACTACTTTTATTTCGTGATTTAAATAAATAACCAAGGAAAGGGATGTCTTTGAGAATGGGAGTCCCTGTCTCACTATTCAATTCATTTTCCACGTAGATACCACCAATAACCGTAGTTTCACCATTTTTAAGAAGAAGTTTGGTTTCTGCCTCCTTGGTATCGATGGCTGGCGCGCTTCCAGCACCAGTAGAGACTGTGTTGCCTACAGTACTATTGGTAGCTTTAATTTCAAGGATAATAGTATTGTCTGGATTAATCTCAGGAGTAACTTCTAGGGCCAATGTAGCATCTTCAAATTCTGTGGTTGTCCCATTCTGGCTTACAGATTGATAGGGAATAGAGGTCCCTTGCTCAATCTTAGCAGTCTCTCCATCAAGGGTAAGGACTTTAGGTGAGGAGACTACGCGTCCCTTCCCAGCGGTTTCCAAGGCTGAAATCCTAAGATCTAAAACCTTATCATCAAATCCCAAACGCCCAAATGTAAACTTACCACCCAATCCAGAAGTACCAACAACACTAGGCAAAAGGAAAGCTCCACCTAGGCCGATGCCGGCAGAATCCATATTTTCCAAGCCAATACCACCCGTTTCGTTGTTGTCATAGCTGAAGCCCCAATTTACTCCAAACTCTAAACCATCGGAGGTGTTTGCTTCAACGATGCGCGCTTCGATCATTACCTGTTTAGCTGGCTCATCTAGAACTTTGAGGATATCCCTGACTTCGTCCAGTTTGGATGGAATATCATTGACCATGATCTTCTTGCTGCCTTTTATTACCTTAACTTGCCCTTGGTCGGAAAGCATTTCCTTAATCACGTCTTCAAACGATTTTGCATCTTTATAATTTATGGCGAATATTTCGGTGCTGGTTTCTTCAAGACGTTTTATTTCCTGCTTACTCCGCAGACGTTCTGCTTCCATGGTCTGAATTTTTTTCAGGGGGAGAACACGCACTACATTGCCTTTTTTAATCATCCCCAGTTCCTGTATTTCCAACACTAGATCAAGGGCATGATCCCATGGGACGTCCTGAAGGCGTAAAGAAATTTTCCCCTGAACATCTTCCGAAACAA
This sequence comes from uncultured Desulfuromonas sp., assembly GCA_964411865.1. GTDB lineage: Bacteria > Desulfobacterota > Desulfuromonadia > Desulfuromonadales > Desulfuromonadaceae > JAIVHC01. The sequence continues at coordinate 3,392 of CAYPNO010000147.1, read as the reverse complement.
TCAGGTTCATATCACTTATTTCGCCAATAAGGCGCATTACTTTACGAATATCTGCGTCATCGAAAACAAGATTGATCGGCTCACCAGTATAAGTCTTCTCAACCGTCTCCTCCGGTATTTCGAGATTCTGTTCTCCAGCCGAAAGTGATTCTAAAACCGCTCCAACAGTAAGGTTTTGACCTATTTGGTCAAAAGTATGATCCTGATTCTGCGACACATCCACAGCTTGTACTGAATTTGAATCAGATAAACTCGAAGCATTGCTGACGACATCTAAGCTAACCTGTATATCCTCTACGGGTGAATCAGCAAAAGTGCTACTATCACAGCGAAATTCAAGTATCCCTTTATTTAGCACAACCTCGTATTCCACTATATCCTTTAACTGAACCGCAAACATTACATTGCGCACCCCATCAACCATGGTGGTATATGGAGTTATCTGAAGGACAGCGCTGGGGAATACTGATGCATCTAATACTCGGCGCAAACTGCGGGGAATAGCAGCGTTGGTTACTCCAAATCGCACAGTATTACCATGGGTGCGTGGTTGAATCAATTCAACTTGCGGAGCAGTAGCTGCTAATTCTGCCTTAAACACTGATTCGTCTTTTTCTTGCTCAAAATTCAGAGCTGTTACTACGGTTTGTGCCCCAGCAGAATTTGAAAATGTTTTTTTAGTTGCAACAATTCTAGTGCCTGCCCTCGTTTGAGTAGCGGAGCTACCCCCTTCCGCCCCAGCGGCCCAATCAACTACTATTTCCTGCCCATCAACATAAACTTCTGCATGGGGCAAACTCCCGCCAACCGCGTCAAAAACAAACCTGGTTTTATCCGCATACACACCTATGCGCATTGAATTAAAACCTGATTCAAGCCCTGAATTTAGATCATATGATCGTTCCGCAAACACTGGCGTGACATGTGACACATCAACAACCATACGTTCAGGGGCGCCAAGGGTATAGGTGCTAAAAACCGGACTATCTGTATCAGTGACAATAGATACTGTATCAACCCCAAATTGCACCGCGGTCACTTGGTTCATCTGTGCATATGTAGAAGGCACACGGGCGGCCAGCATTAAAAATGCGAACAATAGAAAATACAGCGCCGCTGACGGAAAAACATTTTTAAACTTCATATTCATTCCCCTTCCCTCTGCGGGATAACTATGCGCTTAATTTCTGTTCGCGTTGTTCCTGCAAAATCTCGAAAGCGCTCCTCTACAATTACTTCATTTTGAGTAATGGCTTGCACAATGCCTTTATTCCTACCAACCTTAACCCCAGGAGTCAGAGTGTATGCCTTCTTATCCGGCGCCTCTACCATGGCACGCGGTTGATCCTTCCCGATCACTATCGCAATAAGGCGTATCTCTTTTAAACCAAACTTCTGCAACGGCGTCAGCGGTTCCACATCATCGATAACTGGATCTTTTATCGCCAACAAGGACGAAAACGGATCACGTCGCCCAAATTCCTCATACACAAACTTCGGCATCTCTGGCTCTGACTCAACCTTGGCTTCTTCTTGCACTGTATCAGAAAGCGAGCGCACTGGCTCCACTGCACTCCTAGTTTGCACCACCTTTAGGTTTTTAGGTTTGTCATTCGAGCACCCTGCTGCCATGCAAATGGCAAGGAAGATAAAAAGTGCAACATATCGGCGCATATTCATTTTCCTTTCTTTGCACTTGGTGTATCAATAAAACGATAGGTGAGAGAACGACAAGATATGGACAAAATAGTGGCTTCAGAATTCTGCTGTGGTTTGCTAAGTTTCATATCCTTAACATTTACAATCCTTGCAATCCGCGACACCGCTTGACAAAACAGAGCCATCTGGTGATAGCTGCCTTTCAAATCCAAACTTACCGGAACCTCAGCATAGAAATCTCTAACCGTCTCATTCTCTGGCTTGAACTGTAAAACCTCAAGGCCATTGTCTCTCGCCAGCCCAGCTATGCTGCTAAGCAGTGAAGGAATCTCTTTTTTATTTGGCAGTTCATTCAAAGCTAGATCTAAGCGATTTTTCATCTCTTCATATTCAGCTTTAAATTTTGGCAGATTATTGGCAATACGCCTACTTTCCTGCAATTCAACCAATAGTTTTTTATTCTGCGACTGCTTGCTAGTAAGCTCTTCACGTGCAGGATTATAAAGAAAATAAATATATGCCCCTACTAGCAAAATCAGGGTTGCCACCAAAATTAGTACCCGCTGATACATGGGTAACTTCAGAATTTTTTCTATTTGCGGGTTCATTATTTATGCTCCCCTATTTATCATTATCTGGCACCACAGGATTTTCTACTAGACACGACAAATCAAAATTTTGCAATCTCAGACCATCCTGTACTTTTTGTTTAGTTACTTTAAGATCTACCCTCAAAAAATAGGGAGAGTTTTCTAAGTTGGTCATAAAGGTCGCCACATCATTCTCTGTAAGTCCAACGCCGCTAATTTGAGCTGTACCATTTTTTTCGGCAAATGAGGTGATCCACAGCTTTTCTGGCAGTGCTTTTATCAATTCATCCATCAGATGCACGGGTCCAGACTTTGACGCACGTAACTCATTCATAATCTTAAGCTTGTTACGTAACTCTTCCTGCAATTTCTTAAATCTATTAACCTCGCCTATCTTCTTCTTTAAACTACTTATCTCGCGCTTATTGTCGCTTATTTCTTGATCTATAGCGGCAATATTGGCAGTAATTGATCCATGAACGATGTAGCATACGCCACCAACCAACAACAACATAGACACTGCCACTAGCAGATTATTCCGCATTTGAATCTGCTTCTGTACCGCCTTTACCGGAAGCAGGTTTATTTTAATCATAGCTTGTCTCCAAAGGTTCTCGTAGCCAGACCGGCAGCGACAGCATAGAAAGGTGCCGAAGCCTTGACAAATTCAAGATCAAAAACATTCTCTTTAACACTTACGCGGCTAAACGGGTCTAGTAGAGCAACGGGCATCTCCAACGACTGTTCAAACTTATCCAACAGCCCTGAGGTAAGACAAACGCCTCCGGTAAGATAGACCTTGGAAACTTTTTCATCGTTGAAGGTCGCAGAAAAGAAATCCAGCGAGCGTGAAAGCTCCTGAACAAGATTGTCGGTTACCCGGTCGATAATGGCTTGAGCCTCTTCAATATCCACACCTTCAAACGAACCACTCAGCTTGAGCATTTCGGCATCTTCATTACTAAGCCCAAATTCTTTCTGCAATTCTTCGTTGTATGCAGCTCCGCCCATCTGAATCTCGCGCGTAAATACTGAAACGCTATCTTTAAGGATACTGAGTTGGGCAGCGCTGGCACCTATGTCTATTAATGCTACTACGTCTAGCAGTTCGTCGGGATATAAAGAGCAATAGATATTTTCTAC
>CAYPNO010000146.1:0-6204 GCA_964411865.1 uncultured Desulfuromonas sp. | reverse complement strand
CCCGCGGGTGGGGTCGGTGGAGCGCATGGTGTAGTGAAACACCTCCCCCAATCCGGTAGAGATGGGACCGAGCTCGGGACGTTCGATTCCGTCCGGAAGTTCCACTGCAGCGAGGCGCTCCATAATCAGCTGGCGCGAATCGAGGATCGCCATCTCATCTTTGAAGATCGCGACCACCTGCGAGAGGCCGAATTTAGAGATGGAGCGGACGTGAACTAAACCAGGTAACCCAGAAATGGAGAGTTCCACCGGGAGTGAGATCTGGGTTTCAATCTCCTCGGGCCCCAGCGCCGGAGCCGTGGTGTCTATCTGCACCTGCACCGGGGTGGTATCAGGAAAGGCGTCCAGGGGCAGGTGTAGCAGCGACCAGAGTCCAACGCCGCAGGCGATAAGGAAGAGGAGCACAACCACAGCGCGGTTGCGCAGAGAAATATCGATAAGTTTTTCCAGCATGTTTGCCCTCCTGGCGGGGTTGAACGGCTTCAGTGATCAGCGCATGAAGCGCCGAGTCGAGCACGCAGCACTTCCGATTTAAGGGCAAAGCCGCGCGCGCTCACCACGCGCACAGCGAGGTCATGGCCGGGGTCGAGGCCAGCGCTGATGCCAACGAGACCATCCTGGATTGCACCGGTATTGACCCGGCGTAACTCAAACAGATCTGCCTGCTGCTGTATGAAGATATAACTGTCGCCGTCGATGTGTTGAATCGCTTCAGCGGGGAGCGCAAGTCCGGGCGAAGCAGGCCCGGTTGCAATGGCGGCACGGGCGAACATACCGGCTTTCAGATGTCCATCCGGGTTGGGGATGTGCGCCAGCGCGCGCAGGGTACGGCTCTGCTCATCCAGGGCCGCATCCACATGGAACAGCGTGGCCTGCAACGGCTCTGTTGCGCCATCTATATACACGTTGATGTCGCTGTGATTTCTAATGTTTCCAGCCCGGGTTGCGGGGATGGAGAGTTCGAGCCAGAGTATATCAGGATCGGTAAGGGTGAGGAGCACCGAAGCCGGGGTAACCACCTCACCGATAGAGGTGGTCAGGTTGGTGATGATTCCGCCAAAGGGTGCGCGAATAGGTGCCAGATTTTTCACTGAATCTGGCGCCGAATTGGTGGAGGTGATGCCAGCAGCATCGAGGCCAAAGTTCAGCAGCTGTTGGCGGTATTGTTCCAGTTCACTGCTAGCGCTGGCGTAGGCGGTTTTGGCCTGCTCATACTCCTGCTGTGAGCTGATCCCTTTGGCCAGCAGGTCTTGTTCACGCTCAAGGGAGGTTTGCGCCTGACGCAGACGGGCGCGGGCGCCCGAAACCCCGGTTTGAAGGGGGGCGAGTTCCGGAGTGGAGATCTCCAACAACAGATCGTCCTGCTCAACCCTGGTTCCGGGACGAACATGAACGCGACGCACGGTTCCGGAGGCAACCGGGGCGATGGAGGCGGTGCACTCGCGGTTGAACAGCAGACGCGCGGGAACGCTCAAGTGCTGCGCAATTTCCATGGGTGTCGGGGTGGTGGTCATGACCCCGGCCTGTGCTGCGACCTGTTCAGACTCAAGGCGTACCAGTAACCCTTCGCCGGGGCGGAGATCGCCGATATGTTCCGCGCGACACAGGGCATCCTCAATCTCCAGCACCCGGTGTTCCGGGCACATGTCCACAGTGCTGGAACCTTTCTCCTTCGCGATTGCATGGTCGTGTCCGGCATGTTCATCTTCAGGATGTTCATCGTCGGAATGGGGAGCATGGAGTGTTGTCAGCACTTTTGGGGTCAGGGTGGGATTCAAGAGCAACAATGCGCCGCCCATAATGGTTATGCCAAGTACGCTTAAATAGATGTATGTTTTCATGCTTCACCTCTGTAGGTTGCCGCTGTATCCGTTGCAGATTCTTTTGGAAGTTCTGTGCCCAGCAGGCGCTCCAACGCTATATGGGCTTTATGGGCGGCTGCGAGACTGTCTATGCAGCGATTCTGCATGGTAAACAGGCTCTGTTGTGCGTCCAGAACTCTTTGATAGGGGTATTTCCCCGCTTGATAGGCGTATTTAATGCGCTCGAAATTTTGTTGTGCCGCCGGGAGCAAATCTGCACGCAGCACTTCCGCTTCACGGCGTGCACTCTGAAACGCGTACCAGCCCTGTTGGAGTAAATTGCGCTGTTGCACCATAGCCGTACGGGCCAGAGCCTCTGCTTCTCTCTTGCGTGCCCGAGCCGCAGCGATCCCGTCCTGATTGCGGTCAAACAGAGGGATTTCAATGGATACTCCGGCAATAAGGGCGTGGTCATTGCTGGCTTCATCCTGCTTTGCTCCGAAGCTCAAAGTCAGATCCGGTATGCGCTCCGCTTGCTGCAGGCGCAACTCTTGGGTTGCGCGCTGCACTGTGGTTCGGGCCAGCTTCAGCTCCGGGCTTTGGGACAGGCGGTGGGGCAGCTCGACCGCCCAATCGGGTTCCAAGGCGTCCCCTGATTCGGCCGGGTTCGGAACGGTCGGCAGCGTGGCCAGGGTTGTTCCTGCAAGGGTAACGTCTGCCGGGTATTGCCCCCACAGAGCGGTGAGGGCGTTCTGGCTGCTGTGGAGTTGATGTTGCGCCTGCTGTACCCGCAGTCGTGCAGCGTCGCGCTGCATTAAAAAAGCAGTCTGCTCCATGGTGGCGCTTTTACCGGTAGTGATACGCTCGGTGACCATCTTCAGCATGATGCGGCACAGCTCCAGCTGCTGTTGGGCCAGATCCAGACGCTGTTGTGCTGCCATCACATCTACACAGCGCTCTCGCACCAAGGCGCGCAATTCTACGCTGAAAGCGTTTAGCTGTTGCTCGGTGAGTTGGGCATCGGCTTGGGCCAGGGCAACGCGGCGTTTCCCTTTGCCGCCAAGTTCCAGGCGTTGCTGCACAATCAGACTTGTCTCAGCGCTATTGTTCCCGCTGAAGGTGCCGCTGCCGCCAAAATTTTCGATCTCAAGCTCCAATTCCGGGTTGGGGAAGCGCCCGGCTTGGCGCATGGCGTGGGTGCGTGCCTGGGTTGCGTGGGTAAAGGCATCGAGGCGCGGATGGTAGTGGAGCGCCAGCTCAAGCGCTTCGGCTTCACTTATGCCTTGAGATATCAGGGGAGTGGACGTGGGGGGGGGAATATTCGTCCCCTCAGCCTCGGTATATGGTGCACTCCACGCAGGGAGGGCGCATATACTCAGGCAGATTCCAAGTGCAAAACCCCAGGTAAATAGAACCTTGGTGGTCATGAATGAATCTCCAATGGATATGATGGTTCAATATGTCATTTGATCCGGCAGATTCCGGATATGTTTACCGGGCTGGGGTGGTGCTGGAGAGGGTATTAAATGAGCAGAACGGTGGTGCGCTGGGCGCGGATGGTGCTGCTTATACGCGGAGGTGATTCGGGGGGACGGGTGGAGGTTACAGTGGCGGTGCTGGCACGCAACCACTGTAGTTCGTGCCACTGCGGCGCTGGGTTCTGCGCAGGCATTTTTTTGAGTTGATATGTGGAGGTGGTGGAGAAGTCTGCCTCGATGGGGATATCGATGCAGCTAGCGCAACTAAGCGCGCAGGCGGAGCCGTTGCAGCATTGGGTAATGCCACTAGTGAGGTTGTGCGCCGCAGAAGCAGGGAGGTTGTGAGGACTGTGGGCTGCGGTGGCAAGGGCGCCACTGCCTTCCGCATTGATACACCATACGTAGGCCTGCGCTCCTGGATTGGTGCTGAACACAAATGCAAGCAGCACCAGGAGTGTGATAAAATAGCGGATCGCTTGCGGGATATTTTGGTGGCTAGAGGCTCGACGCATGCCGCATATATAACTGAATTACTAAACAAATAGCAACAGGTGATTTTGCCAATGGATAAAGATACTCCTACACACACAAGCATGATTCAGATTGAAAATGGCCAGCTGCCGGGGCTGCGAGTGGATAGCTTCGAAGCGCGCGCTGGCGAAGTCTGGTGCGTATTTGGGGCCAACCGTTCCGGTATCGACACCTTTTTTCGTCTCCTGAGCGAAGAACTGGCGGACTTCAAGGCGGAGCATTTTTACCTTACTCCAGATAAGGCGGTGTTGTCTTTTGACACGCAGCAGCAGATTTTTGAAGCGGAACTGAAAAAAGACGACAGCGATTTTCTGGAGCGCATTGATCCGGGAACACCGGCGCGGGCATTCCTCCCATCTGGAGAAATCGATGCCGCCCTGATCGAGGCCTTTGGCCTTAGTTCCAGTCTGGAGCAGGGGTACCGCGAATTGAGTACAGGCCAGGCGCGCAAGCTCCTGCTGCTGGCCGAATGTGCGCGCGTACCCGCATGCCTGCTTATCGAAGCGCCATACGCGGGGCTGGATCAGCGTGCACACACTGAACTTGATACGGCGCTGCTCCATCTGCAACGTCAGGGCTGTTGTGTGCTTCTGTTTGTGACCAACAGCGTAGATGTTCCCTCTTGGGCGACCCATTTAGCGCTTATCCGCTCCGGGGAACTGGTTTGGCAGGGGAAACAGCAGAAATTCGAGCAGGAGTTTGGGCAGGAACTCGGGCCAGAATTACTCCGAACCCTGCAGCAGCAGAGCCCGGATTTCAAACCAGAGCTGACGCAGGCATGGATGCAAGCGCTTAAGCAAAAAAACCGAACCCTTGCACCATTCTCGCCCGATACACAGACCCCACTGATAGAACTGCGCCAGGGGTTTGCCTCATATCGGGGGCGTATGGTGTTCTCCGGCCTCGATTTAACCCTGCGCCAGGGAGAGCACCTCCTGATTACCGGAGCCAACGGCAGCGGTAAATCTACCTTATTGCAGCTGATAAGTGGCGACCATCCGGCTTGTTATGAGAATGAGCTGTATCTGTTTGGCACCAAGCGTGGCAGCGGCGAATCCATCTGGGATATCAAGCGCAATATGGGGATAGTCAGCGCAGAGCTGCAGCGTAACTATCATGTTGGCGGCGACGTGTTAAGTTGTGTGGTGTCGGGTTTTTTTGACTCCATTGGCGTCTACCAAAAACCAGACCATGCCCAGGTGCAGCAGGCGCGTAGGTGGTTGGCGTGGATTGGGCTGGATCAGCAGCGTGCGCAGCCATTTAAAGGCTTGAGTTTTGCCGACCAGCGCTTGGCGCTGATCGCACGCGCGCTGATAAAAGCCCCACCCTTACTCATTCTGGATGAACCCACCCAAGGGCTGGATGAAGCCAATCGCACCGCCGTGCTCGATTTTATTGAAGACGTAGCTGCGAAGGGAATAACCACCATTGTGTATGTCAGCCATCGCCGCGACGAGCAGCGTTCCTTTTTCGTCCAGCATCTGGATATGGACCGATTTGCGGTTGAAAACTGAAGATGTGGAAGGGTTTGCACCTCATCGCGTAATTAGCGTATAAAAAAACCCGCCTGAAGCCAGGCGGGTTTGAATTAAATTAGTAGAGAAATTATATTCAGGTTCAAAATTGGTTTTTAAGCTTTGTCGCTTACCTTGGAGTCGCTGGTGGCCACCCCTTTGACGATACCGAGCATCACCAATACTGCAGGTACCAGCTGAGCCATTACGATCAGGGCACAGAAGCCGAGGAAGGCCCATACCAAGATGCCACTGTGGTCAGTGCGACCTGCAGTTGAGGCAGCAACAGCAGGGATGGCGGCGCTTAAGGTGATCAAGGTTGCGAGTACGGTTTTGGTGAGTGCTTTCATAGTGTCCTCCTGAGATTATGGTTGTTAGCCGGTCTGGCTGCTATTCTTGATTTGGTGTTTGTTGCACCTGCATTGTGTTCTTGCTTATACGTTACTGCTATTAGTGTGCCAAGAGCCGAGTGTAAATGGTGCTTAAAGTAGAATTATGCGTAAGCTACTAATATTGATAGGGTTGTGCCCCAGCAATTGCCTTCGAAATGCCAACGAGCTTTGGGCTAGCGGGGGAAAACACATCACCAATAAGTGAAAAGTATATAAAAAACATACGTTCAAACAGGGCGATAACCCCTGCTAGTGTAGCTATATAACAGGGTAACTTGCTGTTTATGCTATATATTATCCCATCTTCTGTCCATATGTAGTGGAGTATACAAGATTGTATATCCGCAAGGGGAGTGTATATTTGAAATATTCAGCTCTTCTGCGCAGAAGATTTAAGCCGTTGGTTTTTTGAGCTGACTTGGATTTTACCTTTGCTTAAGGTATACATAGCCTTCAATAAACTTGGAATCCAAGTATGAATTTAACT
>CAYPNO010000145.1:4912-6233 GCA_964411865.1 uncultured Desulfuromonas sp. | reverse complement strand
AAAATAAGTATCACAGGACAGTCTTTCGGCGATTAGTTCGTGACCGGTAAACTCTGAGGTGGTAAGAAAAGTGTCCACTCTTTTCTTACCACCTCAGTTTGTATCTTTAGTCACCTGTGTCCAGCAGGCTATCCGCCTCGGCTATCCAACCACCACCCATTGCTTTGTAAACCGAAACCCCAGCCACCAGCAGGTCGAACTTGGTCTGGGCGAGGCTAAGCCGCCCGGTGAAGAGGGAGCGTTCTGCATCCAGTACCTGGAGATAGTTGGTTGTACCAGCCTCAAACTGCAATCTTGAGATGCGGACGTACTCTTCAAGCGCTTTTACCTGACGTTCAAGCGCTTTAAATTGCTCTGTGCCTTTTATGTTTTTTACGAGCGCATCCTCCACCTCTTTGAAGCCTGTCAAAACAGTCATGTGATACTGATGCAAAGCCTGCTGCTGGATGGCTTCGGCCTGCTTCACTTGCCCGCTGATCTTTCCAAAGTTAAGTAATGGCGTAACCAGCTGGCCTCCGTTCGACCAGATGGTGGTTCCAGAGCTAAAAAGAGAGTCGAGGTCACTGCTCGCGACTCCGAAGGTGCCGGTCAGGGAAAGATTGGGAAAGTAAGCTGCTTTAGCCGCGCCTATATTGGCATTGGCGGCGACCAGTGACTGCTCCGCCTGGATTATGTCTGGACGGCGCTCAAGTAAGGTTGAGGGTAAGCCTTCCGGAATACCGATAGGTATCAATAGTTCCAGTGGTTTGCCGCGGGGAATAGCTTCGGGCGGTTTGCCCAGCAAGAGCGCAAGGAGGTTTTCCTGCTGTCTGATCAGCGATTCGTAAGCAGGGATAGCCTGCCGCGCTGATTCGTACTGGGATTCGGCCTGGAAAAGCTCCAGCTGGGAGATGGAGCCATACTTAAAACGCAACTGAAACAACTTCAGACTGTCGGCATATATCGTTTCAGTGGCTTGGGCGATCTCAAGCTGGCGATCAAGACCGCGTAGGGTCAGGTAAGCGCTGGCGACATTGGAGACCACCGTCATGAGCACTGCCCGGCGTCCGGCCTCACTCGCTAAAATCTGCGCCTGCGCCGCTTCGGTGGAGCGGCGAATCTTGCCCCATAGATCTATCTCCCAGGTTCCGTTCAGGGTTGCTGGGTAGTTTTCGCTCGTCACCCCGGCGACACGTTGAGCGCCTGGAGCAAAGCCATCGGTTATCTGCGGAAACATTTGGGAGCGGGTCGTGTCCATTACCCCCAGATATTGTTCAACCCGGGCCGTGGCGAGTTTCAAGTCTAGATTGCCTCGTACCGAAGCTTCAATCATGCTGTCCAG
>CAYPNO010000145.1:0-4812 GCA_964411865.1 uncultured Desulfuromonas sp. | reverse complement strand
TTTTTTCTGCTGAAACCACTGCTCCATTCTTCCAGCAATACAAAGAATAGCGGAACAAAACATGACGCCACAAGGGTTGAGGCTAGCATCCCGCCGATTACGCCGGTGCCGATGGAGTGCAGGCTGTTGGCGCCTGCGCCGCTAGCGATGGACATGGGGAGACAGCCAAGAATAAAGGCCATAGAGGTCATCACGATTGGGCGCAGGCGCAGGCGTGCGGCTTCAATGGCCGCTTCCGTTGGGGACATCCCTTTACGTAGGTTGTCTGCGGCAAATTCAATAATCAGAATGGCATTTTTGGCGGATAAGCCAACCAGCGTTACCAGTCCCACCTGAAAGTAGACATCGTTTTCCAATCCCCGACCCCACGTTAAGAGCAGCGCCCCGCAGATAGCAAACGGCACTGACATCACCACGCCTATCGGCAGTGACCATTTTTCGTACTGCGCAGCTAGGATCAGGAACACCATAATCAGGCCGAAGGCAAAGGCAATTGCCGAGGTGCTGCCCGCTTTTTTCTCTTCAAATGCCTGGCCCGCCCATTCGTAGGCGTAACCGTCTGGCAGGGTTGTTTTTGCTACATCCTCCATAGCGGCTATGGCCTGGCTGGAACTGTACCCCACCGCTTGGTTGCCGTTCAGCTTTGCTGCCGGGAAGCCGTTGAAGCGTGGAAGGATGCCTGGGCCGGGCAGGTATTTGTAGGTAGCCACCGCCGAGAGCGGGATAATGGCTCCGCTCGACGAGCGGACGTAAATTTGAGTCAGGTTGTTCGGTTTGTTGCGGTGCTCAGGCTGCGACTGCATAATTACCTGCCAGATTCGACCGTACTCAACAAACTGCCCGACATATGCTGAGCCGAAATAGGACTGCAGGGTGTCAAAAATTGTGGAAACCGGTATCCCCAGCAGTTCGGCGCGGGCGCGGTCCACGTCCAGATAGAGTTGTTGCTGGTTGGCCGAAAAGGTGCTCGATACCCCACTTAGTTCCTTCCGTTTTCTGGTCTCGGCGATGAATGCCTTGGTAACCTTGTCCAGTTCCTGGGGGGTAGCGCTGCTCTTGTTCTGAATGAAAAACTCGAAGCCCCCCATGCTCCCCAAACCGGGGATAGAAGGGGGGTTGATCGGGAACGCTACCCCTTCTTTGAGGGTGGAAAGCTTGCGCCCTAGGTCATGCATTACGCTGAAGGCACTATCTTGAGCATTCTTGCGCTGGTCATACGGCTTCAGCGCAATAAACATCAGGGAGCTGTTCTCCTTGTAGGTGCCGTCAATCATGCTATAGCCGTCAATCTGAGTAATATCTTCTACGGCCAGATTGGAGCGGAGCAGAGGTAGCATCTGGGTGCTCATCTTGCTTGTGCGTTCGAGGCTGGCGGCGTCGGGCAGGAAGCTGCCCACAAACATATACCCTTGGTCCTCTTCCGGCACAAAACTGCCCGGTACAACTTTAAAGAGTGTCACCACTGCCACCAGCATCCCCGCAAAGAGAGCCATGCCGATAACCCGGTGATTAATCAGCCAGCGCACCACGCCAACATAGCCTGTAGTCACTTTGGCGAAGCTGTCTTCGAACCATTTAAAGAACCCCTTCTTTTCGCTTTTAGCCGGTTTCAGGATGCGCGCAGCTAACGCCGGGGTGAGGGTAAGGGCAACCACTCCGGAGAGAACCATGGAGATGGCGATGGTGACGGCAAACTGTTTATACAGGGTGCCGGTCATGCCACCCAGAAAGGCCACCGGCATGAATACCGAGCAGAGCACCAGCACGATGGCGATCAGCGCTCCGGTCAGGTCTTTCATCGCCTTTTTGGCCGCCTCCATCGAGTTCATGCCGAAGGTGGCCATATTGTGTTCTACGTTTTCAACTACGATTATGGCGTCGTCCACCACCAGTCCAATGGCCAGGATCATGCCAAACAAGGTCAGCATGTTGGTGGAGAAACCTAGCAGCTTGATGCCGATGTAGGTGCCGATGATTGCGATTGGCACCGCTAATACCGGGATCAGGGTGGCGCGGAAACTTTGCAGAAATAGAAACACCACCAGCACCACCAGCGCCACCGCCTCGAAGAAGGTATGCACCACCTTCTCGATGGAGGCTTCGGTAAACTTGCTGGTGTCCATTACAATCTTGTATTCCATCCCTTCCGGAAAGCCATGCTCAAGGTCTTTTAGCAGGTTGCGTACCTGCTTTGAGGTCTCAATGGCGTTGGCCCCAGGCTGCTGATAAACGACGATGACGGCGGATTTTTTCCCGTTGACTCGGGTAGTTATCGAATAATCCTTGGCAGCTAGTTCAACTCTGGCCACATCCTTCAAGCGGACGATGGCCGAACCTTCGCTTGCGGTACGGATAATGATGTTTTCGAATTCGGTCGCGTCCTCTAGCATCCCCTTGGTGGAGACCACAAAAGATTGCTGGGTCCCTGCAGGGGCAGGGGATTGGCCGATGGAGCCGATGCCGTATGCTTTATTTTGCTGCTGGATAGCGGTAGAGATATCTTGGGTGGCAACCCCGAGCTGCGCCATCTGCTCTGGCTGCAACCAGATTCGCATGGCCAGGTCCGGATCTGGGAACATGTTGGCGGTATTAGCACCGGGTAGGCGCTTGATCGGGTCTAATATGTAGAGATTAGTATAGTTGCCCAGATACACAGGCTCGTAGCGGTCATCATCTGAATAGACACTGATTGCCATCAGGAATGAGCCGGAGCTTTTACTCACCATCACCCCTTGGCGGTTGACCACATCTGGCAGGAGAGCGGTGGCCTGATTGACCCGGTTTTGGACATTGACCTGCGCCATGTCCGGATCGGTGCCCGGCTCAAACACAACAGAGAGGAACATGCCGCCGGTCGAGGTGCTTGTGGATGACATATAGAGCATTCCATCGACACCATTTATCTGCTGTTCCAGCGGGGCGGCCACCGTGTTGGCGATAACTTCGGCCGTGGCGCCAGGGTAGCCTGTCGAAACCGACACCGTCGGCGGGGCGATATCAGGGTACTGGGCAATGGGGGTGGACTGCATGGCCATGAACCCGGCCAGAGTGATGATGATTGAAATGACAGCCGCAAAAACCGGGCGATCAATAAAAAAGTTTCCCATGATAACCCCTATTCGGCTGTGGCCGGTTGTGAGGAATCGGATGATTTAAGATCTTCTGGAGCAATCACCTTGAGCGGCATGCCAGGTCCAAGCCGCATGAAGCCATCAACTATTACCCGGTCGCCGGCCGTTAAACCTTCGTTGATGATCCAATCATCGTCTAACCAAGCCCCCACGGCGACCGGCCTGATTTCTGCCTGATTTTTGTCGTTAGCCACCCAGACCATGTGCCCATTGCTGATCTGCTGAACTGCACGCTGAGGAACAACCATAACGTTGGGGCGTTGTGCGCCCTTTAGGTAGGCTTTGACAAACATGCCGGGGCGGAGTTCGGCTTCTGGGTTCGCAATTTCAGCCCTTACCAAGAAGGTGCCGGTTTCCCTATTGTAAGAGGGGTCGTGGAAATTGAGCTTGCCGGTATGGGGATACCGTCTATAGTCAGACAATTCTAGCTCAACCGCGTAGTGGTATCCTTCAGGCGGGAGCAGTTTGCCCTCGATAACCTCTTGACGTGCGCGGTCCTGATCGTTCTGCGAAATACTGAAATCAATCCAAGCTGGGTCGAGTTTAGCCACATAGGTTAACTTGGCAGAACTACTCCCTGCGGCAATATAGCTCCCTTCGCGCATCAACGATTGGCCAGCTACACCGCTGAAAGGCGCGATTATTGTGGTATAGCTCAGATCGAGCAGAGCCTTGTCGTATTTTGCCTTTGCCTGTTGCAGGGCAGCCTCAACAGACTTGAAATTGCCCTCGGCGTTATCTAGGTCGCTCTTGCTTGCGGCGTTTTGTTCAGCCAGCGGCCTGACCCGGTCAAGGGAGGCTTTGGCGGTCCAGAGCTGTGACTTGCGTACCTCCATTTCGGCCTTGGCTGCATCGGCAGCGGCTACAAATGGTTTTTGGTCTAACTGGAACAATACCTGCCCTTGTTGCACCGACTCCCCTTCGCGATAACTGATTTTATCTAGGAAACCATTGACACGCGCCGTCACATCGACTTGATGCGAACTTTGGATTTGAGCGATAAAAGAAAAAACCGCTGGAACGGTTTGAGGCTCAATTGTGATGGCGACCACCTCAACCGCAGGTGCCTCTGCTGTAACTTTTTCTGTTTTATCGCAACCTGTAAAAACAAGCAGGGCAAGTAGTGGCAGAATAGAGGTGAGTCGTGTCGTAGAGTTACGCAAAAAAAACAAGGTTGATGTCATGCAGGTTCTCCGTTATCAAAATAGCTGTTCATCACTTTTCAAAATTTATGGTTGCTTCCATCTCACATGATATTATGTGTGATGGAAGGGTGTTTTTGTGCAAGCTGCTATAGTAGGTAGCCGAGCTGAGTCGGACAGAGGGCGGTATTTCGCTCGGATCAGTGCTTGTGCGCAAGTAAATATTTTGGTAGGGCTGCACAGCTGATGGGTGAAAAAGGGCAGTGCCATTCTTCACAGCATTGCGGCTGTAGCGATCGGAAAGAACCCCTTTTTTACTGAGGTCCAAGCGTTGTTCATGGATCGTTGTATCCAAGTGAAAGTACTGCAAAAAACGAGGATGTCAGCCTTATACGCTCACATCTTTAAAGAAAAATCGGAATCATTGCATGAGGATATTGGGCTGAAAGTTTATGCGCTAGAAGCAGAACAGACCCCGACATCATAGAGTGCAATGAATGTTTTTTCCACATAAAAGAGCTAAAGGACATTTCTCTTAT
>CAYPNO010000144.1:0-6242 GCA_964411865.1 uncultured Desulfuromonas sp. | reverse complement strand
CCCGCCCGCATATTTCAAGCTTAAGGCAAAAGCTTTGCTGTAAAGATTATAGTGGTGTATATTGGCGAAGTTTTAATAGACCTTTTGATAGAAAACTTGCTCACATAGCAAACAGAGGATGGAAAAAATGCGAAATCAGAATCAACCCGTGGCCTTAGAAGGTTATCCCTTTATTGGTTTATTTGCGTTTATAACCCTTGTCTTTTCTCTGCTGGAATGGAGTCTTCTGGCGGTTATTTTTTTGCTTTTAACATTATTCACAGTTTATTTTTTTCGTAATCCGGATCGTACCATTCCACAAGATGACAACCTTGTCCTGGCTCCAGCAGATGGAAAAATAGTATATGTAGGTAAGGTCAGGGAAGATAGATTTCTGCATGAGGAGGTTTACAAAGTCAGTATATTTATGTCAGTTTTCAATGTGCACGTTAATCGTGTGCCTGTCTCTGGAACTGTGATAGACCAGTTTTACACCAAAGGTAGCTTTGTAAATGCATCTCTAGATAAGGCGAGCTCCGAGAACGAACAGGCTGGGATGGTCATTGAGGACAGCCACAAAAACAAATATCTAGTAGTTCAGATTGCTGGGCTGATTGCCCGCCGTATTGTTACATACCCAGTAACTGGTGCTATACTTGAGCGCGGCCAGCGCTACGGCCTTATCCGTTTTGGCTCGAGGGTTGATGTTTACATGCCAGTAAATGCACAAATGCAGATAAGTTTAGGCGATCGTTGTGTTGGTGGCGAGACAGTATTGGGCAGGTTGGGATGATTGAGGACGTAGATGTCAAGCGGGGAAACCTGCGCAAGGGTGTTTACATACTCCCAAATCTTATCACCACGGGCGGCTTGTTCGCTGGATTTTACGGCATCATCGCCAGTACACAACAGGCTTACCATGTCGCTGCATGGTTTATTCTTATTTCATCAGTCTTTGATGTCCTAGATGGGAAAATAGCACGTCTGACCGGAACCACTAGCCGCTTCGGGGTGGAATATGATTCGCTTTCTGACTTGGTTGCTTTTGGCGTTGCGCCAGGAATTTTAATGTATTCCTGGGCCCTTGAACCTTTTGGACGTCTGGGGTGGCTTGCCGCATTTTTGTATGTGGTTTGTGGTGCGCTACGTCTGGCACGCTTCAATGTGCAAGCAAACACAGTTGAATCTAAAAATTTTGTTGGGTTACCTATTCCTGCCGCCGCTTGTACCGTCGCATCATGTGTGCTTCTGTTCTACTATCTAGGTGGAACGGGCACCATTAGGATGGTATCCGTGGTTGTTCTTATTTATGGCTTAGCTGCTTTGATGGTCAGTAATATAACGTTCTATTCTTTTAAGGATCCAGCTCTGTTTAAGCGACGCCCGTTCTGGAATCTGGTGCTGGCAGTTTTTGTTGTTTTGATAATAGTGGCACGTCCTGAAATAATGATTTTTGTTATTTGTCTGATATATACACTGTTTACCCCGATTTTGGCCGGGTTGTCTCAGTTACGTAAATATCGCAATCGGCGCATAGAAGTTTAGCTGACCAGAACTTTTTTTGCCCTCGGTAAATAAAAGCTGTTTTAAGAAAATTCTTGGTTTAATTCGTTGACTCAGGAGTATCGTTACGCTAGAAAAGATTAAGCAAAAGGCTGTGAAGAGGAGTAGTAGGTGCCTAAACTCTGTCGAGAGAACTGGCGGTTGGTGTGAGCCAGAGCAGAGTAGCATTGAACTCGCCTCGGAGCTGCGGTGATGAACTCCAATCAGATTACCCTGTATGGACTAGTTGCTGACGTATAGCCAACGTTATGGGCTAATTGAGCACCCCCCTAGCTAGAAATCAGTAGCTGTAACAGTTATGTGCTGCAGTTTATTTGCATAGGGTTCCATAATCGGAGGGGGTGGAATCAGGGTGGTACCGCGAAGCATTTAAGCTTTCGCCCCTGTATTAATAATACAGAGGCGCGAGCTTTTTTTATTTGTGTCGGGATGTGATTATAGATACTAATCCTTGAAATGGGGTGGCTATGTGGAATCGGACCTAGGTGTCCTATCTGTTCAACGATTTGATATTAAAGCACTTAATTTACGTTTTATCCGCCGCCTGCGTACATGGTTGCAGTAGGCACAACGTTAAGGAGATATATGATGAGCGATAAAAAGAAAATTATTATTTTTGATACCACGTTACGTGATGGGGAACAATCGCCGGGCGCCAGCATGACTATAGATGAAAAGTTGCGTATAGCCACACAGCTTGAAAAAATGAATGTAGACGTTATGGAAGCAGGTTTCCCAATCGCATCACCAGGAGATTTCGAGGCGGTCAAGCGCATTGCCCAGACGATTAAGGGGCCGCAGATATCTGGTCTTGCCCGTGCTTGTGACGCAGATATTGATCGAGCATGGGAAGCGCTTCAGCATGCTGGAGAGCGTGGGCGCATTCACACCTTTATTGCCACCAGCGAAATCCACATGAAGTATAAGCTCAAAATGAGTGAGGACGAAGTGTTGGATGCAGCAGTTAAAGCGATTAAGCGTGCAGCAAGTTATACTAGTAATGTTGAATTTTCCGCAGAAGATGCCGTCCGCACTAGGCTCCCCTTTCTGGCGCGCGTGGTTGAGGCTGTCATCAATGCAGGGGCGAAAACGGTTAATATTCCTGACACCGTTGGATATACTATTCCATCGGAATATTACGACATAATATCTTATCTTAAGAAAAACGTGCCCAATATTGAGCAGGCGGTTATTTCTGTGCACTGTCATAATGATCTCGGTCTTGCGGTGGCTAACTCCTTGGCAGCAGTACAGGCAGGTGCTGGTCAGGTAGAGTGCACCATCAATGGTATTGGGGAGCGCGCTGGCAACTGCTCCCTCGAGGAGGTTGTCATGACCCTGCGTACTCGGCAGGATATCCTCCCCTATACTACAGACGTTGTGACGGAACATATTTACGCTACAAGTAGACTGCTTGCCTCCGTTACCGGTCTTCAGGTGCAAGCGAATAAAGCGATAGTTGGTGCCAATGCTTTTGCGCATGAAGCTGGGATTCATCAGCATGGTGTTATGATGGATAAGTCTACCTACGAAATCATGACCCCTGAATCAATCGGCTTGAATCAGAACAAACTTGTACTTGGCAAACATTCTGGGCGCCATGCGTTTACTAAAAGGTTGCAGGATTTAGGTTACAGTCTCTCGAAAGAGGATATTCAGAAAGCTTTTGTCCGCTTTAAGGACCTCGCGGATATTAAGAAGGAGATCTTCGATGAAGATCTGGAAGCAATCATCGCTGACGAAATCATTCGCGTTCCTGAAAGTTACAAGTTGTTGCAGCTAAGTGTGTCATCCGGATCCTTTGCTGCACCTACCGCAACGGTACAGATGGAGGTGGAAGGTAAGGTAGTCAAACGAGCTGAAATGGGGGATGGTCCTGTAGATGCAACGTTTAAAGCGATCAAAGCTTTGACCAAGACCGATGCGCATCTGTTGCATTTTGCGGTAGGTGCTATCACCGGTGGAACAGATGCCCTTGGTGAGTGTACCGTTCGTCTCGAAAAAGATGGGCGTGAGCAACTCGGCCAAGGTGCACATTCAGACATCATCGTAGCGGCTGCAAAGGCCTACATAAACGCTTTAAATAAAATTGTCTCTATTCGCAAGCGCACAGAGGTCAGTATATAGTGTAGGCAGGTGCGGATAAATAGTTGCAACGAAGCTCAATGAGTTGGCCTGAAGAGTAATCATCAGTTCAAGATGTATTTAACTACTTATTTTAGCTATAGTGGCTTAAAGGAAAAGCAGGACGTTATCCTACGAGAACGTCCTGCTTTATATTTGTTCGGGTGCCATCCCGAGTGTTGATGTCGCATGTATATGAAAATGCAGGAGATAATATGGGTAAGACAATCGCAGAGAAAATTTTTGCCGCACATCTAAGAGATGAGCCGTTTGAAGGCACCAAAGTCCTGAACCTCGATTGTGTGTTGTGTCATGAAATTACAACCCCGATAGCAATTGCTGATCTTGAGTCGCGGGGTAAGGACCGAGTGTTCGATAAAAATAAAATTAAAGCTGTTATCGATCATGTAACACCGTCTAAAGATACCAAAACTGCGGTACAGGCTAAAATGATTCGAGACTGGGCGCGGAGGCACGAACTCCCAGATTTTTTTGATGTGGGGAGAAATGGTGTTTGTCACGCGCTGTTTCCGGAAAAGGGCTTTATTCGTCCGGGTTATACCGTAATTATGGGGGATAGCCACACCTGTACCCACGGCGCTTTCGGTGCTTTTGCTGCCGGAGTTGGAACCACGGATCTTGAAGTTGGGATTTTAAAAGGGGTGTGTGCATTCCGGCAGCCTTCCACTATCAAGGTAAACCTGCGTGGGAGCCTCGCAGCTGGGGTATATTCCAAAGACGTTATTTTGCATGTAATTTCCAAGCTAGGGGTTAACGGTGCCACTGATGCGGTGTTGGAATTTGTCGGTCCAGTTGTAGACGCAATGAGCATGGAAGCGCGCATGACCCTGTGCAATATGGCCATTGAGGCTGGCGGTACTTGTGGCATCTGTATGCCCGATGCTGTTACCGCCGAATACCTGTGGCCGTTTATTAAGGACGAATACGCAGACGTTGCTGCTGCAATGGCAGACTTCAGGCTTTGGCATTCAGATGCAGATGCCGAATATAAACAAATTCTCGATTTTGATCTGTCTGATCTAGAACCTCAGGTTACCTGTGACTTCAAACCTGATTGCGTTAAGCCAGTTGGTGAAATGGCTGGGATCAAGGTCGATCAAGTATATATTGGCACCTGTACCAATGGGCGTATCGAAGATCTACGCGTGGCTGCACAAGTACTTGATGGTCACACTATTGCGGACTCGGTACGAGCAGTTTTGTCTCCAGCGACGCCAAAAATTTTTAGTCAGGCTATGGAAGAGGGCTTGATTCAGATTTTCATGCAGGCTGGGTTTTGCGTCACCAACCCCACATGCGGTGCCTGTCTGGGGATGAGCAATGGGGTTTTGGCTCCCGGAGAAGTGTGCGCTTCAACCAGTAACCGTAACTTTAACGGACGTATGGGAAAAGGTGGCATGGTGCACCTGATGAGCCCAGCAACAGCTGCCGCTACCGCGATAACGGGAGTTATAACCGACGCGCGCACCCTGTAAGCAGGAGCTTGTCTTGAGTTTTCGGGTAGACACTATTTAAGGTATATGGATGGATTTATGGAAAAAATTTTCAAAGGACCGGCTATTTTTCTCGATCGCAACGATATAAATACTGACGAAATCATTCCGGCTAAATATCTCACAGAGGTAACCAAGGAAGCCTTGCGGCCATATATGCTGGAAGATCTTAAACTCGAAGGTTTTGACCCAGCTGGGAATGAATTAAAGAATGCTCGCGTCGTGGTTACGCGGGAAAACTTCGGGTGTGGGTCTTCGCGTGAACATGCGCCGTGGGTGTTTGAGGTCAATGGGGTTCACACCATCATTGCACAGAGTTACGCACGTATTTTTCGTCAGAATACGTTTAATGGTGGCATGCTAGCGATAGAACTTCCTAAGGAAGATATCGACGCCTTGTTTACGTTGCAAGAGAAAGGCTCTGTCAATATCGATGTTGATATCGATACTCAGATAATCCGTGCTAGCGTGGATGACATGAGGCGTGACTTCCGCTTTGAGATTTCGGAGTTTGACAAGGCACTGGTTAAAGCTGGCGGCTGGGTTGAATTTGCCGATGCTCGCTATTGACTAAGAGTTTCTCCATATCGTAGATTCAGTGCTGGTCTTTTTATCTGTGCCACATCGGTTAGTGCCACCTTAACAGGTTTGTGAAGATAGAAGTGCGCCATACTCGACACACCAACTGTGTCGCATGTGGCGCATATGTGGTGTTGTCCCCTGTGGTGCAGATGAAATGGTTTGACATTTGTCGAGTAACAACACAGTTTGTTGCTCGGCGTATGTTCGCGTTGCCTTGATTCGGGACTTTAGATTGTTTGTGCTATCCTAAGCAAAACTTTATGAGGTAAAATTCCATGCAGTTTTAGCAATAGGGTATGTATATATGCGCTGTTAATTTTAATTGTTTATGTTAGTTAGGAGAGAGAAGTGGCGGATAATTCTTGGAAAATAGCGGTACTCCCAGGTGACGGGATAGGACCTGAGGTAATGGTTGAAGCACTCAAGGTTCTTGATGCAGTAGCTGTAAAATTCGGCGCTAGTTTTGCCTACACACACGCT
>CAYPNO010000143.1:3082-6242 GCA_964411865.1 uncultured Desulfuromonas sp. | reverse complement strand
ATTTTTGCGGGGTGGGACTCGTTTGAACATCTCTCACAGGCTTTTCCTGAATATAGGGTAAATATAGAGGTAAACTTCTTCCTACTTGGGTGTTTCGCGCACACATATAACGGCATTATATGTTTCTTTTTTCAAGGGTGCTGCCTGTTTATTAGATACAGAAACAGCCCAATAACGCAAGTGAGAATCGCGATATGACGTAGAACTCCAGCATGTTGTCGTTCTACTATTCAGAGGGACCACTTCTCTTTGCTTATCCTGCATTTGCAATGGAAAAATCATCAACTCATGTCTGGTTGGCATACGCCAATCATCTTTCCCATCGAGAGCTAAGCTTCTACAATACGCTTGAGCTTCGGCATACTGAAACAAACCCTGCTTGTGCAAAAAACCGCTTAATTCAATATCACCACACTCCCACTCAAGAACACATTCCACCTGCGGAGATTCGTCGCAACCAGACAGGCTCAACACCAGCAATAAGATGACAATTATAGACATCGTCCCTGACAGCATATTTTCCTCTGCTCTACGCACAGCACCAATTAGAACAGTTTTTTGGATATGTGCGCACATACAACCCAGGCAATGTGCCATAAAGTCATTACCATTCACTATAGTTTCAATCATGGATAAAGCGGATAGAGCCAGTCTTAGAATACTCAACACTTCTTCGTTTGCCGTATTTGGGGCACTATCGGCGCCAAAAATAATGTGTTACACTTTCCAGCCTTGCGCAGGTCTACATGCTTAGCGTTTCGTGGCTGTGGTTTGTTAAGCTCTAGCTGACGAGGCACCACTGACTAACCTAAAGTGGCGTCGAAAAACTAAGTTGCGTTGGTATGGCGTACCTTCATCCAACCTAGCGCGGCCTGCAATGTGATTTTCGCACCAGATTTTTTGCAACGATGCTCTTTATACAAACTTCTGCAGGAACTCAAACAGTGCTTTGTGCAACAAACATTCCATCTTTTAAACATAAGCACTTAGGCTTTACATTTCCCCTGCTTTTTGCGCTGACATTCGAGCATAAAACCTGCAGGGTACCCTGAAACCACCCATTGAGTACGGTCAGTCACTGCCCCGCACACAGCTAGTGCCGCGCATAGCAAGTACGTATATTCACGTGGAAATAAAATATGGATGAAAAACAACAAATATTGAAGCAGCTCCCCTCCGTTGATCTGGTTCTTAACTGCTCTGCCCTGACCGCATCGAGCGCTCCCCACTGTCTAGTACTTGAAGCCGCACGCGAGGCAATAGCTCAAGCACGCACAACAATCCTGCACGGGGCTACCGACCCTGATGCCATCGTCGCTGCGTCTGAGCTCAGTGCTATCCGCGCCGATGCGCTTAATCGCCTCAATGCTAAACTAACTCCCTCTCTGCGCGCGGTGATAAATGCAACGGGTACTCTGCTCCACACCAACTTAGGGCGTGCGCCACTGTGTCAAGCGGCAATAGATAACATAGCCAGCATCGCGCACGCATATTCGAACCTTGAACTTGATCTTGAGACAGGCAAGCGGGGACACCGTTATAGCCATGTAGATGAGCTGCTGTGCCGCCTGACCGGAGCGGAGGCCGCTGCCGTAGTTAACAACAATGCCGGTGCCGTCCTCCTGGCTCTTACCGCTCTGGCGCGAGGACGTGAAGCAATAGTCTCGCGTGGGGAACTGGTCGAGATCGGGGGTGCGTTTCGGATTCCAGATGTGATGGAAGCTGGAGGCGTCGCTCTATGCGAGGTGGGCACCACCAACAAAACCCACCTGCGCGATTACGTTCAGGCTCTGCGGGAACAAACGGGGCTGCTGCTCAAGGTGCACACCAGCAACTATCGCATTATCGGCTTTACCCAAAGCGTCTCTGCGGCGGAATTGGTAGAACTGGGGCGCAAACACGAAATTCCGGTGATGGAAGATCTCGGCAGCGGCATGCTGTTTGATTTATCTGAATTCGGCCTGCCGCAGGAACCTACGGTAAGGGAGCAGGTTGCCGCCGGGATTGATGTCATCACCTTCAGCGGCGACAAGCTTCTCGGCGGCCCGCAGGCGGGGCTTATTGTGGGTAAAAAGTGGGCTATCGATAAAATCAGGAACCATCCCCTCGCCCGCGCTTTACGCATGGATAAACTCACCCTCGCAGCGCTGGAAACCACCCTGCACCAATACCTTGACCAGCGCAAGGCGCTGGAAAATATTCCCGTCCTGCAGATGCTTAATATGGCGGAAACCGAACTCGCCCAGCGTACCGCAGCTTTTGCCCAAACGTTAAGAGAAGAACTTGGCAGTGCCGCGTGTGTAGATGTTATTGCAGAAAGCAGTTGTGTCGGTGGAGGTGCTCTGCCAGCTACAGTTTTGCCTGGCTGCGCCGTTGCAATCCACCTACCCCAGCAAAGCCTTGCCACCTTGGCACTTACCTTACGCCAACAGCAGCCTGCTGTTGTGGGACGCATTCACGCTGATGCTCTCATTCTTAACCTACGCACGGTATTTCCCCAGCAGCAGCAACAACTTCTTTGCGCTGTCAGTCAGGCAGTCAACCCTTCGAGCACCCCACAGGAGTAAAGGCACCTAAGCATGTCACAGCAACACAAGCACATCATCATCGGTACCGCTGGTCACGTTGACCACGGTAAAACGGAGCTTATCGGCGCTTTAAGCGGCATAAAAACCGACCGCCTCAAGGAGGAACAGCAGCGCGGCATCTCTATCGAACTGGGATTCGCCTCCTTTCGCCTCGCTGACGGTACCCAGGTTGGGGTAATCGACGTTCCCGGACATGAGCGCTTCATCAGCAACATGCTCGCCGGTATCGGCGGTATCGATATGGTTCTGCTGGTAGTCGATGCTAACGAAGGGGTAATGCCCCAAACCGTTGAACACTTACAGATTCTGAACCTTCTCAAAATCCCGCAGGGGATCATCGTCATGACCAAGATTGACTTGGTCGAACCGGACTGGGCCGATATTGTCGAAGAGGAGATCCGTGAAGCGGTACAGGGGACGTTTCTGGCTCAAGCACCGGTGTGCCGGGTTTCATCCATAACCAAGGCGGGGATAGACACCCTAACCAGCGCAATTGGCGAGCAGGCTCGTCAGATCCCAGAACGCGATGCGGATGGTCCTATGCGTCTGCCCATCGATCGTCACTTCAGTAT
>CAYPNO010000143.1:0-2982 GCA_964411865.1 uncultured Desulfuromonas sp. | reverse complement strand
CAGAACGCGATGCGGATGGTCCTATGCGTCTGCCCATCGATCGTCACTTCAGTATTGCCGGCTTCGGCACCGTGGTTACCGGCACCCTGCTGACTGGCACGGCCAATGTCGGCGACAGCGTAGAGGTTCTTCCGCTGGGGGAACAGGTGCGCATTCGTGATATCCAGATCCACAATCAAAAACAACCTCAGGCGCGCTGTGGCCAACGGGTGGCGCTGAACCTGGCAGGTCTGCAACGTGACAACCTCCAGCGCGGTTGTGTTGTCGCCACACCAGGATTTTTCACCCAGACCAGTCGCTTTGACGCGCGTCTGACCCTGCTTACTGACGCCGCGCGGCCGCTGAAGTTTCGCGACCCAGTTCATCTCTACCTGGGAACCAGCCGCGTAGTGGGCACGGTGGCGCTGCTCGATCGCGACCAGCTTGAAGCGGGCGAAAGTGCCCTGGTGCAGATCCATCTGGATAAACCCTTGGTGGCTCACAGAAAAGATCGCTTTATTATTCGCTCATATTCCCCCATGCACACCATCGGCGGGGGGGTGGTGATCGACCCGGATGCGGACAAGCACAAGCGCTTTCGTCCTGAAGTGCAGAAAGCACTCACAGAGCTGGAATCTGGTGAGGGGTCATTTATTCTGCAGAAACTCACTGAGTTGCAATGCGCGCGCATCAAAGAACTCGAACAGATATCTGCCCTGAGCCGGGAACGGATCAGCACCAACCTTGAGCAGCTGCAACACAGCGGACAGGTAGCGCAGATCGCAGATCAGTGGATAGACACAGGGAGCATGAAGCTTTGGCTCCATCGCCTCAACTCGGCGGTGGAACAACATCACACAAAAAATCCGCTGTTGCCGGGGATGGGGCACGCTTCCCTGAAGGCACTACTACCCAAAGCATTGAGCAATAAAGCCTTTGAAGCGTTACTGAGTCAGGCTGGATTGGAGCGGATCGGCGAGTGGATTAAACAGCAGGATTTCGTCCCCAACCCGAACCCGCAGCAAGAAATGATCATTGATGCAATCTGTAGCGCCTACAAACAAGCCGGCGTTCAAATCAAGGGACGCACGGAAATGCTCGGACAGATCGAGTTTGGTTCGCACAACCCAGAGGATCTGCTTGGCTATATCTTTTTCAGTACTAAACTAATAAAACTCTCGGAGGATATCTTCATCCATCCTGAGAGTTACACCCAAGCGCTAAACACCCTGATCGCGCATTTTAAGCAACACTCCAGCTTGACCCTCGCCCAATACCGCGACCTGCTTGGCAGCGCGCGCAAGCCGGTACAGGCCCTGCTGGAATACTTTGACGCGCACAAATACACCATGCGCAAGGGGGATGCGCGTGAGGCCTGGAAACTGCCTGAACGAGCCTGAAAGGCCGGACAAACCAAGCAGTTAATTTGCCAACATGCGAACTTCAACATTTTCGCTTTTCAACTACTCAACAAAGCATAAAATGGATCTTAAATAACTATGGACGGTAAAAAAATAGCCCTGAGTCAGATGGCGCGCAGCGCCGGCTGAGCAGCTAAACTGGGCCCTGAGGCCCTGGCACAGGTTCTGTGTCAATTACCCGCAAACAACAACCCAAACCTGCTCTCCGAAGATATTCCGTTTGCAGATGCAAGTATCTACCGCATCAGTGAATCAGTGCTGCTGCTGCAGTCAGTGGATTTCTTCACCCCGGTGGTGGATGATCCCTACACCTTTGGCGCCATTGCGGCAGCCAACGCCCTCTCGGATGTGTTTGCCATGGGGGGGCAGCCCATAACGGCCATGAACATTGTCGCGTTTCCGCGCTGTCTGGAACTAGACATTCTCACGCGAATTTTGCAGGGGGGCTCTGCCAAGGTTCACGAAGCGGGGGCAGTTCTGGCCGGTGGACACTCCATCGAAGATGATGAGCCCAAGTACGGCATGGCCATCACCGGCACCGTCCACCCAGATAAGCTCATCACCACCTGCGGTTGCCAACGCGGAGACAAATTAATTCTGACCAAGGCGCTGGGTAGCGGCATCCTCACTACTGCGCTTAAAGCTGAAATTTTACGCGAACAAGAGCTTGAATCAGCTATTACGGGGATGAGCAGGCTAAACAAATATGCTGCCGCTGTGATGGTGAAGGTAGGGGTCAGTGCATGCACCGATGTAACTGGGTTTGGACTTTTAGGCCATTGCAGTGAAATGGCGGCGGCCAGCAAGGTTGAAATCCTGCTTGATGCTGCGACTCTCCCGGCATACCCAGGTGCAGCCGAAATGGCCGCTAGCGGGCTAATTCCAGAGGGGAGCTACCGCAATCGTCAGTACTATGGTAGGGACCTCGACATCACCGACGCCGTGGCTCCACTTGCCCTCGATCTACTCTGCGATCCGCAAACATCGGGCGGCCTCTTGATAGCTGTAGATGCAAGCAAGGCGCAGATGCTGCTCAAGGAACTACAGCAGGTAGGGGAAACTGCCACCATCATCGGGGAAGTGACCCAAAGCGAAAGCACTACCGGCAGAGTGCTTATTCGTTGAAGCCAACTTCCACCCGCCTAGAACTCTTCATCAGCCCACATTCTAGACTCAAAGCGCACCACCTGATTACGCCCACCCTCTTTAGCTTGATATAGAGCCACATCAGCAAACTTAATGGACTGCCAGAATGCGTCGGTATCGTGAGGAAATTCGCTCACGCCGACGCTGATGGTCTTTTTGATTCTTTCACTACTTACGTTAAAGGTATAATCCTCTACCCCTTTGCGTACTTTCTCCGCGACGAATTGAGAATCACCAGGCTCAACATCCATTAACATAATCAGGAACTCTTCTCCCCCATAACGAATCACGAGGTCAGCGTCACGCACACTCGCACTCAAAATTCTGGTGCACTCCTTCAAGACCGTATCCCCAGCATCATGGCCATACTTGTCATTAACCTGCTTAAAGTAGTCAATATCGCACAGCAGCAGGCCAATATTCTGCTTGCGCCTCA
>CAYPNO010000142.1:0-6348 GCA_964411865.1 uncultured Desulfuromonas sp. | reverse complement strand
TACTGGCCCCGGTGGCGTGATGAATGATTTTAAAGATTTGGATGCCCTATATCTAAGATATACGGCGAAACCCTATTCAGATACTACTCTCGGTTTTTTCGGCTTATGGCAGACCAGTAACGCTGACACCCTTGCGGACGGAGCCGTGGCACCTCAATACAATTATCTAAAAAAACTGACCGGTTATGACTTGGATCTATATACCGTTGGCCTGGATGGAAAGATGCAGAAAGGCAGGTTCTTTGCGAACTGGGATCTCCTCTATCAGACAGGAGATTTTGCCAAAGCGTACGATTTCGGTGGGTACCTGGTACATGTCAATCTGGGGATGCAGGTCGGCCGGGGTAAACTTACATATACGTTCTGGTACGCTTCGGGCGATAGTGATGCAGAGGATGGTGATTTAAACGCGTTCATTGCTACAGACTGCGATACTAAGGGTAATTCGTCTTCGGTGGTACTGTTCGAAGGTTACGCTAATGACGACTATTTCTCTGCTGTTCCGTATATTCAGGATAAAGGACTTATATTGAATCGTATAGGATATGACTATTTTGTAACGGATAAATTGACAATCGGCTGCGCTGCTCTGTACCTGATGACCGCTGAAAAGCTTGGCAATGATACCAATGGCGATGGGAAGGTGGATCAATTCGGGGATGACAAGATTGGCTTTGAGCTGGATGCATACATGGTTTATTCCATGTATGCGGGGCTGGAGTTTGCTTTACAGGCCGGCTATCTAGCCACTGGGGACGCTATGGACTTTTTTGAATCTGAGCAGGATGGCAACGCTGATGAGGATCTGTATGTTATCAACTCTCATATACGCTATAGGTTCTGATCTTTTATAGGGCAGAGGAGCAAAGCGCTGCGCACCAAAAATTCATGTCGAAGAGCAAAGGACTAAAGAGTCTCTCGCGTAACATTTATCATGCGTCCGTCGACGACGCGCTCTATTTTGTCTTCGATCTGGCTGCACAACGAATCGATCTTGCTATTAGAATCCGCCACCACCACGAACGACCACTCGCTGGCGTCGTGCCTGTCGCGTTCACCACTCTCGCAGACCGCTACCGCTGGATTACGTCCAAAGCGTTCGTGCATGCCGCCTATGCGCTGGCGTTTTTCCTTCAAAGAGCTACATCCGGGCAGGGAAAAAGTTATGGTCATGAGACCGATATGCATGTCATCCTCCTTGCTAAAGATTAACTACGTACCGCAAAATGTTTGATAGACCCGTTCGGATGGTGATGGTGGTGCATGATAGGCTTGGGCAATATCGCTATTTTTATAGGGCTCTTTGAGCACCTTCAGCAAAGCATGGAAAGGCTTCAGATCATCCGTATCCGCAGCCGCTAAAGCTTCTTCAACTTTATGATTGCGCGGGATAACTGCCGGGTTGCTACTTTTCATGAGGCTAAGAGAAGATTCAAGCGGTTGGGTATTTTGTTGAAGCCTTACCTTCCACTGTTCATACCATGCGCTAAAATTCTTTTGCGCATAAATTTTATCAACGGGCTTATCTGCTTGGCTTAAATCCAGAAACGTGTTGGTAAAATCGGCGTGATTGCTTTGCATCCAGCCCAACAGATCTGAAATAAGGCGTTCATCGCCTTTCTGTGCGCCAAACAAACCCAGCTTGGCTCGCATCATAGCAATCCACTTATCCTGATATATATCCGGAAAAGTGTTGATTATCTCTTCAGCAATTTTCACCGCTTTATGCATATCAGCATCGATCAGCGGTAGAAGTGTCTCTGCTAGCCTTGCAATATTCCACTGGGTGATTTTACTCTGGTTGGCATAGGCATAACGCCCCATATGGTCAATGGAGCTGAATACCGTGTTCGGATCATAGGCATCCATAAAGGCGCAAGGCCCGTAATCAATAGTTTCACCAGAAAGGGTTACATTATCCGTATTCATCACCCCATGGATAAATCCAGTCCGCATCCAGTGTATAATCAGATCGGCTTGGTTTTCCATCACCGCATTGAGTAAAGCAATGGCCTTGGTATCACTGTCAATTAAATCTGGATAATGGCGCTCTATGGTGTAATTCAGTAACGCTTGGATAAGGTGCTGACCACCTTTAGCTGCGGCAAACTCAAATGTCCCCACGCGGATATGCGAGCTGGCGACACGGGTTAGAATGGCACCGGGGAGTGGTTTCTCCCGCATGACAGGCTCACCCGTTTTAACCACAGCCAAGCCTCGTGTTGTCGGTATGCCTAAATGATACATTGCTTCGGATATAATATATTCACGCAGCATCGGCCCAAGTGCGGCCCGACCATCTCCACTGCGTGAATAAGGGGTTCTCCCTGAGCCTTTAAACTGAACATCAAGGCGTTTCCCTTCAGGTGTGATGTGATCACCCCACACAAGGGCACGACCATCACCCAGCATGGTAAAGTGCCCAAACTGATGCCCGGCATAGGCCTGAGCGATGGGTTCGGCACCTTTGGGAAGCTTGTTTCCAGCAAATAATGCAGCCATATCTTCTGAAGTAAAGTCAGAAAAATCCAGCCCCATAGCACCAGCCAGCTCGTGGTTTAAAATAACCATCTCGGGTGCTTGAACCCGTACCGGAGCCATGCGCGTATAGAACATTTCAGGCAACTTGGTATAGCTATTATCGAATTTAAAGCCACAGTTCTTCATCATACTAATGCTCCACTTTTGTAACTATTCAGTAAGGGCTAGTGGCACCCATTCCAAGGGACACTTTACGCCGTCCATGGCGACAGACGCCCTTTCCATGGGTGCCACTAGCCCCGACTGGTAGAATCTGGTGAATAGTTACCCCCTTTTATGCCTTGATCTTGTAAGTCTTCTGGAGGGAAACCCTCCAATGTGACATGCAAACAGGCTTCCGGAATATCGGGTGGTGCGATACCGCCTTGAACACTGGCTGCACCTCGGACTAACGCAGGGACTTCTTCGCAAGGAAAATAGTATGTCTGCTGCCTTTTCCAGGCCTCGCTCTTACGGTATGTACAGCAACTGTGAACCCGGCTTTTTTTAGTTGAGCAACAAACGCCGAATCTGGGCCAGCAGACCATACGGCCAACACCCCTTCAGGGCGTAGACTATTATATAAGGCCCCTAAGCCTTTGGTGGAATACAACCAATTATTGTCATTATGGGTAATTCCGTCTGGACCATTATCTACATCTAGTAAAATGGCGTCAAAATCTGGCTGCTGTTTTTTTATTAATTCGACGATATCGCCTCGCCGAACGTGGCTGCGGGCATCCGTCAACGGCCTGCCTGTACATTCACCTAGCGGGCCCTGGTTCCACTCCACCACTTCTGGAATCAGCTCTACCACAGTTACCCGCGAGCTGGCAGTCATACATTCCAGGGCTGACGCTAAAGTAAAGCCCATACCCAAACCACCAACCAAAACTTCTGCATTGTTTTTGTGTTTAATATGAGCACAGCCGAGCTTGGCCAATTCCTGCTCGGAGTTATACACCCGGCTATTCATCAATTCCCCGTGCACGCCGGAAAGCCGTATTGAAAACTCATCTTCACGCCGGAACAATGTTAACTCACCGCCGTTGTTGGGAATAATCGCTGTCGCGAGTTTACTTAATTGCTTCATGTTATCTTTACTTCCTAAACCTTGGTAGGTTACGCTCCCGTCATCTTGAACCACCTGTACCGTCATCCCGGACTCGATTCTGGGTCTCCTCAAAAGAGAGATTGCGGGTCAAGCCCGCAATGGCGATATTCTGGTAATTAGACATTCTGCAGCAAAAAGCACTACGGGAAAGGGGGGACGGTTTCAGAACCCGAAATAGCTGCAAGCAGCCTTGTATCATGAGCTTGGCAGGGAGGGTCGGCCACATCAAGAACAAAGAAGGCTACCATAGGATTATATAAATGACGGAACCACCCTTAGTTTGGTAATCTTCTCTATCTTTCAAGAGAAAGAGACGACCGTTTCCGAAGGATGTACTCAAATGAAAATACACATACTCATCCCGTTTCTATTCATTATACTCCAAACTTCTTTGAGTTTTGCCTTGAACAGCACAAACAGTGCATGGGGTAATCCTATCAACAGCGAAGTAGCTGTTAATAGAGCAAAGATTATAGCGGATTTGACAAAAGAGGAAAAAGAGTATCTTGCCCTAAAAAAGACCATTAAAGTTTGCATTGATCCGAGTTGGATGCCCCTTGAGGCGATATCTAATAACAGACATGTAGGCATGAGTGCTGACTATCTCAATTTGATCTCACAAAAACTTGGAATAGACTTTCAATTTGTTCCGACCGAGACGTGGATTGAATCAGTCGAGAAAGGAAAGTCACGCGAATGTGATATCTTTTCACTTGCAATGGCAACTCCTGAAAGAAAAACCTACCTGAGTTTCACGACGCCCTATATTGTTATTCCTCTCGTCATTGCAACAACCAAGGATAAGCCCTTTATTGCAGATCTATCTGATGTAATTAAGCAACGGATCGGTCTGGTAAAAGGTTATGCTTTTACCGAATTTTTAAGAACAGAGTATCCTAAAATGGAGCTTGTCGAGTTTGACACTCTTCACGATGGGCTTGTGGCACTTGAGAAAAATAAAATCTTTGGCTTTATAGATAATCTCACAACAATTTCATACGAAATTACCCAATCTTTTTCATCTTCGATCAAAATCTCAGGCCGAGTCAATCGAAACTGGGAACTCGCCATTGCAGTCAGAAATGACGATCCAGTTCTGCTTGGCATTCTGGACAAGGCTGTCAGAAGCATAGACAGCAATGCTATTAAGCAAATTCACAGTAAATGGATTGCCGTAACATATGATCAACAGTTTAACTATTCATTGTTATGGAAAATTCTGGCAGCTTTTGTTGTTTTCATGCTCTTGTTCATCTCTCGTTATCGAAGGATAAACCGCTTTAACAGCAAACTGCAAGAACTCAACATGAAGCTGAATGAGACTGAAGGCTCTTTCCGCTACCTGGTAAATAACGCCCACGAAGGGATAGCAATCATACAGAACAAGCGGATGATATATATAAATCCACGCATTTGCGAAATGACCGGCTATGATCAAGACTCACTGTTAAACATGGAATCTTTTTTGCCCTTAATAGCTCCCGAAGCTCGTGAAACCATAATGGCTAATCATCTGAAGCGGATCAGCGGGAAAGCAGCTCCTGTTCGCTACGAGAGCCTTATTCTTAAGCGTGACGGCACTATCTGTCCAATTGAACTTACGGGCGTGTTGATTAGTTGGAATAACAGTCCGGCAACCCTGAATATCCTTTCAGATATCAGCGAGCGCAAAGCTGCAGAAGAAGCCATACGTTTTATGGCTCTGCACGATAATCTGACACGACTGCCCAACCGGTACCTGTTGATGGAGCGGCTGGAACAATCCCTGGCACAAGCGCGTCGATCTAAACAGCCACTGGCGGTGCTCTTCATGGATCTGAATGGTTTCAAACAGGTTAATGATACCTATGGGCATGATGTTGGCGACATGCTTCTCAAAGGGGTTGCGGACCGAGTACGAACGCTGATGAGGGATTCTGACACTCTGGCGCGCATGGGCGGCGATGAGTTTGTCATTCTGTTACCTCGGGTAGATGGCCAGGCGGGTGTTGAGACACTGATTGCACGAATCAACGAGGCACTGCAATCACCTTTTCTGTTTGAATCTCTGGAAGTTCAGAGCCGTGCCAGTGTCGGATTTTCCCTCTTTCCTGAGAACGGGGATACCGCAGAGGAGCTACTGCATGTGGCTGACCAGCAGATGTATATTGCCAAAAAACGTAGTAAAAAAGTTTTACAGTCTGGAAGAATTTGAATTTCATGCCACAGCGTGGGCACAGCAAACCTATGGTGTCAGGCTTGCAAGATGGTAAGTTTAGCCGCCAAATCCTTTATCAGATCATCGTCCTTGCTCCCCTGCCGCTCCAAGCGGCGCACGGCAGCACTTAATGTGCTCAGGTCACAAGAAAGCAAATCGCCCAGCGCGGTCAAGGTAGAAGAACTACACGTGACAACGGCCCAAGCAGCAAATGCTCGTACCTGGGAAAGCCGATGCCCCTGTCCTAGTGCCCCTTCCCCGCCTCACCCGCCGCAAAATCTACAAACAGCTTGCACGCATGGGATGATGTTTCGGACAATTGAGCAAGCCCCAGATCGCAAACCAAACAGGGGACTAAGGTCGGAGCGTGGTGCTACAGCTGTTATGTTACTCTAACGCTGAGGATGCGTTTGCCGCCACTGCCAACCTTTGCCCGTACATTGCATAGTAGCCAACTGGAACCACCAGCAGAGTAAACAGGGTGGAGGAGAACAGCCCAAAAATCAAGGCCCAGGCC
>CAYPNO010000141.1:0-6384 GCA_964411865.1 uncultured Desulfuromonas sp. | reverse complement strand
AGCGGCTTCCCATAAGAAGGATTCGAGTTGTTGCAGGGTGACTTTGTGGCTCATTTAAATAGATCCCAGTTGGGTAATGAGCATGGGTGGGGGCGATTATAGACAGTGAAGCAACGTCTGCCTTCCATGCTAGTGAAAATATTTTTGGGTGCATCGAACCTGGTCTGCGTCGGCAATGTACCAATGTATCTGAAATGAATAAGAGTGTAGGCCACGCCTTTGGAACGAGATCACCTGCTATGGCGGGTAGTTTGCCCGTGAGCCACAGAGTGGAAGGTAATCTGCTTTTCATTGCAGAGTATTGTACATGAACTGTAGCACATCTGCAGCAGGTATCTCTGCAGCAGCAGGGTACCGCCTTACATGGAAATGGCTCCCCAGGAGCAAGCGGGGGTCACTATAGTTCCCCCACTTTTGTTTAGCTTCATCTACACGTAGTATTCCGTAGCAACATCCATTTCAAACATTTGGCTGGCTCAGATTTGTTTGCATTGTCTGTAGCTAAGAGGCTACAGCATGGGGCCTTAATTTTTTATGGTGCCCAGAGACGGCATCGCACCGCCGACACGAGGACTTTCAGTTCTCATATATGCCATTCCTTCACTATCCTTTTCCTGCCAAAACCATTGATATTCAGCATGTTTACGAATATACTTCCCTTAAACGGGAGCAAGCCCTGCACGATTATCATTTGATGCCTAGCCTGGTTGAAGACGCGCTTGAGTTCATGGAGAAAAAGCCTGGCAACGTTGTCCAGCTAAGCGCACGAGATTCGACAAAATTAAATACAGACAGGTGAGGGCATTATGACCTTTGAAAATAAGATTGGACAGGTAGACGAACAACAGTAAAGAATCAGGCAGTTACGCCCCCTTGCAAAGGATGCTTTGGCTCAGTTGCGCGAATACTACCGCATCGGCCTGACCTATTCCAGTAATGCCATCGAAGGCAACACATTGACTGAGAGCGAAACAAAGGTAGTCCTTGAAGATGGCCTTACCATTGGAGGTAAACCGCTACGCGACCATCTGGAGGCTGTAGGTCACAGTGAAGCCCTCAACATGGTTTACGGGTTGTCTCAGGGCAATATCATTGATGAGCAATCCATCCTTGATATCCACCGTCTTTTCTACCATCGCATAGACAGCGAAAATGCCGGACGTTACCGCACCAAGGCAGTCATTATAACCGGCACCACCTACACCCCCCCCGCCACCATCCAGAGTTGCAGATACCATGCAGGAATTTGTTTCGCAGATACCGGGGCAAAGAAAGGCCCTGCACCCCGTAGAGTTTGTCGGATGGCTGCATATCAAACTGGCAAATATCCATCCTTTTATTGATGGCAACGGCAGAACCGCAAGGTTGTTGATGAATCTGGCGCTTATGCAGGCAAGTTATCCCGTAACCATCATTCCACCAGGGGTAAGAGGCGATTACATAGCCGCCCTGCAAGCATCCAATAAGGGCGACAATGAACCCTTTATCAATCTGTTATCCAATATGGTCTGGGAGGCACAGCGGGAGTATTTGCGCTTAGTGCAAAGTCTGAATGAGGAATGAGGGCGATAGCCCGATAGTATCGCAATCTCAGGGTGTTAAGCATTAATATCTATGTCCAGCCAGAGAAAGGCGCACACACGATGATCTCCAATTGGCGGATAACCGCGTCATGACACATCCGATCCGTCCTGAAGGATGCTTTGTCTATCCCTTCGATATATGCAGAAATCTGCTCTATGGCTTCGAGGATATGGCGCACATAGATAAAATCGTCACGGTTATTCATTGATATACAATCTTCATCTCAGATTTTATCCGGTCTATCAGATGTCTACTCACAGCGGCTTCAGTAAGTAAATCCACCTCGATCCCCAATGCCTCAGAAAGTTCGCGCTT
Organism: uncultured Desulfuromonas sp.; assembly: GCA_964411865.1. GTDB lineage: Bacteria > Desulfobacterota > Desulfuromonadia > Desulfuromonadales > Desulfuromonadaceae > JAIVHC01. Next base: position 4,485 of record CAYPNO010000141.1, on the reverse strand, counting down.
AATCTTAACCAAAGAGAGCAGGCTCTTCTGTTCAGAGAAATCGACCAGCAGGTCTAGGTCGCTATCCGCAGTTGCATTGCCAGTGGCATATGAGCCGAAGATCCCAACCTTGGTAGCGCCATAGCTTTTAAGGATGGGAACCAGCTTGCTTTCCATAGATTCTGTCTCCATATCCGGCTCCCTTAAAAAAGGGGGTGGAAGAAGGGGGATATTACTCCAGAGCATCGTACATGGACTGCACAACCTGAGCTGCAGGGATCTCTTCAACCGTACCATTACGCATCTCCTGCAGGCGTCGCTGAGACTCCGCTATCCACACCTGCATATCCGCGCCATAAGTAGAAGGGTCAAGGCTTAAGAGTAACCTCTCTGGTAGTTGCGCGCGCTGATCCAGATCCAGCTTGAGGGTTTCCTGTTCAAGTTCATGAATATCCATAACCAAACCCCTTGAAAGTGTCTTTCTCACATAGGATCTATACACCAAGCCATTTTAACAAAAAATAGTAGCACAGATTACTTCGGATATACATTCGTCGTAAAGATAAGTCACCAATATCCTACATCACTCAAGAGCCACTAACTCCAAAAGCGCGGCAATTACGGACGAAAGTTCAGTGGCATTTGCAACTTCAACCTAATACTAGAAAGGGCACCAATTCCATGGAAAATCAAAACTCCGACACCCCAGGCTCATTGGACATGGATATCCACCCTCCGTACACACTGAAGGGACACCCAGCGACATCATCGCAACCGGAATTGCCACAGCAATAATCCTGGGCGGTATCGGTCTCAGCATGGCCATCAGCAAGAGCAGAGAATGGTTGGAGAGATCCTGAGTAACGCAAATTAAATCCGCATCAACGCATCTATCAACGCATCTATCAACGCATCTATCAAGGCAACAATAAAAGCCGGGAGCTACTGAGGTTATAACCCAGATAGCCTCGGCATTTTATTTTCAAAAGGAGAACGGCATGCCAAACATACAGAATAATCCCGTCGTAAGGACAGAAAACCACACTGCTAACCTAACCACGTTGGTGGCTCAAAAACCGCCTAAGCCCTGCACCCACACTGTGAAAGAGGTTTTCGGCTTCAGCAGCAACATGCAGCTGCCCGGCTTTATTGCGGGACATCCCCTGGTGCCGGAACGTACTGATGGCTATGTGTGGGATGAGAAACTCGCCAGAGATTTTATCGAATGGCTCAGCGAAGCACAGCCGGAACCGCTGTGGCTCAGTGGCCCGACCGGGTGCGGCAAGACCGAAGCCTTAAAAAACCTGTTCGCTGCGCTGCAGGTACCGACAGTGCTGGTATCCGCCAAGAAGAGCACCGAGCCCGATGACATTCTGGGACGCGTACAGCTGGTCAATGGCAATACCGTGTTTACTCCCGGGCCACTGCTGGATGCCTACGCCAGAGGGTACGCCATCATCTTCGATGAGATTGATGGCTATAACCCTGAAGTTATGATGGCGTAGATGAGCACGTCAGAGCGATGCTGCATAAGCTCATTCAGACCCACTTCGATGTAGTGCCACCGGGGTTGGTTGCTGCGGACGCTACACAACAGCCAGCAGAGGCGCAGCACAGCGGTACCGGGAAGGTTGCAGCGTAGACGTAGTTTTAAAAGCAGACATCAGATATCAGACATCTCATCTCATACACAGGAGAACAAATCATGCCCAAAATAAACATTCTGGAAAACATCGTCGTCTTCATCCTCGACATCCATCTATGGAGCGGAAGGAAGAAGCTCCGCGCCGAAGACCTCGCGGTCAATGGCATTGATGTGGACAAGCTCCCGCCCGGCACGTTGGCGTCACTGGGGAGCAAGAAGATTATCAGCACCGACGCTCTGGCACCTTTCGCTGCCCTCAAGCGCGAAGCCGAAAAACTCTGCCTCGCCAAAGGGGTGAGGTTCCTTGGTGGCTATGCGGTGCCGGCAGGAGAAGCGCAGGAACTGCATAACCAGCTTGCCGTATTAAAGCGCCGGTTTGAAAAAGCCAGAGCCGAATTACTGCAGGATTACGATATGAAGGTACAGGAATGGATTAATGATAATCCGCCCGAATGGGCTGCTGTGATACGTGCCTCTGTAGACCCGCTAAACAGAGTACAGCAAGCCCTGGCCTTTGACTACACACCCATAAAGGTGGATGCCACCCAGGAGATAAGTACCGAGTGCAATCCGCTGCAGAATAAGACCGAAGGGCTCTATGCCCAGCTGTGCCAAGAGGTTAGAGGCATGGCCAGCACGGCATACAGCGCATCCTATGAGGGCAAAAGCAGCGTTACCCGTAAAGCTCTCCGTCCCATCAGCGCCATCAGAGAGAAGCTCAGTGCGCTGGAGTTTTTGAGTCCGGATATATCCACCCTGATTGCTGGTATAGACCAGGCAATGGATAGCATCCCTTCCAATGGGCCGATACAGGGATACAGGCTCGATATGCTGAATCGTCTGCTACGCGAGCTATCACATCTCGGAGAACCGCATCAAGAATATCAGGAGCATAATAGCAGGGATGTACGCCATGCCCAGCCGCATGCACACACACATGGAGGAGGTAGAGATGGTGGGGATGCAGTGCCGCAGAATAAGCAGGGGCAAGCTCGGGGGCAGAATGGTTCTGCAGAAGATGCGCACTCTGAAGATGCATCGCAACAGCCAACGCCCCACGGCACCGTAGTACTGGCATGGGACTTCTAGCTGGGTCTTCAGGCCAAGAGTTGTTCCAGAAGGGGATCTGTTTCAGGTGCAAAAGGGTTTACCAGAGTAACGCCACGCCAGGTGAATCCAGCGTGCATATCTTCAGTCAGGAGTATGCGACAGTGCTGATCTGCGGCTACAGCTAGAATCAGTGCATCCCAGATCTGGAATTTATGATCCACATTCAGATCCAGCGCAGCCTGAAATGCGGGCCAGGTTGAGTCCGCTACACTGAAGGTGTCTGCCCAGCTCAGTACCGCTGAGCGCGTATCTTCAGCGCTTCTCTTCGCCTTTGAGCGCAGCACCCGGCTCAGCTCTCCCAAGGTCTGGGCCGGGATAATTACCTCACCCAGAGGCAGGCGTTCCACCAGTTCCATGGCTCTGCTACATCTGAGCTGATCGCCAAGCCCCTCTCCATAGGCGAGGACATTGGTATCCAAGGCAACCCTCATATCGATCTACTCCCTGCACTCATCATCGTATAGTTCTTCCCTGCTCCAGTTGCGCTCCCCGGTAATTTTTTGCTGGCGCAAACGTTCAAGCAGAGATTTACGCGCAGCACTGTGCTGGGCCTGCTGCCTGTGCGCAGGGATTATGGATGCTACAGGCTTGCCACGCGAGGTAATGGTGACAACATCTCCCTGCGAGACTTGGCGCAGAACCTTAGAGAAATAGCGGTTTGCATCGCTTGCACTTATGTTCTCCATAAAATCCTCCCCGTAAAAGGTAGTGCTCAACACTATTTATCCACAGCATGTACCTGTAGTCAAGCAGGAACACATCAAATAATTTACCCGAACACTAACGATAAGGAGAATAACCTTGCCCATGCGCGATTCAGAACTAAGTGGACTGGCGATGACCCTGAGCCGAGACTGCGGCATCAAGATTGCAGTCAGTGGTGACGATTCCTACTGCGCGGCAGACGGCTCGCATATCAACATTGCGCGTATGCCATCCACGCCCACAGGCAGAATGCTCATGACCGGCCTTATCTTCCACGAGGTGGGGCATAAGCAGTACACCAGCGGAAGTAAGCCCTCCGGATTGCTCGGAGACCTAACCAACATTATCGAAGATATCCGCATTGAAGCCTGCGTCATTAAGGACAGGCCCGGCACCAGGTATGATTTGGACGCGGTGACAACCTACTACGCCCAGAAGGGTAGCCTTAATCCAAAAGACCCAACCAGCGCTCTGTGTGGCTATGTCATGGCTCATGGCAGAGAGTTGATGTTGCAGCAGACGGGGATGCGTAAGATAATTCCCGGATGTAGAGCAATGCTCAAGGATGCGTTCAATGCTCAGCTGGTGGATAAGGTAGAGGCATTGCTGAATGCTCAGCTACCCGTTCTAAACTGCACCCGTGATGCCCGGAATCTGGCGCAGAAGCTCATGGAACTGCTGCGCCAGTGCAGGGATGAAGCGAAGCAGGAGCAGGATAGTGGGCAAGGTCAGCGCAGTAACGAGCAAGGTAGTGAGCAGGGCCAGGGACAGAGCAAACAGCAAAGCCAGGGGCAGAAAGGCAGCTCAGGTGACAACAGCGCCAACGCTCAGAGTAGCAGTCCTGAATCAAAGAACCTTACACAGAAGCAGATATGCTCCATCCTCAAGCAAGCCAGCACTGGCTATGGGGATCTCTCCGGTATGATTACTGGTGAGATAAACAAGATAAGCCACAGTATCAGCTATGATAATCTGCAGAGTATCCCAGAAGTACCACAGACCAGCACATTAAAAGCAAAAATATATTTTAAAAATATAAATAATAT
>CAYPNO010000140.1:2757-6402 GCA_964411865.1 uncultured Desulfuromonas sp. | reverse complement strand
CCGAAATGTATAACAACACCATCCGCAAGATAGAGCTTGCCTCGGGTGAAGTCACCACACTGGCCGGCGTTGCTGGCGAGTCCGGCGCAGATGACTCCAGCGACTCCACTGACGGTTTGGCCAGGTTCGATTTGCCTCTTGGCATCACCACCGATGGCATCAGTCTGTATGTATGCGAAGGGGAAAATAACACGATTCGTCGAGTGGAGCTTGCCACCGGCTTCGTATCCACACTGGCTGGCAACGCCGACGAAGGTCCTGGTTTTGCAGATGGAACTGGCACCGCAGCCCGGTTCAGCAATCCAAATAGTATTGTCATTTCAGCTGATCAGCAACATCTGTATGTGACCGATATGCGTAACCATGCAATCCGCCAGATCGTAATAAACACCGGTGTGGTAACTACGCTGGCAGGTGGTTCGGGTAGCGAAGCTAACGGTGGTTCAGCGGACGGAATCGGTACAGAAGCCCAGTTTAATACCCCGAACGGTATTGTCACCGACGGGATAAACCTCTATGTGGCGGATACTTACAACCATACGATCCGCAAAATTGTGCTTGCCACCGCTGCGGTAACCACGCTGGCAGGAAGCGCACAGAACGCAGGCGCAGATGACGGTGTTGGTCCTGCTGCCAGTTTTCGTACCCCCCGAGGGCTTTTCTTAACGGGTGAAGATCTCTACGTTGTCGATGCCGGAAACAATACGCTCCGGAAGGTCGTTACCACCACCGGTGAAGTTACGACAGCGGCAGGAATCCCCATGACAAGCGGAGCGAGCGACGGCATTGGTGTTGTAGCCCGCTTCGATGATCCCCGAGGGATTGTTGGGGTAGGGGGCAATCTTTACCTGAGTGATTATGGAAATAATCTGATCCGTAGTGTGGAGGTGTCTACGCCAGAAAATAGCGTGGTTACGTTTGCAGGAGTGATCGAGCATCAATTTGTAGATATTGCCACCGATGGCACTAACCTCTACGTGAGCGATTTGGTTACCCGCACGATCCAAAAAATCAAGATCGCCACCGGCGAGATGACGACTCTGAGCGGTCGCCTTGGGATTAACGGCTCAATGGATGGTGACGCCTCTGTCGCCTTGTTTAGTTTCCCGACGGGAATCACCACCGATGGCACTAACCTCTATGTGTGTGACTCTAACGAATGTACGATCCGTCAGATCAGCATTGCTAGCGGCGCCGTAACTACCTTGGCAGGTAGCGCCGGAAGTTATGGTTCAATGGATGGCAGCGGCAGTGGTGCCGAGTTTTTTGCCCCTTACGGAATTACCACCGATGGCACCAATCTCTATGTGACTGACACGGGCAATCTGACGATTCGCCAGATTGTGATTGCCACCGGTGCAGTGACGACCCTCGCGGGTAGCGTCGGTAACAGCGGTTCAGATGACGGCATTGGTGTTGCCGCTAGCTTCAAGACTCCGCTTGGGATCACAACCGATGGGACGAACCTCTTATGTCGTCGATAACGCTAGCTACTCAATCCGCCAGGTCGCTATAGCTACTGGCGAGGTGACGACACTGGTAAGCAGTTTCATCAGCTTCGACCCAGATGGTGAAACAGAATCACAGTTTATGGTTCCAATGAACATCACCACGGACGGCACCAACCTTTATGTGACTGATCTCAACAACATCATCCATAAGATTGTTATTGCCAGCGCTGAATGGACCACACTCGCAGGTGATACCGAGATCAGAGGCTCAACCGATGGAGCGAACTCCGTTGCCCTGTTCGATGGTCTAGGCGGCATTACTACCGACGGTAAGACCCTTTACGTGCTGGATTCTAGCAACAAGATTCGTTCGATTCGTTAGATTTTAAGGGGGTCTGCCAGACTCCCCAGCGCTAATCAGTTTTATCGAGAAAATCACCAACCCGGGAAAAGGAACAACATGAAAAACATTCTGACAGCATTGTGCGCCACGGCTTTGAGCGCCTTCCTCCTGTGTGCTTGTTCCTCCTCACACAGTCACAACGACGATCCAACCAAGGTTGGAATGATAACCGATACGGGCACCATCGAGGATAAGTCATTTAATCAGGGAGTTTGGGAAGGGATCGTAACCTATCAAGCCGAGCACGGAACCATTGTTCCCAGTTACCTCCAGCCTGCGGGCACACACCTGAGCGATTACTTGGCCGCGATCACCTCTTTGCATGATACCGGCCACGAGATCATCGTTGCTCCAGGGTTTGCGCTTGGGCCCGTTATCCACGCAGCAGCGCAGATGTTTGCTGATACAACCTTTGTTTTGATTGATGGGATCACCCATACCGCCGAAAATCAAGATTTCGTCGCGCATCCCAATACGGTGTGCCTTCTGTTTAACGAGCATGAGGCGGGGTTCTTGGCGGGGGTAGCTGCCGCCCTGTCAACAAATACTAACCAGCTTGGATTTATCGGTGGCGTGGAGATCCCCACCGTCATCCGTTACGGCGTTGGCTTTAAAGCCGGGGTGAAATATGCAAATCATATCTATGCCACCAACGCCGAACTAAAAGATGAAAATTACCTGTATCAGGGGAACTTCACCGACATGGCTGCAGGACAAACGCTGGCTGCGGCTATGTATGCCAATGGCGTCGATATCATTTTTTCTGCGGCAGGTCTGGTCGGCATCGGAGCCATCAACGAAGCCAAGGAACGGGTAAGCGCGGGGGAAGAGGTGTGGGCCATCGGTGTTGATTCCGATCAATACAGCAGCGGCCTTTTGGATAACGGCACATCGGTGATTCTGACCTCCGCCATGAAGCGCGTGGATATCGCCACCTATCGCTATATCGATAGCATCTTGCAGGGCACATTCCCGGGGGGAGAAGTTATCACTCTGACGCTAGCGGATAACGCAGTTGGGTTGCCAGAGACTAACCCGAACCTTGCGCCTGATGTTGCGGCAGCATGCTTACGCGCGCAGGAAGCAATTATTGCGGGGGATATAGTTGTCCCTTCAAGACTCAATGAACTGACACTGTTTTTATAAACAGAGACTAAGGACGTGCGTATGCCTCAACAACAGCCAGAAGTGGCTCCAGGCCACTTGGCAGCGGATTCATCCAAGGGGCGCTATTCCAACCTATGGAAGGCGATAGGCCCCGGAATCCTCGTGGCTTGTGCGGCGATTGGCGGATCTCACCTAGTATGGTCAACCCGAGCCGGAGCTGAATATGGCTGGAGTCTGCTCGGGTTGATTTTGCTGGCAAATTTATTCAAATTTCCTTTTTTCCTCTATGGCCAGCGCTATACCGCCGCCACCGGGGAAAGCCTGCTGACGGGCTATAAGCGTCACAGCCGGACGTATCTATATGTTTTCCTCCTGACAAATCTTTTGACTGGGATGATCAATGTCGCTGGGGTTGCCATGCTCGCTGCCGCTTTGTTAACCGGCTATTGTTTAGAAGGTATCGATACCCGCACGGTGACAGTAGTTATTTTGCTCGTGTGCATGGGAGTAATTTTGTTTGGGAGGTATAAACTCCTTGATTCAGTGGCTAAAATTGTGGTGATTTTCCTCTCTTTAACCACGTTTGTAGCCGTCGGACTCGCGTTTGCCAGTGGCCCCGTTGCATCGGTAGATTTTGTCGGCCCCAGCCCTTGGACTTGGGGTTCATTTGCATTTTTGATCATG
>CAYPNO010000140.1:0-2657 GCA_964411865.1 uncultured Desulfuromonas sp. | reverse complement strand
AGATTTTGTCGGCCCCAGCCCTTGGACTTGGGGTTCATTTGCATTTTTGATCATGCTGCTTGGGTGGATGCCAGCCCCGATTGATCTATCGGCGTGGTCTTCACTGTGGATGTTCAGCCGGCAGGAGCAAACGGGTCACTTCGCCACCCCACGCGAAGCCTCCATCGATTTTTACCTCGGTTACATCATGGCAGCAGTGCTCGCGGTTTTTTTCGTGGCGTTGGGAAAATTGGTTATGTACGGTTCGGGGGAAACCTTTTCTAGCAGCGGCATCGCATTTTCCAAACAGTTGGTGACACTATATTCTGCCAATATCGGGAATTGGTCACGTCCGCTGATCTTTTCGGCGGCATTTTGCACCATGTTCAGCACGTCGGTTGCCGTTTTGGATGGATATCCACGCTCGTTGGCGGCGTGCTGTTCGTTGCTGTGGAATCTCCCCAGTAAACAATTTCGCTTAATTCATAAGATCTGGGTGGTGTTTTCGGTGGCCGTTGCTTGCGTAATCGTGATGTTCTGTGTCGGTAACCTGCTCCAGTTGCTTGCCTTTGCAGCGGTTATCTCCTTCATGACCTCACCCGCACTTGCGTACATGAATTACCGAGTGATGAGCGGTAGCAACGTGCCTGACAAGCAAAAACCGGGGGTTTTTCTTACCGTGTTAAGTTGGGCGGGGATGCTGTTTTTGGTGCTGATGAGTTTTTGCTTTTTGTACGTGACGTTTTTGCGCTAATGTATAATGTCGGAATAGTTAGCGTCTCTTTTGAGTTGCGGGTCGGTACTAACTATTTTAAGGTCTTACTCCCTCTGTAAGTTCGGTTCTTGCCACTGTTTGTCATGGCAGCCAGGTGTATTGTCCAATGGCGGTATATAGCGCAGGAGTATCTATTCAATGGTGTCTGTAAAACGAATTATCTACTCCATCATCGCCGTGTGTTCACTGTGCGTTGGAGTTGACTATCTAACGCTGCAGGTGATACGCCATGAGCATCGGATAGAGCACAGGCAACGCACACAGGCGCATCTTGATCAGGTGCGCTCTCTTCTGGATTCCAGGGTTAATTCAAGCTTGCTCCTTATGCGCTCATTGGCTTCCTACATCGCGGTTCATCCCGAACTGGATCAAGAGGAATTCAAGCGTATCAGTAGCGAGGTGATGCGGCATCGCAATCACCTCCTGAACTTGATAGCCGGCCCCAATGCTGTTATTCGCTTTGCATATCCGCAGAAGGGCAACGAAGTCCTTATGGGGTTGAACTATCGTGATCTGCCGAATCAATGGGTTGCAGTACGTACGGCACTCGAACAAGAAACTATGGTGGTTGATGGGCCGATTCCTCTAGTTCAGGGAGGAACTGGAATTGTCGGGCGGATGCCGGTGTTTAGTGGCGCCGAACAGCAGCGCAAGTTCTGGGGGATAGTTTCGGCTGTAATAGATAGTGATGCCCTCTTTAAGCAGGTGGGGGCCCGCTCGGCTGAACTTGGAATTGATATAGCCTTACGCCAGAGTTCTGCGCACAAGGTGTTTTGGGGAGAGGAAGAACTGTTTTCTGCCCCGGATTCGGTTAGCACGGTTGTTTTACTGCCTGGGGTGGAATGGGAGATGGCCGCGCGCGCCACGGTTGTACCTGCTCTGAGTTCGCGGCTGGTGTGGTTTGTTCATAGCGGATTTGTGCTGTTAGGAGCCCTGCTTTTAGGGGTAAGTCTATCGAAACTTAAAACCACCCTTGCCCTTGAAACCAGCGAAAAACGCCTGCGCGATATCCTTATGAATTCATCCGGATGGATATGGGAGACTGATGCAGAGACTCGTTTCACCATGGCGGCAGGCCAGGTGGAGGAGATTTTGGGTTGGTCTCCATCTGAGTTGAAGGGGGTAAAACTCAGCGCCACCGTGGTAAAAGACCACCGTGTAGCGTTTAAACGCTCCCTTGTCCACTCTCGTGAGAGAGGACAGACTCTGACCGATCTGGAGGTTTGGCATACACATGCTAGCGGAGCCCGGGTATGTCTGCGCGCTACTGTCGTCCCTATTTTTAACCGATCAGGCAGGTTTGTCGGGTATCGAGGTGTGTATAAAAATATTACCTCCCAAAAGAAATTGCAGATGGAGATTGAAGAGAACAAGAGCCTCCTTGATTTGTTTTTTGCGCAATCTCTGGATGGATTTTTCTTCATGATGCTTGACTCCCCGATGGACTGGGCCAATGCGGATTCTGTCGAACGCGAGCAGCTGCTTGACCACGTATTTGCCCATCAGCGCATAACCAGGGTCAACGAGGCGGTTCTGACCCAATATCAGATTGCGGAAGAAGATATGCTCGGGCGCACCCCGACAGATTTTTTTTCGCACGATTTGGCCGAGGGCAGACGCCTGTGGCGCCATCTGTTTGATCACGGGTGTCTGCATATTGAAACCACCGAAAAACGTAGTGATGGCAGCAGTATAATAATCGAGGGAGACTACCGCTGTATTTACAATGAAGACGGGGCCATAACCGGTCATTTTGGGGCTCAGCGCGATATTACCGCCACTAAGCATGCCGAGCATGAACTGAAGCGTTATATAAAGATAGTAGATGCGAACGTGTTGATCTCCCAAACCGACCTTAAAGGCAAAATTGTCTACGCAAGTGAGGCTTTTTGCAGCATCTCTG